>CACZPU010000125.1 GCA_902783165.1 uncultured Prevotellaceae bacterium
ACTGAACCCGCACTAAAACCCTCACTGAAAAATACCGTTTTAGGTTCCGGGCGACTGACTTTGGTTTCACAAAAACCAGGTGATGATAACATGAATGAAACGAACTAAACGTATGGTTTGATGACTATCTCTGAGATTCCAACTACAAAGATACAACAAAAACCTTCGATTTCCAAATTTTCGAGAATATCTGTCACAATTCCTCAGACAAAGTGGTATGCACATGAAAACCAGAGGTCACCATGGAGCATCAAAACAGGAAGCTACACCTTCCTATTGAAAAGAACCCAACAACGGAAGGTGTTGTCATGATTCTCCTGAAAGAATTATCGAGAGCTCTACGTTCTTTGTGGATAAAACGTAAAAACCAATGCGAGGTTCAGTGTAGGTACCAGTGAGGGTTCCAGTGTAGGATAAATTCCTGCAAAGCATTGGTTTTTAGTTATATAGAGGTAAGTGTGGGTTGTTTTTTGAAAATATGAAGATGTGGAGTGATGAAGCTATGTTTCTTATCCCGAACTGGGGTGTCCTTTCTTTATAACAATTGTGGTTTAATAGTATATAGTTGCCTAAAAAAAATCCGCATAGCTTGTTTGCCATGCGGATTTTTGCTAACGTATATGAACGAATAATTAGTCCTTTACTATTTCGTCTTCCTTAATCTTGCGTCCCATCACAAGGTAGGCAACGGGTGAAGCTATGAAGATTGACGACAGCGTACCGAATACCACACCGAGAATCATTGCGAAAGCGAAACTACGGATGCTTGCACCACCAAGGATAAAGATACACAGCAACACTAACAATGTAGAGATTGATGTGTTGATGGTACGTGTCAATGTCTGGTTGATACTCTCGTTGAACAAGCTCTGCTTGTCTTGTTTTGGATGTAAACCAAGGTTCTCACGAATACGGTCGAACACCACCACCTTGTCGTTAATGGAGTAACCAATCACTGTTAGGATAGCACCGATGAAGGTCTGGTCGATTTCAAGCGACCATGGAACAATGCCCCAAAGGAGTGAGTAGAGACCGAGAACCACCAATGTATCCACTGCCAAAGCAACGATAGAACCTACAGAGAAGGCTACGTTGCGGAATCGCAACAGAATGTAAAGGAAGATGGCCACCAAAGCGATGAGTACACTGATGATAGCACCATAGGTGATGTCCTTAGCTACCGACGGACCTACCTTTGTACTGCTAATGATGGAACCTCCCTCACGAACATCTGGGTTCTTGAAGGACTCGACATTTGCCTGAGATACCAGGCCCGCTTTCTTCAGAGCTGTGTAGAGGATTGTCTCTGCCTCATCGTCAGCCGTCGGACTGTTGCTCTCAATCTTATAGTTGGTGGAGATACGGATTGTCTTGTTATCTGTACCAATAGAGATGGCACCAGTATTACATCCTGGGAATGCCTGAGCCAAGATGCCACGAATCTCCTCTGGCTGAACTGACTTCTCAAAGGTTACCACATAGTTGCGACCACCAGTGAAGTCGATACTCTTGGACAAACCACGAACAGCAAAACTGATACAGAATACCACTACAGCAGCAACCACAAGAACAAAGGTCTTTTTGTAGAAGCTCATGAACGGGATATGCATGTTCTGCATCAAGTTCTTAGAGATGTTGGTGTAGAATTTCAAGTTGAGCCACTTGTCTTTCTTGAAACGGTTCTCGTAAACCAAACGTGTAAGGAACACGGCTGTGAAGAACGAGCAGAAAATACCGATGATCCAAGTGGTGGCGAAGCCCTTTACAGGCCCTGTACCGAAATACAGAAGAATGACACCTGTAATGATTGACGTAAGGTTAGAGTCGAAGATAGCGGAGAAGGCATTGCTGTAACCTGCCTTTAAGGCTTCCTTGATAGCCTTGCCATTTCGCATTTCCTCCTTGATACGCTCATAGATAAGCACATTGGCATCGACAGCTGTACCCAAGGTGAGCACAATACCGGCAAGACCAGACATGGTGAGCGCAGCCTGGAATGAAGTCAAAATACCAAGAGTGAAAAACAGGTTGATAATCAGGGCACAGTTGGCCATCATGCCAGGAATGAACCCGTACATTATAATCATATAAATCATCAGGAGCACAAAAGCAACGATGAAAGACATGATGCCCTGCTGGATAGATTGAGCACCCAGTGTTGGACCAACAACTTCTTCTTGAACGATGCGGGCAGGTGCAGGCATACGGCCAGATTTCAGAGTGTTAGCCAAGTCTTTTGTATCTTCAATGGTAAAATTACCCGAAATCTGAGAATTTCCACCTGTAATTTCTGTCATTACGTTTGGAGCACTGTAAACCACACCGTCAAGAACGATGGCAACAGCCTTACCAACGTTAGCCTTTGTAAGAGCTGCCCAACGACGTGCACCATCATTGTTCATCTGCATGGTTACGATTGGACGACCGAACTGTTGGTCAAATTCGTCCTTGGCATCGGTAATTACATCACCCTCAAGCGGAGCACGTCCATTCGCATTTGTGACTTTCAGAGCATGAAGCTCAAAAATGTTCTTGCTGTTCATCATGTCCGATGGCTTGGCACTCCAAAGAAGTTTCAAATCGGAAGGAAGAACCATCTTAGCCTGCTCAGAATAGATAATCTTGTTGATTTCAGCAGTGTCACGAACATTGGCATAGGCAACAATACTCTTAGAGCCATTGGGAACTAATTGCAGAAGAGCCAATAAAGGATGCTGCTTCTTGGCAGCGGCAATCTGCTCTTCGCTGACATTGGCGGCGGCAGCCTCTTGATTGTCTTTCTTGATTTCAAACTTGGGCTTGTCTTCTGCCTTAGGAGCCTCTGTCTTTGCGGAGTCTGCAGGAGCAACAGCAGTTGAATCGGTCGTTGCGGTTTCCACACCAGCCATACGCTGGTCGAGTTGTGTAAGATAAGGAGCAATGTCCTGACTGTTAAACGTCTCCCAAAACTCAAGGTTTGCAGAACCTTGGAGCAACTTACGGATACGCTCTGGTTCACGGATACCAGGCATCTCGACCATCAGACGTCCCTGCTGACCTTCCAGTTTCTGGATGTTTGGCTGAACAACGCCGAACTTGTCGATACGGTTGCGCACCACATTGAAAGAGTTGTCGATGGCAGCTTGCACTTCTGCACGCAAAGCCTTCTCCACTTCAGAATCACTGCTCTGGGTAGAAACCTTACCCTTGAGCTGCTGAGTGGCAAAAATCTCTGCCAAACGGTGACCTGGCGCATTCTTGTGATATGCGTCGATAAACAGTGAAATAAAATCTCTCTGACTTGTTTCCTCTTCCTTCTTTGCTTCTGTCATAGACTTCACAAAAGCAGCGTCGCTCTTGTGGTCGGCCAATGTCTCAACAACATCGGGCACACTGATTTCGAGGATAACGTTCATACCGCCCTTAAGGTCAAGACCAAGACCAATCTGGGTTTCCAAACACTTCTGATAAGAATAAACTCCCAGATACTTCACAGAGTCCTTGTAGTCCTGCTGTGCCACGGGATCCTGAATCTTTGCAGCCTGACGGTCATAATAGTTTGTAGCTACAGAGAACGACAGGTAGAAGATGCTTGCAAGCGTCAGAAGGACGGCTGTACAAATTACGATACCTTTGTTTTGCATTGTTTAATATTATTATTTAATTGATATTTCTATGCTATTTTGAGCGCACTTTTACCATCGTGCAAGACAGATATTCGCATATTAGCGTGCAAAGATACGCATTTTTTCACATTTTGAAAAATTTCAAGCAGTTAATTATATATTTTTTGTCATTTATCTTGCATTTTCAGCCAACAAACGATGGGATAATGGTCGCTCGCTGCAATTTTTCTGTCTATTATACACTTGTATGGAACGAAATAATCGTTGCACAACAGATGGTCTATTCTAACCTTCAAGCCGTTACTATTATAGGTCCAACCCGGCCCGAATCCAGCCTCCACGTAACAATCTGTAAGTTCATGAGCCAACGTATGACGGCTATAGGAGATAGGGGAGTCGTTGAAATCACCACAAAGAATGACGGGCATGTCGCTATGACTATGTACATATTCGGCAACAGCATCCACTTGAGGAGCTCGAATAACCGCCTTGTCAGCCAATTTCACAATCAGCCGTTTAGATTCCGCGTGCAACGAATCATTGTTGGTATTACCTTTCACTATTTCTTGTATTTCATGCCTATCATCCAAGCTCAACCCGCTGGTCTCGAAGTGGTTGTTCACAATCAACACACACTTACCGTTTATCTCCACAAAAAAGGCCGTACTGCCATTCCCCTTGGATGGATAATTGATTCTTTCTTTCCCCACGATGGGAAACTTGCTGTAAATAGCATGATGCACCATGCCGTACTTCATGACTTCACAATAGGGATATTCCGCTCTTAGTTCTTCGTTCTTCACAGGTGGATGATATCCTGCTTCCTGTACACACACAATGTCTGCCTTGCTGTCTATCAGATAACGCAGTGCTGGATGAATGGCACCTTTTTCTGCTTTCAGTTCAAAGTTTTTTACGTTGTACGACACTACCTTGATAGTGCTATCGGGTAATGACCCATAGAAATTAATCGGAATATACGTGCGCACGGGTACATAATTTATTATAAGCCCCAAAACAGGTATCAGTACCAAACGTGGTTTGACCAGCAACCAAAATAGCAAGAACAGAATGTTGACGACCAACAGAAGGGGAAACGTCAAGCCCATACACGAAAGAACAGGATGTTCTACAGGATTCAGCCGATCGCTGTATCCCACCAACAGCATCACCAATATTGACGCCACATTGGCACCAACAAAAAGATGTATGGTGAATTTCTTAAGTTGCTTGAAAAACATAACTATTTATTTCCCATCGTTTTCAAAAAGTCGTCGTTTTTCTTCTGTAGTAAGACTGTCGTAACCACTACGGCGAATTTTGTCTAATATGCGGTCGATTTCTTCTTGATCAGCTTTCTTCTGTGCATTATAGTCCCAATCTTTATGGTGTGGGTTGGTCGACGAACTAGATTCATGGTCAAAATGATTAGCTTTTTTATGGCTGTGCTTTTCCCAATTGTTCCTCAATTTGTCAAAAAAATATCGGTCTATTCCTTGTCTATATTCATTATCATGGGGATGCTTTCTCCAGTACCTGATCATCAAGAATCCGAAGAGCATACCACCTAGGTGGGCAAAGTGAGCCACACTATCGTTGGTTGTCGCGAGGGCGGAGAATAATTCGATGGCCACATATATGCACACAAACCATTTTGCTTTGATTGGAACAGGCAATGGAAATATGAAAATGCGCTCTTCTGGAAATATCATACCAAAAGCTAGCAAAATGGCATAAATGGCTCCTGAAGCTCCCACAGTAGTCCACTGGTTAAGTATTTCCTGAGAGTTGGCTGCAATTATTGGCAAATCACTGAATCCAACATTTGCAATCTGGGAAGTTGCAAGCATATAGAAAGAACCGAATTGAGCAATCTCCTGGATGACACCTGCACCAATGCCACAAGAAATGTAATAAAAAATGAATTTCTTAGGTCCCCAAACATTCTCTACTACACAACCGAACATCCACAACGCGAACATATTGAAGAAAATATGCTCAACATTGGCGTGCATAAACATATATGTGAACAGCTGATATAAATGAAAATCAGATGCTAAAAAGAAGTGTAAACCAAAAATATTGTCAAGGTCTGCTCCAGTTCTTCCAAATACATATGTAGCAATAAAAACCAGCACATTGATAATGAGCAAGTTCTTGGTTATGGTGGGTATACTACGCATAAAATTCTGTCTATTTTCTTTAAAGTTGCCGCAAAATTACGAAAAATATCCGTTATAAGGTAGAAAAATGGGGGTAATAGCATTTTTTTTCATCAAATTCTTCACTTTTTTTACTTTTTTGTTTGTTTTCTAAAAGGTTTGACGTATATTTGCGAAGAATTTTGGCAATACACACATTTTTAATCACTAATAAATTAAACATCATGAACAAAACAGAATTAATTGAGAAGATTGCTGCTGGTGCTGGTTTGTCTAAAGCTGATGCAAAAAAGGCTCTTGATGCTACCGTAGCAGCTGTTAAGGATGCACTCGTTGCAGGTGACAAGATTGCCCTAGTTGGTTTCGGCACATTCAGTGTTAACGAGCGCCCTGCTCGCGAAGGTATCAACCCTGCTACCAAGGAAAAGATTAAGATTGCTGCAAAGAAAGTTGCAAAATTCAAGGCTGGTGCCGAGTTGGCAAATGCCCTAAACTAATTTTTTGTAAAAATAATTCTTTAAGGCGATTCCGTATGGAATCGCTTTTTTTATACAAGATAATCGAAACAGAAAAACATAAATAAAAAATCTCAAAGCGCAAAGGCATCTCTATGACAAACAACGAAGTGAACAACGAACTGGGATTGGCGTGGGACTTTGTGGCTAATACAGGAACCAGCATATTCATAACAGGAAAAGCTGGTACAGGAAAAACCACTTTCTTGAAAACACTAAAAGAGAAATTGTCCAAACGGTTGGTGGTGGTGGCTCCTACTGGTGTTGCGGCCATTAATGCCGGAGGCGTAACTATACACTCGTTCTTCCAACTGCCTCTATCGCCTTATGTTCCAGAAGCATCGTATAAGCAAAAGTTTGATTTCAGCAAAGAGAAACGCAACATCATCCGCACTATGGATTTACTTGTCATCGATGAAATTAGTATGGTGAGAAGCGACCTTCTTGATGCTATCGACAACGTGTTGCGACGCTATCGTAACCACCGTTTGCCTTTTGGAGGTGTACAACTGCTGATGATTGGCGACCTACAGCAACTAGCTCCCGTTGTTACCGAACAAGATGCTCCATTGCTAAGCAAATACTATGAAACACCATTTTTCTTTGGTAGCCATGCTCTCAGCACAATTAAATATGTGACAATTGAGTTGAAGCAAGTTTACAGACAAAGCGACGAATTGTTTCTTCATCTGCTCAACAACATACGAGAAGGAAAGGCCACAAGAAACGATTTTAATATACTGAATAAGAGATATATGCCAGATTTCGAACCGAAAGACGAAGATGGATACATACGTCTCACCACACATAATCAAAAAGCACAAAACTATAACGAATCCAGACTTCAGCAACTTGAAACGTTACCCTTTACATTCCAAGCGTCTATCGAAGGGACTTTCCCGGAATATGCTTTTCCCACCGAAACTGAGCTAACGTTGAAAGTAGGCGCGCAGGTGATGTTTGTAAAAAACGACCCATCGCCCGAGCATTTGTACTACAATGGCAAGATTGGGCACGTGACGGCCATCGCAGGGAACTCAGTCACGGTATATTGCCCAGGTGATGAAAACAACATCGATGTTCAACCCATGGAATGGGAGAACGCAAAATATGTGCTCAACGAGGAAAGCAAGGAAATTGAAGCCCACGTACAAGGCACATTTACCCAACTTCCCCTACGACTTGCGTGGGCCATCACCATTCACAAAAGTCAAGGATTGACTTTCGAACGAGCCATTATTGATGCTAGTTTGTCGTTCGCATCCGGACAGGTATATGTAGCATTGAGCCGCTGCAAGACTCTCGAAGGAATGATACTGGCAAGTCCCATCACAGAACGCGCGGTCATTATCGATGCGCGAGTGAACCAATATATACAGAATCAAGAGGTCAACGCTGCTCAAAGTATCCAACAATTACCTTCTCTTAAAAAGGAATACTATGTTCAACAGTTGCGCGAACTGTTCGACTTCTCCGAACTACACGAAAAGGAGGAGTGGTTGAGCCGTGTGCTCGACGAGCATTTCTTCCAGCTTTATCCTAACCTATGTCGAAAGCATCGTATAGCACTGCATGGCATCGCGACTGACATTGTCAGCATAGCTGAAAAGTGGACATCTATAATCAACAGCATGCCATCAGAGGAACTTCACTCCAAACCGTTTCTACAACGGGTTGGCAAGAGCTCCTGTTATTTTCAGAAGACACTTGCAGACATCATGCAGGCATTGCTCGATGAAACTACGGTCACTATAGACAACAAGGCAATCAAGAAGAAATTCGATGAAGCAAAGGCTGACATCTCTGTTACCTATGAAATGAAGCTTCGCATACTTAGGATGATTCATGAGGAAGGCTTCACCACAACAAACTATCTGAGATTCAAAGCTAAGGCAGCTATCGAAGCAATTGAAGAAACCAACCCTCAGAAACATAAGCGTAGAAAGAATGCGGTCACGATGGAGGGTGTCAAGCATCCGGAACTATACAAGCGCCTGTTATTGTGGCGTGAGAAAAAGGCAGATATGCAAGGCATTAACCCAAACAATATTATTCAAATGCGTGCAATTATCAACATCGTGAACTTTTTGCCCGCTGATATTCCGTCGTTGCTTGCCGTACAATATGTGGGACGTGCCTTTGTGAATAAATATGGCGGGGATGCAGTGGGCATCGTAAACACTTACCTTGTACAAAACAACTTGAAAGGCAATTCCATAACCGAAATCAAGAAAGAGAAGAAACAAAAGCCTGAGGTGTCTGAAACCTACCAGATTACCTTCGACATGTACCAGCAAGGCAAACGACCAGAACAAATAGCTGCTGAGCGTGGTTATTCGCTCTCCACCATCTTGAGCCACTTGGCTTTTTATGTAAAACAGGGTCAGTTGCCTTTGTCTGACTTCGTAACGCAGGCACAGCAACATGCGATTTTGCAAGCTATAAGTCGTGTTGGAACCAAGCATGGACTAACCGCGATTAAGAACAACTGTTCTGAGGATGTAACATACGACCAAATCAAGATGATGCTCCCGAAATAATATAATATTACTCAAATAATTATGTAATTCATAAAATGGACTTGACAATAGCAGGCGAAAAGAGTAATGGTAGTTAAATGGAGTTAAGAAATTACCCCAATTGAATTTTTTTAGTTACCTTTGCATTTAACTCAAATGTTTAGAGAGAGTCGAGAATTACAGGGAGTATGTCAAGCAATCCACCAATGGACACAGCAGCCGCCATATTGAGACAAGAATTTGGAGAGTTGTATAAGAACAGCTATTCCAAACTGTTTTATTGCTCTCTCGACATCGTGAACGATGAGGAATGGGCAAAGGATATTGTAGGTGAAGTGTTCAGCAAGACATGGTCCATGTATGATAAGTTGCGAGGCACCGATGTCGACTCCTATTTATATATTTCTGTCCGTAACCGTAGCATTGACCATGTTCGTCGCCAGCATGCCATGATTGGGCACCACAAGATATTTTTGGAGATAGAGCGAGAGTGGTACAATCATCATCCTGACGAGACGGAAGAAGAAATCCGGTATATGCACCAGATAGTAAACGAACTTCCCGAAAGGCAGAGACACATTTTCCATCAATGTTATCTAAAAGGGAAACGCTATGCTGACATGGCTTGTGAAATGCAATTGAGCGAAGCGTCTATTCATAAATACATGGTTAAGTCGTTTGCCTATATCCGAGAAAAGTTTAAAAAATATAAAAGAGAATAACCGAAACATAGACCTATTCGTTTTAAAGAAAAGTATTTTAAAAAAGATGAAACCTGAAAAGCAGCGCGACATAGATCTTGTCATGATTCTTGACAATCCGTCGGAGTTCTCTGAAGAAGAGCTTCAACGGTTCTTCGCCAACGAGGAGAACCGATTGGAATACATTGCCGTAAGGCGGGCTCAGCAGGCCGTAAGGCGGGAGGACGCAACAGTCCCTGACACAGATGAACTTTGGGAGAGGTTTGTGCGTTCAACGATTGAGCAAATAAATGAACCAGAAAGACACCAGCATAGATATACCACCCTGCTCAAATATATGATTGCTGCACTCAGTGGTGCTGCAGCCATGCTGTTGTTTGTTATTGCTTACAATTATTTTACAGAGAAAGAAGGCGTCGAAGGCCAATTGGTGGTTATGGAATACGATGAAAGTCCACAGAACCTCACCATGCTGATTGACGGTAAGAACGAGCAAACCATTAAGCCTCAAGATTCCATATCTTTCTTCAAAGGAGTGCAGGGGAAAAAAATGCAAGAGATGACATTCTCCAACAATACACGAGGAGCAAATTCTTCAATCAAACAAAAAGATGGCATGCGCACACTGAAAACACCTCGAGGCATGGACTTGAAAGTGATTCTGCCCGATGGCTCTGAGGTATGGCTCAATGCAGAGAGCTCACTTGAGTTTCCCACATCATTTGCCAACGCGCGCAATGTTGTCCTGAATGGCGAGGCGTATTTTAAGGTGGCGCACAATGAGAGCAGTCCATTTATCGTGAGCACTAATAAGATGAACGTTAAAGTGCTTGGCACGGAATTTAACTTCCGCAATTATCCAACAGAGTGCACACAAGTGGCATTGGTAAAAGGTTCCGTGGAGATTCTGAATGCCGACAATACATCGACCAGCATCGTAATATATCCTGGCCAAGGGGCCAACATCGACAAGGAGGGTCGGATAAATGTTCACGCAGTTGACACCTATGCCGCTATTCAATGGACAGAAGGGTTCTTCTACTTCCAGAACCAAACTCTTGTCACTGCTCTTCAGGAAATAGGACGCTGGTATAATGTAGGAGTGGTGTTTGAAAACACAGAGTGTTTGAACGAGAAAATTCACTTTAGCGCTCTTCGTAAGGAAACGCTCCAACAGACCCTCGACAAACTGAACAAACTTCTTCACACAAATATTACTGCATACGGAAAAAATATCATTGTCAGGTAATATTTTTCTGCATTCGCGGTAACCGATGATGCTTTTCATTCGTTTTCAAGCAAACAGTTTAACAACAAAAAGCATCTATGCAAAAGCTATTAACCCTTAAAACATTCATGAATATGACGATAGCCATATTCATGCTATGCTGCATTCCGCTCAACGTAAGCGCACAGACAGCATCGAAACTAATCACATGTAAATGCAAAAACATCAAATTGTCAGACGCTCTACGCAACATTGAACGCCAATCGGGCTACTACCGTGTTCAGTTTACTTATTCCGATGTGGACAATATGACTGCAAGTAGTGACATTTCTGGCCTGACAGCTCCCGATGCTGTTCGCCTGCTCATTAAAGACAAACCGCTGGAATGTAGCGTTCAGAATCAGTTTATATATATTAATAAGGTAAAGCAAGCTCCTTCTGGCAAGGGTGGAAGAAAAACCATCAGTGGTAAAGTGACCGACTCAAACAAAGATCCTCTGCCTGGAGTCAATGTCACAATCAAAGGAACAAATGACGGCACGTCAACCGATACCAACGGAAACTACATGCTGAATGTTCCTAACGACGACGCGGTAGTTGTTTTCCGTTTTGTTGGAATGAATCCATACCAGACAAATGTCAAGGGCAAAACCAACATCAATGTGGTAATGAAGGATGCGACTATCGAATTGGAGGAAGCCGTTGTGGTAAGCACCGGATACCAGAAAATAAGCAAGGAGCGTAGCACTGCCTCCTATGGTTTTGTCGATAGCAAGAAATTGACTCAGCAAATGCACAAAGACATCAATTCGGCACTAGAAGGCCAAGTAGCCGGCTTGCGCATGGACATCAACCCAAACACCGGTGAGAACAAGCCTATTCTCCGTGGAATCGGTACTTTCTCAAACAATGTAGGCACTCAACCTCTGATTGTCGTTGACGAAATGGCTACTAATCTTACCCTCGATGAAATTAACCCATACAATGTAGAGTCTGTAACTGTGCTGAAAGATGCTGCCGCTGCATCAATTTATGGAGCACTTGCAGCTAATGGCGTGATTGTGGTAACAACCAAACAGGCCAAAGAGTCTGGCGTGATACTTGACGTGAATGCCGACTGGTATATCAGCACAAAGCCCACATTCAAAAGTATGCACTATGCCAACACCAGCGATTATCTATCATTCCAAACAGAAATGTATAAGGCTCGCGTGGCCAATGCTGGTGGAGAAGAAACCTTCTTCAACACAATGGGTACCAACTACTATAGCCCACTTTACCAGCTTTATCGCGACCAGGCTGAAGGGATTATTTCCGATAACGAAGTGAACCAAACTCTCGCTCAGTGGCGCAACAATAACTTCTACGACCAATTCCGTGACAATGTATGGCGTTCTGCAGTAACACAGCGTTACAATGTAGCATTAAAGAGCCTGTCGACCAATAGTGACAACTTCGTGTCATTTAACTATGAGCACAATAACAATAGGAAGTTGTCCGACAAGAGTAACGCTTTCTCACTTTACTACAAGGCTAATTTCAGAATCAAGAAATGGCTTTTGCTTAGAGCTGGTATTGACACCAGAATCACCAAAAGCGAGGATGCCGATATGAATATTGACCAAAACATTCAGGAACCATTCACTACTATCTATGACAACAACGGTAATCTTGTCTACCAACCATATGCCAATGTAGGAGGATACATCGGTAGTGCAACTAATGGCAGCAACATCGCACTCTACAAAGACAACCCAATATTCATGCCATTCACATTCAACGTGATGGATGTTCTTCATGAAAACATTGGCAGCTCTCGCAATCTCCGCATTCGTCCGTTCGTCAATGCCGAGGTGCGTTTTCTCAAGATGTTCCGCTACAACATGATGTTCCAATATGAGTGGGCCGACAGAAAATTCGAAATGACAAGCGACAAAGACAGCTACGCCATGCGCATGTCTCACAATGCTCTGGTTGATCCCAATGGACAGTCGCAACTGCCCGAAGGAGCAAGATACTATCAACTCGCGTCTACATCGAAACGCTATACATTCCGCAATCAATTGAATTTCGATAAAACCTTTGGTCAACACTCTGTGAATGCTATTACCGGCCTTGAGTTCCGCCAGAATAGAATCCCCATGAACGTAGAACAACTCATCTACGGATTCAATCCGCAATCTCTTTCAGGTCAGCGTTCTGATTGGGAATCTCTCAACACTACAGGATTGGAAAGCATGCTATTGGGAAAAAATGTCAAAGTGAGTAGCCCTGCTCCTGTCAAATCTGACGTTTTCCATCGTTACGCATCGTTCTATGCCAATGCTTCATATTCCTATCAATACAAGTATAGTCTCACAGGTAGCGTTCGTTGGGACGAAGCTGACTTGTTCGGATTGGATACAAAAGAGCAGAAGCACCCATTATGGTCTATAGGTGCTGGATGGAATATCACTGGTGAAAAATTCATGGAAAAGGTTTCTTGGGTTGACTATTTGAAGTTGCGTGCTACTTATGGTATTAATGGTAATGTTGACCAAAGCAGCACTACCTATTTCATTGCCAAATACAAGACCATTTCAACTAGTTTGCAGCCAATAGGCTTTACCTATCTTGACTATGACAATGACGACCTTCCCAACCCGAAACTACGCTGGGAAAAAACAGCAACAACAAATATCGGACTCGATTTCCGTTTGTTCAACCGTCTGTCGGGAAGTATCGAATACTACAACCGCTATGGTAGCGACCTGCTTGTTCGCCGTTACATGGATTCTACACTTGGAGCAACAAGCCGTGTGGTAAACAATGGTGAAATACGCAACCGAGGCATTGAATTCTCCCTTAGCGCTAGCATCATTAACACTAAGAACTGGAATATCTCTGTCAGTTTGATACACGCTCACAACAATAACGAGGTGAAGGCTGTTGACGAGGATCCTACATGGGGCGCCAGCAACTACATCCTCTCACCAACAAACTATTTCAAGAGGGGAACAGGTTTCAACACTCTTTGGGCTTATCGCTTGAGCCGAGTGGTAAACGGCTATCCCGTCATTATCGACCAGAATGGTAAGGAAATGGCAGAATTCGACGCAAATGGCAATGTTACCAGCGTTACGACAACCTCGACTCTAAAGGGAACCGATGCGTTGGTCAACATGGGATCGCTCACACCTAAATACAATGGTTCATTCGGACTGAACCTTCGATTCAAAGAATTGGAACTGAATGCGCTTTTTGTCTATGCTGGCGGAAACAAGTTGAGACTTGATGTGGCCGACCTTTCTGAAGGTGGCTATACCATGCGCGACACACATATTCTTGACCGTTGGACAAATGCCAACAACGAAGGTGTGCGGCTCTATCTCGATATGGATGCAACAGGACGCCAGTATGCAAGCAATTTTAATGAATGGTGGAAATATTGTGACCAGCAAGTCAAGTCTGCAGACTACTTGAAGATGCGTAGCATTAGTATGGCCTATAATTTACCAAAATTGTTGTGCGAAAAGATTGGTATCAACTCTGCCAAACTTACATTCCAAATAAACAATCTCTTCTATTGGTGCAAGGCAGGCAAGGATATCGATCCCGAATCGTATGGTCTGAATTCTGGCACACGTACAGTTACACAACCTCGCACTTTCTCCATTGGTTTTTCAACAAGTTTCTAATTCAATAAAAGATAATTATCATGCGTAAACTATTATATTCCATACTGTTCGTTGCTGTAGCCATGTTTGCCGCATGCGACGACTATATTGACATTACGCCAAAGGGAGCCATCACCGTTGATTCGGCTTACACTTATTATGAACTCGTAGTTTTCCCCAACCGAACTTATTGGCCGACGAGTTTTGCTCTGCTTACCGACGACTCTTATGCCCGTGAAGGTAATATCATTGGTAATGAGAACACTTCACTGGATGGCATCAATTTTACTTTCAATGAGAATGCCAACCGCAAGGAACTGGCACAGAACAATCTATACGAAAATGCTTACATGTACATCTTGCGCTATAACATCATTATAGACAATATTGACGACAGCTATGGTAACGACGATATCAAGAAATTGGGCAAAGCAGAGGCTAGACTTTTGCGGGCTTGGGAGCATTTTGTGGTATTGAACAACTATGCCAAGGCATACGACCCAGCCACAGCAAAGACAGATGGAGGAATTGTTATCATGGACAAATATGACTTGGAGGCTTCTCCAAATAAATCAACAGTGGAGGAGACGTATCAGTTCATCATGAAGGAAATCAACGAAGCTCTTCCTTATCTGCAGGAGAAACCGCTCAACCTCGGACACCCCTCACTAGCTTATGGTTACGGACTGAAATCGCTTGTTTGTCTTTTCCATCGTGACTGGCAGGAAGCAAAGGATGCTGCCGAGAAATGTCTGAGTTTGAACAATGCTCTTGTCGACTATACTACCATCTCCAAGGTAACCAGCAATACAGATTATCGCTATACTGGTGGAAAAAGTGGCAATCCTGAAGTTCTTGATGCAACTACTGCTTCCGTAGGCTTTACTGGCTCTATCGCTTATAATTATGGACAGATTAGCCCCGAACTTACAGAGATGTTCGATCAAGTAAACGACCGTCGCTATTCCTTATTCTTCGTGCAGTCAGACAAGTCAAGCTATGCATACTATTACGATTTTGGTTCTGGTGCTTCCATTTGGCAGACAACAGCCACTCTCAACCGTTTCTACTATGCTACCGTCGGTTTGAGAACTGCAGAAGTCATGCTTATTGCTGCTGAAGCAAACGCACGCTTGGGAAACAACAGTGCTGCTATGCAATACATCAACGATTTACGCATAAAGCGAATTTACGGCTACCAAGCAGAAGTCGCCCCAAGTTCTCAGACTGACATGATAAAGCTAATCATCACCGAACGTCGTAAAGAATTGTTGTTTGGATTCCATCGATTCTGGGATTTGAAACGTTTTAATACTGAAAGTGAATACGCAAAGACCATCACACGTGTTTTTCCTGTGGTAAACAAGGAAGTGCCACAAAAGACTTACACACTGTTACCCAATTCGCGCCTATATATCATCCCATTCCCGAAATCTGCACGCGAAAAGAATCCTAACTTGACACTGAATACAGACGAATAGCATCACCATATAAATTCATCAAAAAAAGGAGCGAATGTTATGTCAAAGTGAACCACGAAAGCAGAACGATTATCTTTCTGGTATCATTAATCTCAAACATTCGCTCCTTATTTGTATAAACCTCATCATAAGGAAACACAACAAACGCAAAAAATAATTAATCTTATTATACGACTGACAGCCTAAAACGTCTAAAAGAAAAAAACAATATAAATCTAAAAACTTAACGACACATTATGAAACATTTTGCACTAGCTCTATTAGCAATGCTTATGTTGCAAGGAGTCCGCATACATTCTGCCAACTCCATGCAATTTTTTTTTATTCCTGACGACACAACCGTTGTAAAAAAAGACTCTGCCAATGTTCAGTCACGACACGGCAGACATCCAGGAGCTCCAGGCAACGCTCCTGAAGCTAAGAAGAAAGTCAATGCCTACGAAGATCTTATCAAGAAAGGCGGCTCTGTGCAAGAGGGAATGTTTACAGTTCGCCACATTGAGAAGAAGTGGTATTTCGAGATTCCTGAGAAAATGTTTGGCAGAATGCTTCTTGTTGTTTCTCGTTTTGTGAGCGTACCGGAAGGTTTCTCCAAACTGCCTGGCGAAGAAGCCAACGAATCGGCCATCTATTTTGAGGAACGAGACACTAGTACCATCTTCATGCGCACATATGTTAAGACACAAGTTTCCGACGCAAAAGAGGACATGAGCCATCTAGTGGACATCTCTACCGTTAATCCGATTGTGATGAAGTTCGATGTCATCGGCAAAAACAAGGAATCCGGTGCACGTCTTATTGATGTCACCAACTTGTTCGTACAGGACAACAGTACTATCAGTATTGCCAACAATACAAAGACTCAATTGGGCATCGGTGGAGTGTCTCCCGACCGCACTTTCATTGATACCATGAAAGTTTTCCCCATCAATATTGAGGTGAATACATTGCGCACCTATACTGCAGGCGGCGGCGGAGCTAATGCACGTCCCGGAGGAATGCCTAGTGCAAGTGTTACTCCTGCAAGTCGCACAGGATTCATCACACTGAGTCTCAACACCAGTATCGTTCTGCTGCCAGAGACTCCCATGCAGCCAAGATTTGAGGATGAACGAGTTGGCTATTTCGTCAATCGCATCACCAAGTTCTCCGACTCTGCTCCATCCAAGAAATACAACATCGCCGCGCGCTATCGTTTGGAACCAAAAGATCCGAAGGCTTACGCCGCCGGCAAACTTACAGAACCCCAAAAACCGATAGTCTATTATATCGACCCTGCTACACCAAAGAAATGGGTTCCCTATCTCATCGCTGGTGTGAACGACTGGAATGTGGCTTTCGAAGCTGCTGGCTTTAAGAATGCTATCGTGGCCAAGGAAGTGCCTGCTGACGGAAGCATTAGTCCAGACGATGCACGCTACAGTTTTATCCGCTATTTGCCAAGTGAGACGGAGAACGCTTATGGACCTCATATTATTGACCCACGCTCAGGCGAAATCATGGAAGCTCATGTGTGCTGGTACCACAACGTGATGAACCTTGTTCGTAAATGGTATATCACACAGTGTGGACCGCTTGACAAACGTGCTCAGAAAATGCAACTCGATGACAAACTCATGGGTCAGCTCATCCGCTTTGTCAGCAGCCATGAAGTGGGACATACCCTAGGTCTCCGTCACAATATGATTTCCAGTTATTTCACTCCGGTAGAGAAACTACGTGACAAAAAATGGGTTGAGGCTCATGGTCACACCTACAGTATAATGGACTATGCCCGTTTCAACTATGTGGCTCAGCCCGAAGATAAGATTAGTGAGAAGGGACTCTTCCCACGCATCAACGACTACGACAAGTGGGCCATCAAATGGGGCTACCAGTATCGTCCAGAATTCAAAGATCCATACAAGGAAAAGGATGCTTTGCGAAAACAAGTGACAGAGATGCTTCGTAACAACCCTCATGTGGCTTACTGTGGTGATGAGGGACGCGGACAAGATCCCCGCAGCCAGACTGAAAGTATTGGCGATAACAACATGAAGGCTAGCGATTATGGCATAAAGAACCTAAAGCGAGTCATTGAAAATTTGGAGACATGGACAGCACAGCCCGACGGACAGTATGACGACCTCAACGAAATGTACAAGTCGGTTAGCCAGCAGTATCAACGTTACTGTGGACACGTACAGCGCAACATCTATGGTCGCTATACCAATACTATCCCTGGCATGAAGCGTCACGAATTTGCACCTAAGTCCATTCAGAAGGAAGCCATTGACTGGATTGGCAGAAATATTATTGAACCACAACATTGGCTTTATCCGCAGAGCATTGTTGAAAAGCTAGGTCTCGATCCTGGACAGGAGATGGTCACCCGTGCCACATCGGTTCTTGCATATTTGTTGGCACCCACACTGCTTGCTAACCAACACAATCAGGGTGTCTATCCTGTTGATGATTGGCTCAACGATGTGTTCGCAACTGTTTGGAAACCGCTCAATAGCAACAATGAGAAAGATAACTCTATGCGTCGTCAGATTGAGCGCTACTATGTTGACCGAATGGACGCCATCCTGAATCCACAACCTCAGACAACCAGTTCACAAGCCTCAGGCAACCAAATGCAGAACCGTCCGGCCAACACCAGTCCGCTGAACAGCGATGCAACGCTCTATGCACTGCTTCATCTCAACAAGATTGAGGACTTTGTCAAGATGCAGCAGAATGCTAGTGCAAAGAATTCTATTAATCGTTTGCACTACGATGACCTGCTCCTTCGCATCAAGAAAATTCATGAGAAACGTGAAAATGTTAAATAATCATCTTCTTCAATAAGAAGTATTATTCTGTCAAAGCATCAGGGGAGATTTTTCATAAAATCTCCCCTGATGCTTTGTTATTTTCGAATTTTGTCTATGAGTATCCCTTTCTGTTTGGTATTAACATATGAGGTGATAAATGGTTTTTGTGAGTTTGGATTATTTTGGCAGATTAAAGGCAACGGACATTTCCTTCATCTGCTCATCGCTCATGCCCTCTGGCGTGAATCCCATACATTTGGCATCAATGTAAATCTTGGCAGCCTTGCTGAGCACGTCAATTTGGTCGAAAGCATCCATCACGTCGAGACCCTTGGCAAATACGCCATGTTTCTCCCATAGCACTACGTCGTAGTCGTCTAGTTCTTTCAAAGTGGCATCGGCCAGTTCAACACTACCTGGCAGTTGGTAGGGGATGATGCCCAGTCCTAACGGACAGAAAGCCTTAGTCTCGGGAATCATGCTCCATAATATTTTAGAGAGCACGTCCTTGCCCAACATCTCGCGGTTGTGGCTCATGGCAACCAGTTCTATAGGGTGAGTATGCACCGTTGCGTTGTAATTGCTACCCTTTTCAATGAGGTGATTGTGCACAGTAAGGTGGCTGGGTAGCTCGCTGGTGGGTTGAACTAGATTGTCGGCAATGATGACATAGCTTGCGCAATCGTCGAGGATGCGTATTACAGAGCCATTGTCCATGGGCCATCGTGCCAAGTCGCGCATACGCTTGCCTGTGCCCTTGCAATAGAAGTAGTTGTCCTTAAGCAGCGGAAGGGTGACGCCGATTTGCTTCACTTCACTGATGGCGGGCATCTTTCGGATGTCGTCATCCACAAACTTTGTGATATTCACAGTGATGTTTCCGCCATTACGCTCAGCCCATCCATTCTGCCACAAATAACCGGCCACTTCTGCAATCTTCTCAATTTCCTGCTTCAGAGCAGGTCTGTTTTCTAAAATACTTTTCATGATGTTTTGTGTATATAATTTTTAGTAGTTGTTGTCAGATTATAATAATCTTTTGCAAAGATACAATTTTTTAATGACATATCAACATGCGTTGCCATAAAAACAGAAGAATAATTTTGCTGTATGCTGATTTTAGAGTATCTTTGCAGCATCAAACTATTACATTTATGATCTATAAGTATGATTTTCTTATAATCGGTGCAGGGGTGGCTGGAATGAGCTATGCCCTTAAGGTGGCGCGTGCCAAGAAGGGAAAGGTTTGCATGATATGCAAAACTTCGCTCGATGAAGCGAACACCAGCTTCGCACAGGGGGGCGTAGCCTCGGTAACAAACTTGGCTGTTGACAATTTTGAAAAGCACATAGAAGATACTATGATTGCTGGTGACTATATCAGTGACCGCAAAGCAGTGGAACAGGTGGTGAGAAACGCACCTGCACAGATTAATGAACTGGTGAACTGGGGGGTGAACTTCGACAAGAAAGAAGATGGTTCCTTCGATTTACATCGTGAGGGTGGTCACTCGGAATTCCGTATACTTCATCATGCCGATGATACAGGTGCTGAGATTCAGCGTGGTCTGATGGAGGCTGTGCGCAACAATCCCGATATTGAGGTAAAGGAAAATCATTTCGCAGTGGAAATTATCACGCAACATCATCTTGGGGCTCGCGTTACAAGGCGCACTCCATATATCAATTGTTATGGTGCGTATGTGCTGAATCCAGATTCGGGAAAAGTGGACACCTACTTATCGAAGGTAACACTGATGTGTACAGGTGGAGTCGGGGCAGTATATCAAACCACGTCGAACCCTATTATTGCCACTGGCGACGGTATTGCTATGGTGTACAGGGCAAAGGGTACCGTGGCAGATATGGAATTTGTGCAGTTTCATCCCACGGTGTTGCATTCGCCTTCAGAAACTCATCCGGCTTATCTCATTACAGAAGCTATGCGAGGCTACGGTGGTATTCTCCGTCTGCCGAATGGTGAAAGTTTCATGGAGAAATATGACGAACGACTCTCGCTCGCACCACGTGACATTGTGGCTCGTGCCATTGACAAAGAAATGAAGATTCATGGACTTGACCATGTCTGTCTGGATGTAACGCACAAAGATCCAGCAGAAACTCGCAAGCATTTCCCCAATATCTACCAAAAGTGTCTGTCGATGGGTATTGATATCACTACCGACTACATTCCTGTTCGTCCAGCTGCTCACTATATGTGTGGTGGAATCAAGGTTGACCTGAACGGATGCAGTAGCATTGAGCGACTCTATGCCATCGGCGAATGTTCGTGTACAGGATTGCATGGTGGCAACCGTCTGGCAAGCAACTCGCTGATTGAGGCAGTTGTCTATGCTGATGCAGCAGCAAAACATTCATTAGAGCACATTGATCTTTATGACTACAATGAGAAAGTGCCTGAATGGAACGATGAGGGGACAATGACCAATGAGGAGAAAGTCTTGATAACACAGTCGGTAAAGGAAGTAGGACAAATTATGTCTAACTACGTGGGTATCGTGCGTAGTGACTTGCGTTTGAAGAGGGCTTGGGACCGTTTGGACATGCTCTATGAAGAAACCGAGAATCTCTTTAAGCGTGTGAAAGCCAGCAGGGATATCTGTGAACTTCGCAATATGATTAATGTGGGTTATCTCATTACTCGTTGGGCAATTGAACGGAAGGAATGCCGAGGGCTGCATTTCACCATCGACTATCCTGTGCATGCTTACGACAAGAAATAACAATGTCGCTGAAGACAAACTTGCCACACCCTTGTTTGGTGTTGACAGCAGCATTGTTCCGATTGTTAGTGAGTAATGAAAAAGGTATTCATTTTTAAAAAACATTGGTAAGAAAACTTATATTGATAATAGCCACCCTGCATTGGTTGTGCAGGGTGGTTGTTTTTATATTGCTGGCAGAGTAGAATTACAACTCCCCAAATATGACCGTTCAATATACAGGGTATTGATGCATAAGCATTATTCGTTGTTTCCTTTTTCGATGTTTTTCTATTTTGCAAAACCTTAAATTAAATAAATATAGCAGCTTTTTTATCTATTTTTTTTGTATTGTTATACAAAAGGACTACCTTTGCAAAAAACTTTTAACCTGTCAATTATTCATTGCTAACAAAAACTATGGCAAAACAAATTATTGAATGCGTGCCTAACTTCAGCGAAGGACGCAATCTCAACGTAATCAAGCAAATCACAGATTCTATCGAAACAGTGAAGGGTGTAAAACTTCTTGATGTGGATCCTGGTGAGGCTACAAACCGTACTGTTGTTACATTCGTGGGTGAACCAGACGCTGTAGTAGAGGCAGCATACAGAGGTGTATGCAAGGCTGGACAGCTCATCGATATGAGACATCATCACGGTGCACATCCCAGAATGGGTGCTACAGATGTGTGTCCGCTCATTCCAGTGTCTGGAATTACGTTGGAAGAATGTGCTGTGTTGGCACGTAAGTTGGCTGAACGTATTGCCACTGAACTTTCAATACCTTGCTACTGCTATGAGGCTGCAGCTTTTACAGAGGAAAGAAGAAACCTTGCAATTTGTCGTGAAGGCGAATATGAGGCTCTAGCAGAAAAACTGTCTACAGAGGGGAAACAGCCGGACTTTGGTGCTAGACCATTTGACGAAGGTATAGCTCGTACAGGTTGTACTGCTGTTGGCGCACGTGACTTCCTCATTGCTGTAAATTTTAATCTGAACACAACCAGTACGCGTCGAGCCAATGCCATCGCTTTTGATGTTCGAGAGAAAGGTCGTCCTGTGCGCGATGGCAATCCTATAACGGGCAAACCGAAGAAGGACGAGAACGGTAATCCCATTATGCAGCCCGGAACGTTGAAGGACACGAAGGCCATAGGTTGGTTTATCGATGAATACGGCATTGCCCAAGTTTCTATGAATATTACCAATATCAACGTCACACCGTTGCATGTCGCTTTTGATGAAGTGTGCCGTTGCGCCCAAAACCGTGGCATTCGTGTCACAGGAACGGAGATTGTGGGTTTGATACCGAAACGTACACTAATTGAGGCTGGGCGCTATTTCTTGAAGAAACAGCATCGTTCTAGTGGAATTCCAGAACAGGATATCATTAATATTGCTATCAAGAGCATGGGACTTGATGACTTGAAACCTTTCAATCCATATGAAAAGGTAATAGAGTTCCTGCTAGAACAGCCAACAGATGCCAATGAAACAAAAACTGCAAAGCCAAGCAAGTTAGTAAAATACACCGTGAAAGCTTTTGCCGAAGAAACATCACGAGAAAGTCCTGCCCCAGGAGGAGGTACAATCTCAGCCTATATGGGAGCTTTGGGTGCCGCACTCGGAACCATGGTGGCTAACTTGTCTTCGCACAAACCAGGATGGGATGATCAGTGGGACAAGTTTAGCAAATGGGCTGACAAGGGTCAGGAACTGATTGTTGAATTGCTGCATTTAGTGGATGAAGATACAGAAGCTTTCAATAGAATTATGGCAGCATTCGGTCTTCCCAAGAAGACGGAGGAAGACAAACAGGCAAGAAGCGCTGCCATTCAAGAGGCTACCCTCTATGCTACACAAGTGCCCTTACACACCATGCAGGCTTCCTTCCGTGCTTTTGATATTTGCAAGGCGATGGCAGAGGAGGGCAATCCGAACAGCGTGAGCGATGCTGGTGTAGGTGCATTGGCTGCCAGAGCAGCTGTGCTAGGTGCGGGACTGAACGTGAAAATCAATGCGGGAAGCCTGAAAGACCGTGAGTTGGCCGATCGCCTGATAGCCGAGGCTAACGAACTGATAGAAAAAGCCAACAAGGCTGAGAGGGAGATTCTTTCAGTTGTTGAACAGAAACTATAACCATGTATCTGCCTTCCTGCAAGCTTTTTAGTTCCAAACAGGAGATGTAGTTTGTCGGGAATTATATAAAATACACCTAAATAGAGAAAAACCTATGACTTTCAAAGAAGAAATTAGAATCGGAATACCCGATTCATTGCCGGAACTACAGCCGTATGATATAGAAATCAACCATGCGCCCAAACGCAAGGATATTTTGACAGCCGAGCAGAAAAAGCTGGCATTACGCAATGCACTGCGCTATTTCCCTAAACATTTGCACGCACAACTCGCACCTGAATTTGTGGAGGAACTTCATCAATATGGAAGAATCTATATGTATCGCTACCGTCCGAGTTATCTGATGTATGCACGTCCTATCGACGAATATCCTGCAAAGAGCCAGCAGGCTGCGGCTATCATGATGATGATTCAGAATAATCTTGACCCGAGGGTTGCCCAACATCCACACGAATTGATTACTTATGGTGGTAATGGAGCCGTTTTCCAAAACTGGGCCCAATACAGACTGGTTATGAAATATCTGAGCGAAATGACGGACGAACAAACACTTGTGATGTATAGTGGACATCCATTAGGTCTTTTTCCCTCACACAAAAATGCACCGCGCGTGGTGGTTACCAACGGTATGGTGATTCCCAATTACAGCAAACCTGACGATTGGGAACGTGGAAATGCTATGGGCGTGACACAATATGGACAAATGACGGCAGGCTCTTATATGTACATTGGTCCTCAAGGTATTGTTCACGGTACTACCATTACCGTATTGAATGCTGCTCGTAAAGTGGGTGGAGATAATGTGAAGCTTTTTGTCACTGCTGGATTGGGTGGCATGAGCGGCGCACAGCCAAAGGCTGGAAACATTGCAGGTGTGGTAAGTGTTACGGCAGAAATCAATCCAAAAGCTGCTCGGAAACGGTATGAGCAAGGTTGGGTGGATGAGTTGCATGAAAACCTTAACGAACTGATTCCTGCTATCCGCAAGGCTGTGGCTGACAAACATGTTGTCTCTATGGCATATGTGGGCAATGTCGTTGACCTTTGGGAACGATTGGCTGATGAGCATATCCACGTTGACTTGGGAAGCGACCAAACATCTCTACATAATCCATGGGCAGGAGGTTACTATCCTGTAGGACTTTCTTTGGAGGAAAGTAAGGTGATGATGGCGGAGAATCCTGATGAGTTCAAGAAATGTGTTCAGGCTTCTTTGCGCCGACAAGTGGCAGCCATTAACAAACTGACAGCTCAGGGTATGTACTTCTTTGATTATGGCAATGCTTTCCTATTGGAGTCTGGCCGTGCAGGAGCCGATATTTTCGTAGAATGCAACGGAGAAAAGAAATTTCGCTATCCTTCCTATGTGCAGGATATCATGGGACCGATGTTTTTTGACTACGGATTCGGTCCGTTCCGATGGGTTTGCTCGTCGGGTGATGCTGAAGACTTGGCAACTACCGATCGCCTTGCTGCAAAGGTGTTGGAAGACATACGCAAACATGCTACAAACGACATAAAAGGTCAGTTGGACGATAATATTCATTGGATTATAGAGGCAGGTAAGAATCATTTGGTAGTCGGCTCACAAGCACGCATCCTGTATGCCGATTGTGAGGGACGTACCAAGATTGCCCTCGCTTTCAATGATGCTATTAAGCGTGGCGAACTGAAGGCTCCAGTAGTTTTGGGACGTGACCACCACGATGTGTCAGGAACAGATTCTCCTTTCCGTGAAACCTCGAATATCTATGATGGCTCACAGTTCTGTGCCGATATGGCTATACAGAATGTTATTGGTGATGCTTTCCGCGGAGCAACGTGGGTGAGTATTCACAATGGTGGCGGTGTTGGCTGGGGTGAAGTCATCAACGGTGGTTTTGGTATGGTAATAGATGGAAGTGAGGACAGTGAGCGTCATATTCGAGAGATGTTGCTTTGGGACGTGAACAATGGTATTGCTCGTAGGTCCTGGGCACGAAACAAAGGCTCGATAGATGCCATTAGACGTGAGATGGAGCGTACACCTGGTCTTTGTGTAACACTTCCCAACTTGGTGGACGACGAAATCATTTCAGACGCTTTTTGACTATAAGACATTTAATTCCAAGTGTGATATTTGGAACGTGATATCATGTTTGAATTTAATATAGTAAATACAATAATAAATAATACAATGACACACGAAATAAGTGCCGAACATCTCACCATTGAGAGAATAGGCGAAATCATATACAACAATTATAAATTAGAACTTAGTGAGGATGCCAAGCAGCGCATTCGCCGTTGCCGTTCGTACCTTGACAAGAAAATTGCCAGCAATGGCTCACCTGTATATGGTGTGACAACAGGCTTTGGTTCGCTCTGTAATGTAAGCATCGGTAAGGATCAGTTGTCACAGCTTCAAGTGAATCTTATCAAGAGTCATGCATGTGGAACGGGTGAACGTGTTCCTAACGATATCGTAAAAATCATGTTGTTGCTCAAAATCCAATCGCTAAGCTATGGTTATAGCGGTTGTAAATATGACACTGTGCAGAGATTGGTTCAGTTCTTCAACAACGACATCTATCCAGTTGTTTACAAACAAGGTTCTCTTGGCGCTTCGGGCGACCTAGTGCCTTTAGCCCATTTGTGCCTCCCGCTGATAGGACTAGGTGAGGTGGAGTATCAAGGTAAGGTTATTTCTGGTGAAGAAATTTTGCGAAAAAAGCGCTGGAAGCCAATAGAATTGGCTTCCAAGGAGGGACTTGCCCTGCTGAACGGAACTCAGAATATGAGCGCTTTTGCTGTATGGGCATTGCTTCAGGCAGAGCGCTTGAGTAAATGGGCAGACAAGATTGCCGCCATGTCGCTTGATGCTTATGATGGTCGTATTGAGCCATTTACTCATGCTGTGCATGTGGTTCGGCCCCATCTCGGACAGATTGAAACAGCCAAACGTATGCGCGAACTATTGGAAGGAAGCCAGATTATTAATTCCATCAAAGCACACGTACAAGACCCATATTCGTTCCGTTGCGTTCCTCAGGTGCATGGTGCAGTGAAAGATACAATCCGGTATGTTAAATCGGTTGTTGATACTGAAATTAATTCTGCTACAGACAATCCTACTGTGTGTCCGGATGAAGACTTGATTATCTCTGCTGGTAACTTCCATGGAGAGCCTATAGCCTTGCCTATAGACTTCTTGAGCATTGCCATGAGCGAATTGGCTGATATCTCAGAACGCCGTATCTATCGTTTGGTTTCTGGTACTCGGGGACTTCCTAGTTTTTTGGTGGCAAATCCCGGTGTGAACAGTGGGTTTATGATTACTCAATACACAGCCGCATCGGTGGTCAGTCTTAATAAGAGCCTTGCCATGCCATCGTCAGTTGATAGTATACCTTCATGCCAAGACCAGGAAGACCTTGTCAGTATGGGCGCGAATGCTGCTATTAAATTGTATAAAGTGATTCTTAATACAGAGCGGGTGTTGGCTATTGAATTGTTTAATGCTGCTCAAGCTCTCGATTTTCGTCTTCCATTGAAATCGTCTGCAGAACTGGTAGAATTGCATGATGAATTCCGAAAGGTGGTTCCATTCATACTCAATGATGAGTTGATGTATCCGCATATAGAAAGTGCCATTCAATTCATACGTGAACATGATGCGTGACAGGTATTAAGTCTAGAAAGTAAAAAATAATTCCGGCTCTTCCCGATAGTTTGTAACTGAAGGAAGGGCCGTTTCATATTAATAATCAGATAAGTGAAACTTGGGGAAATATAAGCTGAGGCTTGGAACGGATACGAGTATCTGACTTTTATGAATGAATAAAGGTTATCCGAATAACTTTTCCCATTCACGGAAACGTAGGACCCCAGCTTCGCCAAATTTCGCCAAACTTCTTTCTGCCTGTTCCTTAGTCTTTTCCACATCAAGTCGGGTTTTTGAGAAGAACTTGTCAGCATAGCAAATAAGTTTTTCTTCGAGTGTTTCTGGAATAAAAGGCTCCCATTGTTCGGGATAATTACCGATAGCAGATGATGTGTCTAAACAGGGTTTGGGGGGGAGCTTGATGGGAAGATGCTGTGTGATGATATCTCTTACAGATAGTCCGGCACCAGTATGCCTTTCACATACACGAGCATGGAGTGGAAATCCTTCGGATCGTAAAATCTCCGCACCAATCCTACCATGACAAATGTATGGTTCTGTACCAAAGCATTGAATACTTTTTGCATCACAACGAAAAATTCCAATGTCGTGAAGCATGGCAGCCTCTTCTACAAACTGGCGATCTAAGTTTAGTTCGGAGTGCTTATCGCATATAAGTAATGCTTTTTGGGCAACACAACGACTATGAATAAGGAGAATGCGTTTTAACGCATTCTCCTCTTCGTAATACTTGTTAATGATTTTGTTGTAATCCATTATTCTGCATGATCACGTTCAATCCAGGCTAGAGTCTGACCCTTCTGAACTTTTGCACCTTGTTTAGCCACTATCTCAACAAGTTTGCCACCAAGGGCAGCTGGAATTTCGGTAATTTCGCCCCAAGGAGTTTGGATGTAGCAGAATGTCTGTCCTTCCTTGTAAGTCTGGCCGATGAATGGCTCAACACATGGAGCGCATTCGCCGTCACCGTTGAACTCGTAATAAATCTGGCCTTTCACAGGAGCAACCAATGCATCGGCCTTTGCATGCTTGAACTCAGCAATTTTCTCGGGAGACAAGCTTGCTCCTAGCTTCTGATCCTTCATCTTCTGTAAGTCGGCAAGGAAGTTCTTCTTGGCCTGACCGCTCTTGAAGTTACGATACTGCTCGGGGTGCATGGCCAACTCGTAGAGTTCTTCGTCATCCTGACCATATTCCCATCCATTTTCGTCCATTTCTTTTCGGAAGTCGTCCAATGCGTTTGGAATAAGTGTGCGTGGGTCGGCGTCGGTAAACTCACGACCTTGCTGTTTGGCAAGTTCGACAATTTCGGGAGCAATAGTTCCTGGTATTTTTCCACTTTTTCCGAGAATCATTCCCCACATAGCATCGTCCATCATCACGAAGCGGCCTTTGCCTTGTGCCATGGTAAGCAGATTCATCAGAGCGATGTTCTTCACATACTGGCTGAATGGAGTTACCAATGGAGGATATCCAACACGTGGCCACACATAAGCTACCTCGTCGAACAGTTTCACGAGCATGTCGTCTGTGCTGAGCTCGGGCTCGCCTTTAGCCTTCAGTGTCTTGTTGATGATTGAATGAATGCCTGCAAGGTCGGCCATCATAGAACCCATCATACCACCAGGGAGACCGCAACCGAGCAGGAGAGAACTCATCAGTTTGTTTCCTGGATTGATAAAGTATCCCAACCAGTCATCAATGAATTCCTGAGTCAAGGCACGTGCACGCATGTAGGCGTTCATGTTAATATCTTTCACTTCGAAACCTTCGTGTTTCAGCATGCTTTGAACGGAGATGATATCTGGATGAACTTTACCCCAAGACAATGGCTCGATAGCTGTATCAATTACATCGGCACCGTTGTTGCAAACTTCTAGGATAGATGCCATAGACAGACCGGGACCTGAGTGCCCGTGATACTGGACAATGATATCGGGATGTTTAGTCTTTATGGCCTTAGTCAGTGCACCGAGAAGTGCTGGTTGTCCTATACCGGCCATATCCTTCAGACAGATTTCCTCTGCGCCTGCAGCAATAACTTGCTCAGCAATATTAGCATAATAATCTACAGTATGAACAGGTGACGTGGTAATACACAGGGTTGCTTGTGGTGTCATGCCAGCAGCCTTTGCCCATTTCACAGAAGGGATAATGTTACGTACATCGTTCAAACCACAGAAAATACGTGGGATGTCAACACCCTGTGCGTGCTTAACTTTGTATTGTAATTCGCGAACATCATCGGGAACGGGATACATGCGAAGAGCGTTGAGACCGCGGTCAAGCATGTGTGTTTTTATACCCACTTCATTGAATGGCTTACAGAATGCGCGTACGGCAGCGTTAGGATTCTCACCTGCAAGAAGGTTTACCTGCTCAAAAGCACCGCCATTAGTCTCAACACGGTCGAATACACCCATGTCGATAATTGCTGGTGCTACGCGTTCCAACTGGTCTTTGCGGGGCTGGAATTTTCCTGAACTCTGCCACATGTCACGATAGACAAGGCTAAACTGGATTTTCTTTTTCATGATAAATCAAATCGTTAAAATAGTTGATACGTTTATTTCGTTTTTAGTTCTATTATTCTTCTTTCGTGTATATTATCTGCAAATATAATTATTTTTTTCTTAATGACGAATGAAATAATTGATTTTTTAACTATCTTTGCATCATAATATTTAAATAATGAAGGATTTTTGCTCATTTATCATGGTTATTATTGCATTTTTGTGCTTTAGTTGCCATAACGAACCTAAGGTGCCCGCCCAAGATAAAACGATTGGTACGAGTACTAATATTGAAGGTGATAGTACTCTATACGGGCTAGCATGTGACGGCTGTACAGATTCTGTGTTGGTTTTCTTGCCTGGTAAGGGTGGTGATCCGATTACCTATGACATTATAGACGCTACGATGCATAGGAAGATTATTGGAAAACCAAAGGTTGGCGACTGGGTGGCAGTGATTCTCAATGGTCAAGACCCAGAGAAAGCCGACATGGTGATTAACTTGGATGAACTGAAAGGAACTTGGGTAGAACAAAAGATGCCAGTGGAGCGCCATCGAATGGTGCAGTCTGCCGTCACTCCAGAAGAGAAAATGATTCAAGACTCTATTATCAAATCGCTGATGAAGCCTATAGAAATAGGTTTCTCACTGAAACGCCATTACACGGCTCAACCTTATGGTATGCGCCGTAGGTCTGCAAATGCCGATAAGAATAGTCCTGTGATTTTCCCATCACCAAAGTTTTATACAGAGTGGCATGTCTTTAATGGCAAACTTGTACTTACTATAGGTGACCCTCGGTCGTTGGGAAAATCGGATACCTCAAAGCAGAATGTTTTAGGGCATGACACAATTGATTTCGTCCTGATGACGAAAGATTCGCTCAGGTTGAAGCACAAGGATGGAGAAAGAGGCTATTACAGAAAAAAATAGATATGGGACTATGTTAAGAAAGGTGATTAAATACCCATGTTATGACTGATAAATCGTTTTTTTGCCAACTCCTCATACTTGGTTCCTGGGATTCCATAATTTGCATATGGCCAAATGCTAATACCTCCACGCGGAGTGAATTTCCCCATCACTTCGATATATTTGGGTTTCATTAATTTCTTTAGGTCTTTCATAATGATGTTCACACAGTCTTCGTGAAAATCACCATGATTACGAAAACTGAACAGGTATAATTTTAGGCTTTTGCTCTCAACCATTCTTTTGTCGGGAATATACATAATAATGATTTCTGCAAAATCTGGCTGACCTGTAATAGGGCATACTGTGGTGAACTCAGGACAGTTGAACTGCACCCAATAATCATTGTCTAGATGCTTGTTCTCGAAGGTTTCCAGAACTTTGGGATCGTAATTTGTAACGTAGTTTGTTGTCTCTCCTAATGCACGAAGACCTTCCTCTTTTCTAGAAGTGTTTTTGTTTTTGATTTCAAATTGTTCTTTCATTTCTTTGTTTTGTTAAAGGGGGTTAGCAACTACCCCTGAGATATTAAAGAACATTGTAAACAAGCCAGCCAATATAACCCACATACAATGTGGTGAGCAAAGCTCCTTCCCAACGTTCCACCTTAAATTTAGTATAACTGAACATCCACAGCAACAGCATACTTCCAAGCAAAGCAATTAAGTCGACTGTTGTGATGCTATGTATATCCATTGGAAGTACTATTCCAGTAATGCCAATAATCATTAGAATGTTGAAAACATTTGAACCAATCACATTGCCTATGGCGATAGCCGACCTGCCCTTGCGAGCAGCAACAACACTTGTAGCCAGTTCAGGAAGTGATGTGCCTAATGCAACTATAGTAAGGCCAATAACTGCATCGCTTACGCCCCAAGAACGCGCTACGGCCGTTGAACCTTCTACAAATATGTGGCTACCTCCAACAAGGCAGAGTAGGCCGAGAATTATCAGACCAGCTGCTTTCCATGGGTTCATGTTTTCAATTTTCACGTCATCTGCAAGTGTGGTCTCTCCTTTTATTCCCATTCTCACAGTATAGGCAATAAAGATTAGAAAACCTACAAACAATAGGAATGCATCGAAGCGCGACACTTCACCATCTAAGCAAAAAGCCAAAAGTGCAATGGATGCGACCAAAGCGAAAGGAATGTCCTTTCGCACAGTGCTCCTGCTGATAATCATCGGTGCCACCAAAGCAGATATTCCCACAATCATCAAAGTGTTGAAAAGGTTTGAACCGATAATGTTACCCACAGCCATATCGGAAGTACCTTTGACGGCAGACATCAGGGACACGAAGAATTCAGGCATGGATGTTCCCATAGCCACCACAGTAAGACCAATAACGATCTGAGGGATATTCATTCGATGAGCCAATGATGTGGCTCCATCGGTAAGACGGTCAGCACCCCATAAAACAAGTACCGCCCCAATGATAATCAGCAAATAATTCATTTCGGCTACAAAGTTACGAAATAACGTGGGAAAAGCCAAATTTCTTCACTCATTTTTCAAAATAGCTGTTTTCTTATGGTCATGGCTGGAACCATTTTGGTTTCATCTCGAATCGGTTATTCACGAAGAAAAAGTAAAACAGTTGACTTTTTTATGAACAAAAACAAGAAAAATTTTTGCTATGCATCTGATTATACTTAATTTTGCAGCTATTATGATTGTTATATTAATAGTCTTGTTGTATTTTTCCGTACTGATGGTGTTCAGTCGGTTCACTGCACATAAATCGAGTAATGACACTTTTTATCGGGCTAACAAGCGTAGTCCATGGTATATGGTAGCCTTTGGAATGGTAGGCGCAAGTATTTCTGGTGTTACTTTTGTCAGCGTCCCAGGTATGGTGATTCGTCAAGATATGACATATATGCAGACTTGCTTAGGGTTTATATTGGGTTATTTCGCTGTAGCCTTTATTCTTCTCCCAGTCTATTATAAATGGAATCTGACCACGATATATAGCTACTTGCAGTTGCGCTTGGGGCATCATTCGTATAAAACAGGTGCATGGTTTTTCCTTCTTTCGAAGATGACGGGAGCAGCCGTTCGCTTTTATGTAGTATGTCTGATAGTTTCGCGTGTGATTGGTATCGGTTTCTTTCCTACTGTGCTTGTCATGACAGCATTGATTTGGCTTTATACCCGTAAGGGAGGAATCAAGACTTTGGTGTGGACGGACATGTTCCAGACCGCTTGCATGTTTACTGCTTTAGTGCTGATTCTATGTAAGGTGATAGATGCTCAAAGCTTGTCAATAGGAGAGGCAATAAGTGCAATTGCCAGTAATGAACACAGCAGGATGTTTGTTTTTGATGATTGGTTGACCCGTCAGAACTTTTGGAAGCAATTTTTGAGTGGTATATTTATTGTAATAGTAATGACTGGACTAGATCAGGATATGATGCAGAAGAATCTCACCTGTAAGACTTTACGTGAAGCACAAAAAGATATGTGTACTTATGGCTTTGCCTTTGTACCCGCTAATTTGCTTTTCATGTCGTTGGGCGTGTTGCTTGTCATGCTTGCACAACAACAAGGTGTTCCTCTGCCACAAAACAGTGATGAACTACTGCCAATGTTTGCAGTGACAGGAAAACTTGGAACAAGTGTTGTGGTCTTTTTCACAATAGGCATTGTCGCAGCTTCTTTTTCAAGCGCCGATTCGGCACTAACCGCTATGACAACAAGTTATTGTGTTGATATATGTGAACAGGCTGTAAATGAGAGGTTGAGGAAAAATGTTCATGTCGTGATGGCAACGGTATTCATGTTGATTATAATACTAGTGTATATGGTCAACTCCACAAGTATTATTGACGCCATCTATATTCTTTGTTCATATACATATGGACCCCTGTTAGGACTTTTTGCCTTTGCTTTGCTTACCAATAGGATGCCTTCCGACCGTTTTGTACCATTTATAGCGATTGCTTCGCCCATTATTTGTTATTTGCTGAATGCAGTTGTATCACAGATAATAGGTTATCATTTTGGATATGAGTTATTAATGTTGAATGGTTTACTCACTTTCATTGGGCTGTGGGCATCGGGCAGTAAAAAAAAGCTACTACCTAATGCGAGTGGTAAAACGGGTTGACTAGCTGGTTAGGTGCAGAAGAGCCTCTTCTTCGCCAACCACCCAGATGATGTCATCTTTTTCAAAGCGATAAGAAGGTTGGGGCTGAGAAAGATTCTCCTCACCTTCTTCTATGCCAACTACCATACAGTTGAATTTGTCACGGATACCGCTTTCTTGTAGTGTCTTCCCAACGAAAGGACTGCTTCCAGAGATGATAATGCTTCGTAAACGCATTTCCCTTTTCTCTAGTTCCAAATCTTCTCCAAGTAATTCTGATTCAATGGCATGCCTGAAAGCTGTTAGTTGCTCATCGCTGCCAATTACTTGAAGCTTATCACCAGGAAATACCATTGAATTACCGTCGGGAATGTTCAAACGTCTATTGGCGCGAAGGATACTGCTTACATGCACACCATATTTTTTCCCAAGATTCAGTTCTTTTAGCGTTTTACCCATCCATAATGAATCAGCGGGTATCTCAAAGTCGGCAATATGGATGTTGCGGTCGAGTAGTTTTCCTTCATAGAGCGGTCGCTTGTGACCATGAACCTGTGCTTCGATATCTCTTGAACGAAGGTTGAGAATGAAAAGTCGCTCCAATCGTATGCTTCGGCGTTTTATCCATCGAGAAAGGATAATAAACAGCACAGCAACTATACCAATGGTAATCATCAGAGCACGAGAGAAATGAGTGAGATAATTGCAAATATAGAAGATGAAAGCCACGGCTATTACCAACCTTACCAATATGGTGAACATGAGCGGAATGCGGTTTACGTTGCTCTCTTTCCAAAGTGCCATAAATTCATCGCTATGGTTTTTCTTCATGACCATGGCGCGAAGAAATGGCGCAATGAGAAGTACAGTGAGCACACCAGTAATGATTCTTACGTAAAGTTGTAAATGCTCTCCCGGTAGTAGCCTTTGAAAAAATGGCAGGGCAAAGGTGAACATCAGCGCAATGGTAGCGGCAGAGAGAATACTGTAAATTAAGGTATTTCTTCCCATTTGCAATAACAGTTTTTTCCATTTGCTTTTTTCCGTGGTGTTGGGATGGCTCATGGCGAGATGGTTCAATGAGCGTACCCATTTGTTTGGAATTCTTTTTTCCAGGAAATCATAGCTTGGATTGGCCAACTTTATCATATATGGTGTGAGGAAAGTAGTAATCACGCTGACTGCTACAACAACTGGATAGAGGAAGTTACTGATGACGCCAAGAGACAATCCCAGAGATGCAATGATGAAAGAAAACTCTCCAATTTGAGCCATGGAGAATCCGCATTTCATGGCCGATTTCAACGTTTCTCCACCAAGCATGAAAGCGATGGTTCCAAAAATGCCCTGTCCTAAAAGAATGGTCATTACCAATATGAGAATTGGGAATGCATAGTCAATCAAGATTTTTGGATCGACAAGCATGCCCACTGAGACGAAGAAAATAGCTCCGAAAAGATTCTTCACTGGTTCCACAAGTCTTGTAATCTTCTCCGCTTCGATGGTTTCTGCTAGGATACTACCCATGACGAAAGCGCCAAAAGCAGAGCTGAATCCAACTTCAGAAGAAAGAACGGCCATGGCGCAACACAGTCCTAGTGACACAATGAGCAATACTTCGTTATTGATCAGTTTGCGCACCTGCCTTAAGAAAAGTGGAATGGCGAAAATGCCCACTACAAACCAAAGCACTAAGAAGAAACCAATTTTAATGACCGAATTCAGCATTTGACTGCCATTGGGATTGTTTCCGCTTGCAATAGCACTCAACATCACCATCATTACGATGGCCAATATGTCTTCTAGAATCAGAACACTCATCACAATCCCGGCAAATTGCTGCTGACGAATGCCTAAGTCATCAAATGCCTTATAGATAATAGTGGTGGAGCTCATGGCCAGCATACCTCCTAAGAAGATGCAGTCCATCTTGCTCCATCCGAACATGTGGCCCACCAGCACACCTAACATCATCATACAGAAGATGATGGTGATAGTTGAGATGATAGGCGAAGCACCCATTTTTAGAATCTTTTTGAATGAAAAATCCAGACCTAAAGAGAACAAAAGGAACATCACGCCAATATCCGCCCATGTTTGAATGTTCTGATTGTCAACTACTGATGCCAAATAAGGCATGTGTGGACTTACGAGAAACCCCGCCACAACATACCCTAGCACCAGAGGTTGCTTCAGACGTTTAAACACCAAGGTGACTATTCCGGCCACAACCAATATGAGTGCCAGATCCTTGATAAGCGAAGGTAGTTCTCCCATGTTTCCTTTTGTATATGATATGGCTTGTTGTTAATCGTTGTATTTAGCGGTTAGCTCGCAAATCTTCACTACAGTCTGCATAGCTTTCTCCATCACCTGTATACTGATAAACTCATAAGGACCATGGAAGTTCACACCTCCTGCAAAGATATTTGGACAAGGCAGACCTTTGAATGACAACTGTGCACCGTCAGTGCCACCGCGAATAGGACTTACACGTGGTGGAACGCTGCATTCTTGCATGGCTTTCAGTACAATGTCCACAACATGCATGTTCGGATCAATCTTTTCTTTCATGTTATAATATTGATCTTTCACTTCGCACCAGATGACATTCTTTCCATATTTCTCCTGCATCTTTTCCACGCATTTCTGAATGAATCGTTTGCGGTCTTCGAATATGTCGCGGTCATGGTCGCGGATAATATAGCTTAGTTTTGCGCTTTCTGTACATGTTTCCATGCCTGTGAGATGGTAGAAGCCCTCATAGCCTTCTGTCTCTTCTGGCGTTTCCTCGCCAGGCAACATGTTTGCAAATTCGGCAGCCAAACGGCTAGCATTAATCATTTTTCCCTTGGCGTATCCAGGATGGACACTTACTCCTTTAATGAATACTTTGGCACTAGCAGCATTGAAGTTTTCAAATTCCAGTTCGCCTAAGTCGCCACCATCCATAGTGTAGGCCCACTCGCATCCGAATTTTTCCACATCAAAATGGTGTGCACCCATACCTATTTCCTCATCAGGGTTGAACCCCATACGTATTTTCCCATGAGGTATCTCCTTGTGGTCGCGCAAGTAGCACATGGCTTGTACAATCTCTGCAATCCCCGACTTGTCATCGGCACCTAAAAGCGTGGTTCCATCTGTAACTATCAAGTCCTCGCCCTTGTGGTTTAACAATTCGGGAAATTTCTCTGGGCTACTTATAATGCCTGGTGACAATTCGATGTCACCCCCATCATAGTTCTTTACAATACGTGGCTTCACGTTTTCTCCAGAACAATCTGGGCTGGTATCGTAATGAGAAATGAAACCTATGGTGGGAACATCTTTCTTAATATTCGATTTCAGCGTGGCATATATGTATCCCTTGTCATCCATTTCCACATCGTCGAAACCTTCATTTTCCAGTTCCTCTTTCAGGTATTTTGCAAAAATAAGTTGTTTCGGTGTACTTGGTACAGTGGTGCTCTCTTCGCTTGACTGTGTGTCAAACTTCACATAGTTCAAAAATCTTTCGGTAATTTCCATGTTGTAATTGTAGTTGTTTTGTTTTTCGATGCAAATATAAATATTTTTTTCGAATAATCGACTGGTTGAATAAAAAAATACAGATTCGTTAAAGGAAAGTTCCTTAAAATAAAAAACGAGCAAATTGTTGATAGCATTTCGGATTAAAGACTTTGCAAAGATTCTATCAATACTAGTATGGAGATGTGTTTCATGGCCGTTAGCCAGACAATTGGTGAAACAGAACTATGATTGGTGTTGAAAAAGTCAAGATTATTGGCTAAAATGCAATAAATAACGAAATTGTTTTCATCATGTCACTTATTTTTTGTATGTTTGCACATGAGTAAATGATTTCACTAATATTTTTAATTATAAATAGAATGAATATTTTTTTTCATATTAGTATGATTGTGGCAATGTTGTTTTGCTTGTTGCCGACAAGAGCCGAAGAGAAACCCGTTGTGAGAGTGAACGGAACTCAAATAAACAAGTCAATTTCAAATATTTCATTCATTGGTGATACTGTAGAATTGCAATATGATGACAATTCTACAGAACATGTTGACATGTCGCAGATATCTATCATATTCTGTGAGGTTTCATCATCTGGTATTGGCAATATAGAAACAAAGAGTGGTGTCAGAATGGAAGGAAATATGCTTTGCATTGACAACGTTGCAGATGGTGTTGCTGCCACAGTTTACAATTCTTCGGGAAAACTTGTGAAAAAGACAAAGACTGTCGGTAATTCGTTATGCATGGATGTATCTCAACTTCAACAAGGTGTGTACCTGCTGAAAATAGCTGGCAAAACTTATAAATTTATGAAGACATTCAGTAGAAATACAAACATAACAGCGACCAATCGTGGTAACACTGAGAGCAATGGCAGTTCGGACAAGGATGAAATAATGTCGTCAAATAGGTTGCAAGAGTCAATGCCTGTTGTTATTGAGGCATCTGCGGCACACGATGTGGAATTTAATGCGGAACAGAATCAGGTGGTGGTTAGGTTGAAAGACGGAAGTAGCAAATATTTTGATACAGGTTCTTTGAGTTCTATAGATTTCAATGGTACTACGGTGAACTTGGCTTTTACTGATAATGATGTTAACGAACAATTTGCTGGCTCAGTTAGTTCCATCTTCTTTTCAAAGAAAGTGGCAACTTCTCCTAATGGATTATTTAGTAATTCTGAAGGGAAGGTCTCTATTATTGAAGGTAAGGGATGGCTGGAGTCGGCTTATGTGAAATGGAATCTGATGGCTGGGGCTAATGGTTATAATGTGTATGTTAAAGGCGGCAGATATACCGAATATACCAAGATAGATAACCATTTGGTACGCAATTACGGCACTTATGCCCGAGCTGATGTGGTGGGACTTGTCAGTGGCAGCGACTATGAACTGAAGGTGGTGCCTGTTTTTGATGACGAGGAGAGGGCAGAGGCGGCTAATGAACTGACATCCTTGGTGGTTCGAAATTACAACCGTGAAGGATATGCCCACTTCGGGTATACCCAGGGTGTGGGAGCATACAACAACGATGGAACGCTCAAGAATAATGCGCGTGTGTTATATGTGACGAATAATACTGCCAAAACCGTTAAGTGTCAAGTCATTACCAGCAATAATGGTAACACCACCGAATGTACAGGCATACAATCTATTATTGACGCCTATCAGAAGGGCGCTGACAAAACTCCACTCTCTGTAAGAATTATCGGGATGGTCAAGACCTCGGATATGGATAAATTGAGTAGTTCTTCTGAAGGCCTGCAGATAAAAGGTAAGGCCGCAGATAGCGAACTGAACATTACTATTGAGGGAATAGGCGACGATGCTACAATTCATGGCTTTGGATTCTTACTTCGTAATGCAAAGAGCGTGGAAGTGCGAAATCTTGCAGTAATGCAGTGTATGGACGACGGCATTTCACTTGATACCGACAACAGAAATATCTGGATTCATCACATTGATATGTTCTACGGGCGAAACAAAGGTGGAGATCAGAAGAAGGGTGATGGTGCTATCGATGTGAAAGCTAACTCCAAATACGTCACCATCGACAACTGCCGCTTTTGGGATACAGGCAAATCGTCTTTGTGCGGCATGAAAAGTGAATCTGGAGAAAACTGGATTACTTATCATCACAACTGGTTTGACCACAGTGATTCTCGCCATGCTCGAGTACGTACCATGAGTGTACATATGTATAATAACTTTTTCGATAATTGCGCTAAGTATGGGGTGGGGGCAACAGTTGGAGCAAGTGTGTTTGTAGAGAACAACTATTTCCTCAAGACCAAAAAGCCTATTCTCTCGTCGATGCAAGGCACCGATGCCAAGGGGAGTGGAACATTTTCAGATGAGGCAGGCGGAATGATCAAAGCATATGGTAATTTCTTCGACCGTACGATAAAGAATTTCAGCTATTTTACACAGAAAGCACCTGCTTCCACTGGGTATGATGCTTACGAAACAGATTCACGATATGAGCAGGTGCCTGAAGCAGAACTGACAATCTATGGAATAGGAGACTCTGAAGGCAAAGGGGTTAAAGGGCAGAACTGTACGGCCTACAATAATTTTGATACCGATGACAACCTCATTTACCATTATGCGCCTCAGGTGGCAGAAGCAGTTCCTGCACAGGTAACTGGCTACTATGGTGCAGGACGAATGAATCATGGCGATGTCTCATTTGCCTTTGTTGATAATGTGGGAAACGACGATACCGACTCGGAAATCATCACCGAACTAGAATCTCTTATCAATAACTATGCCACAAAACTGGTTGGAATCTTTGGAGAAGAAAATGTTCCAAGTGGTGAGCAAGGTGGTCAGGGTGATCAACCAACACCAGATGGAACAATCCTTTGCACATTCGATAAGAATGGTATTCCATCAAGTGATTTCTTCATAGTGTCGGGCAATGGTTCCAATAGTAAAGGATCGGTAACGATTGATAGCGTTACATATTCCACCTGCCTTAAGATAGAGTCGGCGACTTCTGTCAAGTTTACATTGTCTAAGAGAATGAAATTGACTCTTTATTTTGCTGATGGAGAAACAGCTTCGATGAAGATTAATGGCACGAAGATTAATGGCAGTGGCAGTGTTTATAGTCTGGTGTTGGAGACTGGAAGTTACGAGCTTACAAAGGACAAGAGTGTGAATCTCTTTGGCATCAAACTCGAACCCCTTGATTGATTCCTTGTAGCAGGCAGTTTGGCGTAAACATATTATTTAAGCATTAAATCGTAGTCGCGAAGTATTTTTTTCGCACGAAGCAAGTGCTTGCGGTCACGCCGCCCACGTTTGTCAAGTAGATAGCCGAAGTCGAAAGTGAATCCGTGGATGCGCGGTTGCAACAAGTTAAGTTCTTTAGTGCGTCGGAGTGATTTCAAGAAGTCGGGTCCAAAACCAGTAACAGTTACTTCTGGTAATGAATTTTCTTGTGGTGTGAGGTATATAGTGTCCTGGACCTCAGCCATGTATAGTTTTTCTTTATAATATTGAAGATGTGAGAAACATACACTGTCAAAGCGTAATGGGAGTTCTACAATCCCTTGATAATTGGATTTCAGGATGCTGCCGCTGTCTACTTTCACTGATACATTGGAAATAGGTAGTGATGTGTCGATATCCAGCACTTTCACCTTCCTTTGTCCGAATGCTGTAAAACAGCTAGAACATAACAACAATATGAGCAGAATATTTCTCATTTTCTATTTGTTAAAGCAGCACAAAGATATGAAAAAGTATATTAGCTTGCGGCTTGCGTTTAGCAGAATTTGCAAAAAACAACTTTCTTTGTATTAATTATAAAAAAGTTTTTGTAATTTTGTGGCAAATTATTACAATCTGTATCTTTGATGACAAAACAACCATGAAAAAACTTCTGATAAAGAATATTGGGACTTTGGCTGGCATTTTGCCTGCTGATGTGAGATTGCTTCGAGGAAAGGAGATGGAACACCTTGGCTGTCTGAACAATGCGTGGATGTTGGTAGATAATGGTAGAATCAGTGATTTTGGCGACATGCCAGCTCCAGATTTGGAGAGTGTGTCGGTGGTTGATGCCAATGGAGGTACGTTGATGCCATCGTTCTGTGACAGTCATACTCACATTGTTTATGCTGGAAGTCGCGAAGGTGAATTTGTGGATAAGATTCGTGGTCTGAGTTATGCTGAGATTGCCCGCAGGGGTGGGGGAATACTGAATTCTGCCGACCGTTTGCATGAACTATCGGAAGATGAACTCTTTGAACAAGCCATTATTCGTGTTAATGAAATTGTAAGAAAAGGCACAGGCGCCGTTGAAATAAAAAGCGGATACGGCTTAAATACTGACGACGAAATAAAAATGCTTCGCGTGATACGTCGAATTAAAGAGACATCTCCTCTTAAAGTGATGAGTACGTTTCTTGGGGCTCATGCTGTAGGGCGTGCATATGCAGGTAGGCAGAAAGATTATGTAGACTTGGTGGTAAACGAGATGATTCCAGAGGTCGGACGTCAGGGGCTGGCCGACTTCATAGACGTGTTCTGCGATGAAGGATTCTTCACGCCTGAAGAAACTGCACGTATTCTTAAGGCCGGAATGAAATACGGTATGCGCCCCAAAATCCATGCACAGGAGCTTGCAGATTCCGGTGGCGTGGAAGTGGCAGTAGCCAACAATGCACTTTCTGTTGACCATCTTGAGAGCATGACCGATCGCGACATTGATTTGTTGCTTGGTTCCACTGTTCCCACTATGCCAACAGCATTGCCTGGCACATCGTTCTTCTTGAATATGCCATTTGCGCCCTGTAGAAAAATTATCGCCAAAGGATTGCCTGTGGCTATTGCCAGCGATTACAATCCTGGTTCAACTCCGTCGGGTGACATGAAATTTGCAGTTTCTCTGGCTTGCATCAAAATGAGGTTACTGCCATCTGAGGCCATCAATGCAGCCACTATCAATTCGGCATGTGCCATGGGGGTGAGCAGCGATTTCGGCTCCATTACAAAAGGGAAGGTTGCCAATTTCTTTATAACCGTCCCAATTCCAAGTATTGACTATATCCCATATGCATATACTCAACCGATTATTAGTCGTGTGTTCCTTAAAGGAAATGAGATATGCTAAGCGATTCATCTCTTATTAAATACTGAAACTTTAAAATTTAGGACAAAATGATACAACGTTTATTACATTTTCTCGATTCTTCACCAGTTAATTTCCTCGCGGTAAAAAATATCGTTTTCGAGTTGGAAAAAGCAGGCTATCGTCGAATAGATCCTTCTTTTCCTTTAGGGAAGTTGAAATCTGGTGACAAACTGTTTGTAACAAAAAACGATTCTTCGGTTTATGCTTTTGAAATTGGAAAGAAACCTTTGGCTGACAGTGGATTTCATATGATTTGTGCACATTGCGATTCTCCAACGTTTCGTATCAAACCCAATGCCGAGATAACATGCGAAGGAGGTATTGTCAAATTGAACACTGAGGTTTATGGAGGTCCTATCATGTCTACATGGTTCGATCGTCCGCTCACATTGGCTGGTCGTGTTATTGTAAGGAGTGAGGACGCTTTGGCTCCCCAAACCATGCTGATTCATGTTAAGCGACCATTGTTGCAAATCAGCAATTTGGCCATTCATTTCAACCGTCAGGTGAACGATGGCGTAAAACTCAGCAAACAGAAAGATATGCTTCCTATTCTGGGCATCATCAACAGTGAACTAGAGAAAGGCAATCTGTTGATGAATGTGATTCTTGAAGAATTAAACAAGACTGCTGAGGTAAAACGGGAAGATGTCCTTGATTTCGATATTTATCTGGCAGATGCTACACCTTCTTGCACTTTTGGCGTTCACGACGAATTCATTTCTTCTGGAAGACTTGATGATTTGTCCATGTGTTACGCTGGTGTTGAGGCTCTTTTGACATCTGGGAAATCTGACGTGACGAAAGTTCTTGCAATTTTCGACAATGAGGAGACTGGTTCCCAAACAAAACAGGGAGCAGGCAGTCCATTCTTGGCATCAATGTTAAAGCGTATTGCATTTTCGCAAAGCGGAAACGAGGAGGCTTTTCTGCAAGCTGTTGAGCGTGCATTCATGATCTCGGCAGACAATGCTCATGCTTGGCATCCCAACTACAGTGAGAAATTCGACCCGACCAATCATCCTGTTATGGGTGGTGGACCTGTCATTAAGTTCAATGCAGCACAGAAATATGCCAGTGATGCTGTCTCTGCTGCAGTCTTTGCAGAAATATGCCGACTTGCAGAAGTTCCCTGTCAGCGTTTTGTGAATCATAGCGATGTGGCAGGTGGAAGTACCCTGGGTAATATCCTAGCTTCATCAATACCTTTGCGTGGAGTAGACATGGGCAATGCTATACTTGCTATGCACAGTTGCAGAGAAACGGGCAGCGTGGCCGACCACTGTTATTGTGTGAAAGCATTTACAAAGTTTTTGGGTATGTCGTGAAAACATCCGTAGTTTCTAGAGTGATATAACGGGATATTATATTTTTTTTCGTATCTTTGCATCCAGTTTTCAATCGGATTGAGTGGTCCATTGTAACAATTTAAATATTATAACATCAATAATCATCAGTCAATAGTGGAATATATAGTATCTGCCCGAAAATACAGGCCATTGTCTTTCGACACCGTAGTGGGGCAAACAGCGCTTACCACAACGCTGAAGAATGCCGTAAAAAGTGGCAAGTTGGCACATGCCTATCTTTTCTGCGGTCCACGTGGCGTTGGAAAGACCACTTGTGCAAGAATTTTTGCCAAGGCAATCAATTGTGAAAACCCTACTTCAGAAGGTGAGGCCTGTAACCTATGCGAAAGTTGTCGGGCCTTCAATGAACAGCGCTCGTATAATATCTTTGAGCTCGATGCCGCCAGCAACAACTCTGTTGATAACATCAAAACTCTGATGGAGCAAACGCGTATACCTCCGCAGGTGGGAAAATACAAAGTGTTCATCATTGATGAGGTGCACATGCTTTCCACGCAGGCATTCAATGCTTTCCTCAAGACTTTGGAGGAACCGCCAGCTCATGTTATCTTTATCCTTGCCACTACAGAGAAACACAAAATTCTTCCAACCATCATCAGTCGGTGCCAGATATATGACTTCGAAAGGATGACGGTTCCCAACATTGTCAACCACCTGAAGATGGTAGCAGAAAAGGAGGGCGTGAGCTATGAAGAGGATGCTCTGAATGTGATTGCAGAAAAGGCGGACGGCGGAATGCGCGATGCCCTTTCCATTTTCGATCAGGCCATATCTTTCTGTCAGGGCAATATTACTTACGATAAGGTAATAGAAGACTTGAATGTGCTTGACAGCGAATACTATTTCAAGATTATAGATTATTCGCTTGAGAATAAGGTGTCGGAGGTGATGGTGCTGCTCAATACCATCATCAGCAAAGGATTTGATGGAGGTAATCTTATTAGTGGACTGGCTGCACATGTACGCAATGTGATGATGGCAAAAGACAAACAGACTCTTCCATTACTTGAAGTTAGTCAACGTCAGGTGGAGAAATTTGCAGAACAAGCCAAGAAGTGTGACAACAAATTCTTGTATCGAGCTTTGAAAATAATGAATGATTGTGACATAAACTATCGGCAAAGTAGCAACAAACGATTGTTGGTGGAATTGACGCTTATTCAAGTGGCGCAAATCACTCAAGATGAAGAGTCGCCAGTCGCGGGGCGTAGCCCTAAACGATTGAAAACCCTGTTTAAAAAAATTATTTCGGGCGTTCAAACCAAAGCGGCTTCGCAGGTGGCCGCTGAACGCAAACAGTCGCAGATTCAACATGCGAAAACAAATCCTTCTATGTCCAATTCTTCACAGGAGACATCTGATTCACAGCCGTCTTCCATTGTGAACGGGCAATCTTCCTCGGAACAGAATCCATCTTCTACTGCGTCTAAAATACCGAAAATGAGATTAACCAACATCGGTAATAGTTTCACCAAGGTACTAGGAGGGGAACATCACAGTGGTAACGGCCAGGAAGAAGTGGCTGATAATATGGGGGGACATGAGTCATTCGACAACGAAATGCTACGAATACAATGGATGGCAATGTGCAACCGAATGCCTCATGAGATGACAGGAATGGCAGCACGTATGAGGAATATGCTTCCTGAGATAACAAAATTCCCTCATGTGGAGGTGGTTGTTGACAATAAAATCTTGCTCGAACAGATGAACAAGGTGAGTTCAAGAATAAAAAAGACACTCACCAAGTATCTGCATAATGATGACATAACATTGACTCTTCGTCTTGCTGAGGTTGGCGAAGTGAAAAAGATTCTCAACAATCGGGATTTGCTTGTGGAAATGATGAAAAAAAATTCTGCGATAGAAAATATGCAGAGTCTGCTTGATTTGGAATTAGCTTAAGTACACATTATTCCCCTAAACGTTGTTCTGGAAAAGTAAACAGGTGCTTTATAAAAGAAAAGCACCTGTCTTTGTTTATGTTACAAGTTAATGTGTTGGTACAACGCTAAATTAGTGGCATGCCAAGCAATTTGCATTCGCTGCGCATTTCTTCTGGCCATATACTAGCTTGGATTTCTCCGACATGGGCCTTGTGGAGCAATACCATGCACAAACGACTTTGACCAATACCGCCTCCGATGCTGAGGGGTAACTCTCCGTTGAGCAACTTCTGGTGGAAATACAGCTGTGAGCGTTCTTCTTTTCCTGTTAATTTCAACTGGCGGATGAGGCTTTCCTCGTCTACACGGATACCCATCGAAGAAAGCTCTACAGCCTGTTCAAGTATAGGATACCAAATCAGGATATCACCGTTCAGTCCTCTTTTCCCTTTACCACTTTCGGTGGTCCAGTCATCATAGTCAGGAGCTCTGCCATCATGAGGAAGGCCATTGGCCAAATTCCCGCCAATGCCTATTATAAACACCGCTCCGTATTTCTTGGCAATCAAGTCTTCGCGTTCTTTAGTAGTCTTGTCGGGATACATGGCAAGCAAATCCTCGCTATGGATAAAGTGAATGTCTTTTGGAAGGAATGGCTCAAGCTGATAGTATCGTTCGCAAACGAGAAACTCCGTCCGCAGGATAGCTGAATAAATGCGCTTCACCACGTCTTTCAAGAATTCAATATTTCTTTGCTCTCGAGTCATCACAGCCTCCCAGTCCCATTGGTCTACGTACAACGAGTGTAGGTTGTCAAGCTCCTCATCTGCACGAATGGCATTCATGTCGGTGTAAATGCCATAGCTTGGTTCAACGTTGTATTCTGCCAATGTGAGCCTTTTCCACTTGGCAAGCGAATGAACCACCTCGGCCTTTGCATCATTCAAGTCCTTGATGGGGAATGTGACCGGTCGCTCCACGCCATTCAAGTCATCGTTTATTCCAAGTCCTTTCAACACGAAAAGAGGTGCCGTGACTCGGCGTAGACGCAGTTCAGTACTTATATTTTGCTGGAAGAAGTCTTTAATCAGTTTTATGCCTTGCTCAGTTTGCTTTGTGTCGAGCAGTTGCTTGTAATTCTTTGGTCTTGTCAGTTTACTCATGTTAATATTTTTCTTTATATACTTGCAATCAAATACGCAAGTCTGCCGCCTGTCATAAGATTATGCCGACAACAGTTCATCTTCGTAATTTCGTGCAAAGGTATATAAAAATATTAAAATGTAAACAAAAAGCATGATTATTTTGACAGAATGTTGTGGAATCTTGATTTTTTCCGACTTTTGAATTGATTTGTTAAACCTTAAAAGAATATAATTCTTGATTTTTCGTTTCTGAATCTTAAAAATAATATGTACCTTTGCAGACAAATACAAGTTGAGGCCAGGCCGCAATCATCGAAAGGTAGCACCCTTCTCATGTTGTTTGCTAGTCTCAGTTTTTTGTTAAGTATAGGTCCCGTAGCTTAGCTGAATAGAGCGTCAGATTCCGGTTCTGAAGGTCTTGGGTTTGAATCCCAACGGGATCAC
>CACZPU010000126.1 GCA_902783165.1 uncultured Prevotellaceae bacterium
GCTTTTAAGGGGCGAGGTTGTAATACGTAACTTTGATGCGAAATGCGGTACAAGAAGTCCTTTTTCACCCCATTTTAGAGCTATACTGGGTAGTTAAACAATCTTAACCTAATCTTAAACATTGTTGCCCCTCAATCGCTTCGTGATTGTCAAAAAATCCAACAAAGCGACAACAAAGAATCCATTATCGGGTAATAAAAATTTGTACCGTTTAAAATGGGGTGTTTTTAATTGTTGTTGATTATCAGAGACTTACATAATTACAAATGAGTTCCATTATGGAAGCAACATCCCAATTGGATGTTGCTTTTTTTGACTAATAGTTTGTTATTATCTCACTTCGGATGTGAATAGCAGGAAGATTGTTCATCTTTTTCAACCAAATACATTGTAAATTCACTTTTATTTGTATCTTTGCAAAGAAATATACTTTCTTTGATATCGCCTCTTTGTTTGTAACATGAGGCTGTAGGTGGGGTTTATGTTTTCTTGATATTGAGCAAGATACGGAATAGTGAATGTGTTGTTACTTTGTGTCTTAATTCAACACGTTTTGGACTTATGGGAATGAAGAAATTATAAAAGAATGAATATCTCAATTTGAGTGAGGAGCAAGTAGGGAAGGTGATATAGAAATGAACAGGAAAAATGATCCGATGGGTAGAGCCATTATTGACTATTTTATGGGACAAGGTCAGGTGGCAGACTGCCACCAAAATACGACAAAAGACAAACTAAGAGTTTTCTCCCCTCTGTTTGAGGAAGACGAGATACCCCTGCAAACGCTTTTTCGGAAATACGAGGATATGCCGAAGATAGAAAAGTTGGCAATCGATATGGCAAAGGGAAAGACACTTGATGTTGGGGCAGGTTCTGGCTGTCATTCACTTGTCCTTCAACAAAATGGTGTTGATGTGACCGCCATTGATATTTCACCATTGTCCGTAGAAACCATGAGACAGCGTGGGGTAAAGAATGTGCTTGAGCAGGATTTCTTCACTTTGGGTGAAAAGTATGATACTGTTTTAATGTTGATGAACGGCATTGGGATAGTCGGAACATTGCAACGTATGCCATTATTCTTCTGTCATTTGGACGAAATTTTGGCACCAGGAGGCCAATTGTTGTGTGATTCTTCTGATATTAGTTATGTGTTTGAGGACGAGAATGGCAGAATAGAATATCCCGACACAGGACATTATTATGGCGAACTGAGCTATCAAATGCAGTATAAAGATACTGTCGGCGAATCTTTTGATTGGCTCTTTATTGATGCAGACACCCTAAAAGTACAGGCTTCCAAGTATGGATATGCAGTTGAAGTGGTCATGGAAGGTGAGCATTACGATTACTTAGCCAGAATAACAAAGAATAGAGAGTGAACTATTTCAGCGTAAGAAATATATAGTCATCATCTTCATATGGAAACAAGAAAAAATATAGCAAGTGAAAAGAAACGATGCGGAAGTCACAACTGTGCACAAGCCATTCTTCACACCTATGCCGATATTGCAGGGATTGATGAAGAAATGGCCATGAACATTGCCAACGCCTTTGGTGCTGGCATGGGCAATATGGAGGGTACGTGTGGCGGTTTGGTCGGTGCTGGTATTGTATTGGGACTGGTGAAAAAAGACAAGGCCAAATCCATGAAGCAGATGCGACAGATAATGTCCAAGTTTCAGGAACGCAATGGGGCTACCCAATGTAAGCTTTTAAAAGGTATTGGTACAAAGGTGGTGCTTCGTGAATGTCCTGACTGTGTAGCTGATGCCGCGGAATTCTTGGAGGGAGTATTGGCTGAGCCACAAGAATAGTGTTCAGCTTACCTGTTTGGGAAATGAAAAAGATACTTTTTTTACATGGCTTTTATGCCAGTGGTCAATGTGTGCCAGCTGTAGCTTTGAAGGAGGCTTTCATGGGAGTTGTGAACGTTATAACGCCTGATTTGCCGATGCATCCAAAGGAGGCTGTCGATTATGTCCTAAGACTGATTGATGTCGAAAAACCTGATGTGTTGGTTGGGAATAGCTGTGGGGCATTTTATGCACAAATAGCTGCTCAGAAGGTGGGATTACCTACATTATTGGGAAATCCGCATTTCAAGATGACAGATTTCTTAAAGCAGAGGGTGGGGGAGCACCAATACAAATCCCCACGTAAGGATGGTAAACAGGACTTTGTTATTGATCAGCAATTAATTGATGAATTTGCTGAAATCGAAGAGCATCAGTTTGATGACTATAATCAACGATACAAGGACCGCATATGGGGGTTGTTTGGTGAACAAGATAAACTAGCACATTTCGAGCCACTTTTTTTGAGGTACTATAGCAATTCTTACCACTTTCCAGGTGGTCACACCCCTGTTGTAGAAGAAGTGAGAGCATATTATGTACCATTGGCAAAACAGTTGTTAGAGTTATGAATAGAAGGTGAATTTTGAATTATTCGCACCTATGCTATCATTCTCTCCAATAATAAGTATTTCGATATAGCTTACAAACAAAATCTTCATCGAGATTTACTGGTGAATCTAGCTCGATTGCTTTCAATTGTTTGTTGTAGCTTTGGTTCCAAATACACTCACTCATAACGATATATTGCATTATACAGTTTCGGGGACATATCCTCCAGAGGAGCATTCTGATGAACGCTTTGTCCTGATTCCGCTTAGTTCTTTTTTCCTAAATATTCAAATAAGTCAATGGTTCCTGCTTCTTCTTCAATTTCGGGACCAGGGACATAATCTACCATTCTGGTGACTCCGCTTGTTTTATTGACATAGAAATACCTAAAAGAACCTGTATAACTACGGAATATCACTTTGTATTCTGATTTCGTCCCATCTCCCATGGTAACGTACATGATAGAAGGATTTTTGTCAGCTATACTCCAGTCATATTCCTTATGGCAATAATTGCTTACTCCTTCATATGCCATTTCTTCTGTAATCTTATCTACTGAGGTTTTGGTGCTGTCAATGGCTTCAGATGAAGACTTGTCATTAGAATTATCCGACATTTGCTCTTTTGGCATAGTTGCCAGTGTGTCATGCATTTCTGTTTCTTGGGACGGTTTAGATACCGTTTTATTATTTTGGCATGAGCATACAAGCAAGCCAAAAATCATTAAAGAGAAAGCAATGTTTTTCATATACTCCATTTTATTAATAATATCATTTATCTTCACTTCTTGAACGTATGTCTCATCATTCACAATTGCTGTCTCCTTTGATTCGATGAATGCGTAGGATGATAGAATGCAAAACATAGACTTTCAAGATGTTCACAATGCCAGTCTTCGGTAGTTGGTCCAATTTCATATCCTTATCAGATACAAGTGTTTTTGCTTCAGCGTTATTCCAATTAGCTGTGACATCCGACTCCGAATCATAAAGTATTGTAAACTTGGCTGCAAAAATACAAATAATCATTGAGAAATCATTATCTTTGTCTTTGTTTTATTTCATAAGTTGTCGCAAACGATATAGGAGAATACGATGTCGGTTTTCTGCTATTGGCAGTAATAGTCGGCAATTACCAGTGGGATGTTGTGTTGTTGGTGGGACTAGAAATGGTTTTTTGTCCATGTAGGTATAATATCAGAAATAATAAAGCTATGAAATCAGAAGAGGTTAACATTTCAGGGAAAGAGTGTCGCTTATATGTTCATCCAAAAGCACAGTACCTGCTCATTCAGCCAGTGGATGAACACGACAATGAATTATTGGATCGTGAGGTGGGGATTATTAAGTTGCTTTCAGGCAAGCTGTTCTCTTTGGCAGCCTTTAAGGTCAGCGACTGGAATCGTGAGCTCACACCATGGCCTGCTCCTCCAGTGTTCGGTAGGCAACCATTTGGCGATGGAGCAGAGAATACCTTGGCGTTTATTACAGAGAAGATGCTGCCTATGCTGCTTGAAAGGTTTTCTGGAGTGTCTTATTGTCTGCTCGGAGGCTATTCACTTGCCGGTCTGTTCTCTCTTTGGGCATCTTATCAAACGGACTTGTTCGATGGCATTGCAGCAGTTTCTCCTTCAGTTTGGTTTCCTGGATGGCTCGATTATGCTCAGAACCACCATTCGCAAGCTAGAAGCATCTACCTCAGTTTGGGCGACAAGGAGGAGAAAACAAGGAATCGGACAATGGCTCAAGTTGGTGAAGCTATCCGAGAACAGGAAACTATTCTGATCCGACAGGGTGTGAACACCATTCTCGAATGGAATGTCGGCAATCACTTCGTAGATTCAGAGAAACGAATGGCAAAAGGCTTTGCATGGTTGATGAACAGGCAGAATGAGTATGATGTCTCTCATAAGTCTTGGAGTGATTAACTCGCCGATGCCGACGGCAGCCAAGTGTTCCAATCTTTATAATATTAGATGTTTCATAGGATGGCCACCCCATTGACTTTCGTTTGCGTATTTGAATCCTTCTGATACATACAATGCTCCGCCGGCAGAATTGTCCTCATCCACCAAGAGACCGACGCAGGGCAGTCCCATACTGTTTGCCCGTTCTTTGGTAGCCCTTAATAATTTTCTTGCAATGCCCTGTCGGCGGTATTCTGGCAGTACGGCCAAGGAGTCGAGATATAGTTCACCTGCTTGTGTTTCGTCATTTATGTTAGAATGGTCTTTTCCAATATACTTTTTTGCGGCCTCAATGAAGGCCTTTCGTAGTTCGTGAAGGTGTCCGCCATCGTAGCTGACCGAAATGCCAACCATTTTTTCTCCATCCATTGCCACCAGTGTATTTTTGTAACTATACTGTGAATTCTCGCTCTCCACTAGTTTTGTCATCATCCTGCGAAAGTCTTCTAGTCCATATCCGTCGCCACAGAAATACAGACAACAGTCGTCAGTCATGGCCGTCATAATCAGCCGTGCTATTTCCCCAGCTTGGATTCTGGTCGCTTCTCGAATATCAATCATCGTTCTGCTATTGTTTGGTATTTTTCTAACACCTCTAGTCCTCCCATGACCAGTGCTTTCTCAATTCTTCGGTTATTTCATTCCAGTCGTTGATAGTGAAGTCACCATCTCCAATCATCATGATGGTCATTTCTATTTCGTCATATTGTCGATAAACATGGGTGTCGCGGAAGCCGTTGCGAAGATAAAAGGCATGACGGCGATGACGTTGTTGGCTGTTGTTGCAAATCTGATGGGGCGACTCAATATCCATCACGAAGGTCTGCCCCTTGTATCGTTTTTTCAGTTGTGAGAGAATCTGTTGGCCATAGCCTTTTCCTCTCATATCTTCTTGTACGGCGAAATACCAGAACCAGCTGAATGACTTGCGAGGATAGAAGATGGTAAAGCCAATGAAATCATCATCTACATAGTATGCCGTGAAGTCGAGCGACATTTCGTCAATAAGTCGCATCAGGTCGTCCCAAGGAATCTGTTCGTCCTCGGGGAAGGCTGTTTGGTAGAGTGTTTTCAACTGTATATTGCCTATATCTGTCGCTTTAATCTGTTTTGTCGTCATGGTCTTACCTATATATGTATTTCCAAATCGATATGGCTTCATCGCTGAATTGAAGTTTGCGCTCAGACTCGCGCACTATCCTCAGAACGCATCTCTCTGTGAGTGAATACCTTTCCGCAATCTTTTTTGTGGAAAGTCTTTTTCTTCGCAAACCATAGTAGTCGCATAGGATTTCTGATTCCTGCCGTGAAAGTGTATTTCTGATCATGATGAATATTTGGTGAAGCAATTCGTTTCGCTCCACTTCAGAATCGGCAAGGCTTTCGCTTCGTTCATCCTCAATATCGTTCAGAGTTCCGTAATTCTCCCACTGGTCAGCATAATCAGTGTGAATGTTCTCTTCGTCAAACAGTTCCATACTTCTCCCTCAAGCGCTTTGGTAACTTCAACAATACAAGTTCGTACGACTGTCGTATCCATTGGTTGGTCAGTTCGTCATCAATCAACTCCAGATAGATGTCATTCCAGTGTGCTTTGTTCAGATGATATGCCGGTCGTACACCGTCAAAGTGCTCCCTAAGAGTCTGTCCTACTTCTGGTTGTAGTTTTACAGCACAGGTAGGTTCTGGCGACTCAAGCCAAATATGAAGGAATATCTTTCCCTCTATGCGGAAGATAAGCCAGTCGGGTCCATACGGCATATCCTCTGTGGCTCCGGGTAGCGTCAGCGCATATTCACGCACATCTTCGATGCTCATACTCGATAGTTTTTCATTTCAAATCCCGCCGGTTCGCATGGCAGGAAAAGCTGTTACGAGATTCAACTTTTGTTAATTCCAGGTACAAAATTACTCATAATTCTTCATATTCCA
>CACZPU010000127.1 GCA_902783165.1 uncultured Prevotellaceae bacterium
CAGAAACACTAAATATATAGTACGAAAAGAATTGCCATAATAATCTATAGTTTCTCTTGTATATTGAAATTACAGACTATTATGGCAATTTGATTTCTTTTTCTTTAGATATTTTAGAATTATGGTTGTTTAATTAATTATGGTATAAATGATATTTGAAGATTCTTTCGTAATAGTGTGTAACGGTGACCCATTTTATCTCTCTATAGAATATAGTTATATAATCATAACAATGTTTTTGCCAATATTTGTAGAATTGCTGGTTTTGTTGGCATTACGCGAATATCGCCTAAAAATTCTACTTACATGTTTAGGTGCAAATTTATTGACAAGGCCTATAGTATTTACATTTCTTTATGCAGATTACGAAATCACTGATTATTTGGAACACTCATTATTTTGGTTTTTCTGGGGTTCCTTGTTTGTTTTTTCAGGAGAGGCATTAAAAATCTCAATAGACACAGCCTGTTATCGGTGTATTGGAAGAGATAAACGCCACGCCGTAACTTATAGCGTATTATGTAATCTCGCTAGTTTTTCATTTGTTATACTTGCTCTTTGTTTCTATGTTATGCAAACAGCATCAAAACCCAGATTCTTATAAATACATATATGAGACTATTAGATGTTATAACCCCTGTTTTAGAAGACATATCGGGGAGTGATGATGGAGCTGCCGTTATACTAATACCCGCCGCAATCGTTGCCATTATATTTTGTGTCGTAAAGATTATAGAAATACGTAGAGGGAAATCTGACACTTTATAATCTACGTGATTATAAAGCATTATTAATGTTTATTCATAAAAATATTAAACGGATTTGGTAGTTTGAATAAAAAATCGTAACTTTGTATTTCGTAAAGCATAAACGAACTAAACAATTACATTAAATATTTTTTATATACTATGATTAAAGCTTTTGACAATTTGGAAGTATGGTGGGTGACTGGTGCACAGTTGCTCTACGGAGGTGACGCAGTGGTTGCTGTTGACGGTCACTCTAAGGAAATGGTGGATGGACTGAACAACAGCGGAATAATCCCCATAAAGGTAGTTTATAAGGGCACAGCCAACAGCTCTAAGGAAGTAGAGGATGTGATGAAGGCTGCCAATAATGACGACAAGTGTGTGGGTATCATCACATGGATGCACACATTCTCGCCGGCTAAGATGTGGATAAAGGGACTGCAGGCTTTGCAGAAGCCATTGCTGCATTTCCATACACAGTATAATGCAGAGATTCCATGGGACACCATGGATATGGACTTCATGAACCTCAATCAGTCTGCTCACGGTGATATCGAGTTCGGACACATCTGCACCCGTATGCGTGTTCCCCGCAAGGTGGTTTGCGGCTACTGGAAGAGCGAGGAGGCACAGAAGAAGATTGCCGTATGGGCACGTGTGGCTGCCGGTGTGGCTGATGCACATAACGTACGCTGTCTGATGTTCGGTATGAACATGAACAACGTGGCAGTGACCGATGGCGACCGTGTGGAGTTCGAGCAGCGTCTGGGCTATCATGTGGACTACTACCCCGTCAGCTCTGTGATGGAGTATTGGAAGAAAGTGACCGATGCCGAGGTGGATGCCCTGGTGGAGGAATACAAGAAAGAATACACCATCAAGATTGACGAGAGCGGCGAGGAGGTTTACTGGCAGAAGGTGCGCAATGCTGCCCGTGCAGAGATTGCCTTGCGCCGTGTCCTGAAGGACGAGGGTGCCACAGCTTTCACCACCAACTTCGACGACTTAGGCGATGCAGACATCGACCAGGACGACTTCTGCGGCTTCGACCAGATTCCTGGCTTGGCTTCGCAGCGACTCATGGCCGAAGGTATCGGCTTTGGTGCTGAAGGCGACTGGAAGACCGCTTGCCTCTACCGCACACTCTGGGTTATCCAACAAGGCATGCCAACCGGCTGCTCGTTCCTTGAGGACTACACACTGAACTTTGCCGGCGACCGCAGCTCTTGCCTGCAGAGCCACATGCTCGAAGTATGTCCGCTCATCGCTGTAGACAAACCCAAGTTGGAGGTTCACTTCCTCGGCATCGGTATCCGCAAGCAGCAGACCGCCCGTCTCGTTTTCACCTCAAAGGTGGGTCGAGGCATCAAAGCTACTGTTGTTGACCTTGGCAACCGTTTCCGTCTGATTAGCCAAGAGGTGGAGTGCATCGAGCCGAAGCCCATGCCCAACCTGCCCGTGGCAAGTGCCCTCTGGGTGCCACAGCCAACCTTCGAGATTGGTGCCGGTGCGTGGATTCTTGCCGGTGGTACACACCACAGCGCTTTCTCGTACGACATCACCGAGGAGTATTGGGAGGACTTCGCAGAGATGCTCGGCATAGAATATGTCCGCATCAACAAGGACACCAACACCTTCGACTTCAAGCAGACGCTCCGCAACAACGAGGTGTACTTTATGTTGAACAAATCTTTGATGTAATATGACAGCAAGACAAACCATAGAAGCTGGCAAAGCCGTGCTCGGTATAGAGTTCGGTTCCACCAGAATCAAGGCCGTCCTTATCGACGAGGAGAAGAAACCCATTGCGCAAGGCTCGCATGAATGGGAGAACCAACTCGTTGACGGACTATGGACATACAGCACAGAGGCTGTATGGTACGGACTGCAAGACTGCTACGCTGATTTGCGCAAGGATGTGCTGAAACAATACGACTGTGAGATTGAGTCGTTGGCCGCCATCGGATTCTCTGCCATGATGCATGGCTACATGGCCTTCAACGAGCAGCAGCAGATACTGGTGCCCTTCCGCACCTGGCGCAACACCAACACGGGAAAGGCAGCTGCCGAACTTTCGAAGCTCTTCAACTATAACATCCCGCTACGATGGAGCATCAGCCACCTCTACCAGTGTATTCTCGACAACGAGGAACATGTGGCAGACATCAAATACCTGACCACATTGGCTGGCTATGTACACTGGCAGGTGAGTGGTCAGTTCGTGTTGGGCGTGGGCGATGCATCGGGTATGATTCCTGTAGACCCCACCACAAAGACCTACGATGCCGACATGGTACGCAAGTTCGACGAACTTATAGCTCCCAAAGGCTTCTCATGGAAATTGCTCGACATCCTTCCAAAATCGCTCAGCGCTGGTGAGAATGCAGGTTTCCTAACACCCGAAGGTGCCAAGCGTCTCGATGTAAGCGGTCATCTGAAAGCAGGCATTCCTCTTTGTCCGCCAGAAGGCGATGCAGGAACAGGCATGGTGGCCACCAATGCTGTGCGTCCACGTACAGGAAATGTTTCTGCAGGAACATCTTCTTTCTCCATGATTGTGCTGGAGAAGGAACTGAGCAAGCCATACGAGATGATTGACATGGTGACCACTCCCGACGGTTCGCTTGTTGCCATGGTGCACTGCAACAACTGCACGAGCGACATCAACGCTTGGGTGTCGCTGTTCAAAGAGTATCAGGAGCTGTTGGGTGTTCCAGTGGATATGAACCAAGTGTTCGGACTTCTCTACAACCAGGCGCTCAAGGGCGATGCTGACTGCGGAGGCCTCATCTCCTACAACTACATCTCGGGCGAGCCAATCACCGGAATAAACCAAGGCCGTCCTCTCTTCGTTCGCTCGGCCACAAGCCGTTTCAATCTCGCCAACTTCATGCGTGCACATATCCATGCTGCAGTGGGCGTATTGAAGATTGGCAACGACGTGCTGTTCAATGAGGAGAATGTCAGCGTTGACCGATTGACAGGCCATGGCGGATTATTCAAGACACCTGGCGTTGGACAACGTATATTGGCAGCCGCTCTCGGCACACCCATCTCTGTCATGGAGACAGCAGGCGAAGGTGGTGCCTGGGGTATTGCGTTGCTTGCCGACTATACTGCCAACAATCCAGAGAACAAGAATCTGGCCGATTGGCTTGACCAATGTGTATTCGCAGGAAACACTGGCACAGAAATCAAACCCACACAGGAAGATGTTGACGGTTTCAAGCGCTACATTGAAGCCTACCAAAAGAACCTGGCCGTGGAGCGTGCCGCAGTGGAATTGTAATCGGGGCGATAGAATGAAGTTATCGCCAACCAAGTTTTTAGTTTGGTAAGGTATGCAAAAGCTATCCAAGCGAATCGTGACTGGAATAGTTTGAAGCCTACAACCAAACGTATAAAAAGAGGAAAAGACAGCCCTAACCTATCAAGGCATACGGCTGTCTTTTCCTCTTTTGTAGCGTATCTTCACCATCGGTGGTCAGGCTATGAAAAGAGGGATTCTAAGAGCAAACCATAGAAATGACACCTTGCGTTTTTGTTTCAAAAACTTTTCTATTGATTACAAATCGACAAGAGATGTGCCAAACATCCAAACTTTCATGTCTATAATTTTGCAAACCCAATAAATTTATGTAACTTTGCCAAATAAACACATATTTATATATAAATGAAAAAGTTACTATTCTCTTTCTTTGGCATCACTATGGCAGCCATGAGCATGGCGCAGGATGCTACTGTTACCATCGAAGCCGACAAGGGCACAGATAAAATACACAAGGAAATCTACGGACAGTTCGCCGAGCATCTGGGAACTTGCATCTATGGCGGACTTTGGGTGGGCGAGAATTCCCCTATACCCAACACGAAGGGTTACCGCAACGACGTGCTCGAAGCACTTAAAGACCTCAAAGTGCCCGTTTTGCGCTGGCCTGGCGGATGTTTCGCCGACGAATACCACTGGATGGACGGTATCGGACCACGCGACAAGCGTCCGAAGATGCAGAACAACAACTGGGGCGGCACCATCGAAGACAATTCCTTCGGCACACACGAGTTCCTCAACCTGTGCGAAATGATTGGCTGCGAACCCTATATCAGCGGTAACGTGGGAAGCGGAACCGTAGAAGAACTGGCCAAATGGGTGGAATATATGACCAGCGACGGCGATACGCCCATGGCAAAGCTGCGCCGTCAGAATGGTCGCGAGAAGTCATGGAATGTGAAATACCTTGGTGTAGGAAACGAGAGCTGGGGATGCGGAGGCAACATGCGCCCCGAATTCTATAGTGACCTCTACCGCCGCTACTCCACATATTGCCGAAACTACGACGGCCACCATCTCTACAAGATTGCAAGTGGTGCCAGCGACTACGACTACGATTGGACAAAGGTGCTGATGGACAATGTGGGACACCGCATGGACGGACTGTCATTGCACTACTATACCGTGGCAGGATGGAGCGGCAGCAAAGGTTCTTCAACCAAATTCGACAACGACCAATACTACTGGACACTGGGCAAATGCCTTGAGATAGAAGATGTGATCAAGCGCCACTGTACCATCATGGACGAAAAAGACCCGAAAAAACACATCGGCCTTTTGGTGGACGAATGGGGAACATGGTGGGACCATGAGCCAGGAACCCACAGCGGGCACCTCTTCCAGCAGAACACCATGCGCGACGCCATGGTGGCTGCCCTTTCGCTCAATGTGTTCCACCGTCATACCGACCGTGTGCGCATGGCCAACATCGCACAGATAGTGAATGTGCTACAGAGCATGATTCTCACCGACACCAAGGATGGCGGTCACATGGTGCTCACACCTACCTATCACGTATTCCACATGTACCGTCCATTCCAAGAGGCCACATATCTACCTACCAACACTTCATGTGAGCAGATAAAGGTTCGCCACGACATGAACAAAGAGATGGACCAAACGAAGGATGACGGATTCCGCACCGTACCAGCCATCAGCGCTACCGCTGCACGCAAGCAAGACGGCAAGCTCGTCATTGCGCTCACCAACATCAGTCTCGACAAGAAGAAAGAAGTGCGTGTAGACATCGACGGCAGCAAGCTGAAATCGGTAACAGGCAGTATCCTCACCTGCAAGAACATTGCTGACCATAACACCTTCGACCAGCCAAACACAGTGAAGCCAACAGAGTTCAAGGACATGAAACTGAAGAAGAACTCTCTCACGGTGAAGATGCCAGCCAAATCGATTGTTGTCGTGGAGATTGAACAGAAATAAACAACACAACACGAACTATTGCAAAACTAATAAAATCAAAGGATAAAATTATGAACAGTAAAGAATTAATGAACAAAGCCGCCGACAACATCCGAATTTTGGCGGCATCAATGGTAGAGAAAGCAAAGTCTGGTCATCCTGGTGGCGCCATGGGCGGTGCCGACTTCATCAACGTGCTCTTCTCAGAATTTCTGGTTTACGACCCCGAAAACCCAGAGTGGGCTGGTCGTGACCGTTTCTTCCTCGATCCCGGACACATGTCACCCATGCTCTATAGCGCATTATGCCTTCAAGGAAAATTCACACTCGATGAGGTAGCACAGTTCCGTCAGTGGGGCTCCCCCACTCCAGGTCACCCAGAACGTGAATTGGCACGCGGCATTGAGAACACCTCCGGTCCACTCGGACAAGGACACACCTTTGCAGCTGGTGCTGCCGTGGCAGAGAAATTCCTGCAGGCTCGCTTGGGCAAAGAGGTGATGAAGCATAAGATTTATGCCTATATCTCCGACGGCGGTGTGGAAGAGGAAATCTCACAGGGCACTGGTCGTATTGCCGGTATTCTTGGACTCGACAACCTCATCATGTTCTACGACTCCAACGACATTCAGCTTTCTACGGAGACAAAAGTGGTGATGCAAGAAGACACTGCTGCCAAATATAAGGCATGGGGATGGAATGTGCTCACCTGCAACGGAAACGATGCCGATGATATTCGCCAGGCACTGATTGAGGCAAACAAGGAAACCGAGCGTCCTACTATCATCATCGGTAAGACCATCATGGGCAAGGGCGCTTTGCGTGCCGACGGAACCAGCTATGAGGCTTGCATCAACACCCACGGTGCACCACTCGGAGGCGATGCCTATACGAACACCATCAAGAACTTGGGTGGCAATCCAGAGAACCCCTTCCAGATTTTCCCAGAGGTGGAGGAACTGTATGCCAACCGTCGCGAGGAACTGAAGAAGATTGTTGCAGAGCGTCATGCCGAGGAAGAGGCTTGGGCAAAGGCTAACCCCGAGAAGGCTGCAATGATGAAGGAATGGTTCAGCGGAAACGCTCCCAAGGTAGATTGGAGTGCTGTGGTTCAGAAAGAAGGTTCTGCCACCCGTGCTGCAAGTGCTGCTTGTCTGGGTGTGTTGGCAGAGCAGGTTCCCAACATGATTTGCGCCAGCGCCGACCTCTCCAACTCCGACAAGACCGACGGATTCTTGAAGAAGACCAAGAGCCTGATGCGTGGCGATTTCGAAGGAGCCTTCTTCCAGGCAGGTGTTGCAGAACTCACCATGGCATGTATGTGCATCGGTATGCACCTGCATGGCGGTGTCATCCCAGCTTGTGGAACATTCTTCGTATTCTCTGACTATATGAAACCCGCTGTCCGCATGGCTGCCCTCATGGAAGTGCCCATCAAGTTCATCTGGACTCACGATGCATTCCGCGTTGGTGAAGACGGTCCTACCCACGAGCCAGTGGAGCAGGAAGCACAGATTCGTCTGATGGAGAAGTTGAAGAACCACCACGGAAAAGACAGCGTGCGCGTGTTCCGTCCTGCAGATGCCGACGAGACAACTGTCTGCTGGGCTATGGCTATGGAGAATACCGAGACACCAACAGCTCTTATCTTCTCACGCCAGAATATTGCCAAGCTGCCCGCAGGCAACGATTACGAGCAGGCTCGCAAGGGTGCATACGTTGTGGCAGGAAGCGACTCTGACTTCGACATTATCTTGTTGGCCGACGGTTCGGAGGTTTCCACATTGGTTGCCGGTGCTGAACTGCTGCGCAAAGACGGTATCAAGATTCGCATTGTCAGCGCGCCGTCGGAAGGACTGTTCCGCTCTCAAAGCAAGGAATATCAGGAAAGCGTTCTGCCGAAGAATGCAAAGATTTTCGGAATGACAGCCGGTCTTCCTGTAACCCTTGAAGGTCTTGTAGGTGCCAACGGCAAGGTATTTGGTATGCCAAGCTTCGGTTTCTCCGCTCCATATAAGGTGCTCGACGAGAAGCTGGGTTATACAGCCGAGAACGTCTACAACCAAGTGAAAGCCTTTATGACAGAGTAAAAGTGAAACAATAAGAGAGAATGGCATGCGCTGTCGTCCGTCATAAATGCTGACAAACGGCGCAAGCCATTCTCTTTTTTCCTTAATCAAACAACCATGACAAATATAAAGACAATTGGCATCGCCAGCGACCATGCAGGCTTCGCCTTGAAACAGTTCGTGAAAGAGTATCTTGACGAGAAAGGTCTTCCGTTCAAAGACTATGGCACTTACAGCGAGGAGTCGTGCGACTATAGCGACTTTGGTCACGCCCTAGCAGAAGGCATTGAAAACGGAGAGGTGTATCCTGGCATTGCCATCTGCGGAAGCGGTGAAGGCATCAGCATGACACTCAACAAACACCAAAGCATACGGGCAGGTCTCTGCTGGATACCTGAAATAGCACATCTCATCCGCCAACATAACAACGCCAATGTTTTGGTAATGCCTGGACGCTTCATCGACAACGACATGGCACGCGCCATAATGGACGAATTCTTTGCAACCGACTTTGAAGGAGGAAGGCACCAACGTAGAATCGACAAGATTCCACTCCCCAACAAGAACGTATAAAAGCCATATACCCAAGAAGCCATGAAGACAGCCGTCATCGGTGGAGGGGCTGCAGGATTCTTTCTTGCCATCAACCTGAAGGAGATGATGCCATCCATGCAAGTCACCATTCTTGAAAGAAGCCATCGTCTGCTTTCGAAAGTGGCTGTCTCGGGTGGCGGCAGATGCAACTGCACCAACACTTTCGAAGGAGTCGATGACTTGAGTGAAGCATATCCCCGTGGTCATCGACTGATGAAACGCCTTTTCAATTTGTTCAACCACCAAGATGCTTATCAGTGGTTTGAAGACCATGGCGTGAGATTGGTAACCCAAGAAGACCACTGCGTGTTTCCTGCATCCCAAGATGCACAGACCATCATCAACTGTTTTCTAAAAGAGGCTCACCGCCATGGCATTGACATCAAAACAGGGACAAAGGTCGACACACTTCTCGAACTGAAAGAATACGACTATGTGGCCGTCACCACAGGAGGAATGCCACACAACACAATAGCGTCCACCACCAAGGAGCCGTTGAACCATGGCAATGGTATAGAGGACTCATTGTTTGCCCATCATCGGTTGGAACAGCCTATTCCTTCGCTCTTCACATTCAAAATAAACGATGAGAAATTGCATGCATTGATGGGTGCCGTAGTAGAAGATGTAGGGACGGCTATTCCTGGCACCAAGCTTCGCGCAGACGGACCGTTGTTGGTCACCCATTGGGGTATGAGCGGCCCTGCCATCTTGAAATTGTCAAGCTATGCTGCCCAACTGCTCTATGACAACAACTACCAGCTGCCTCTGCTTGTCAACTGGCTGCACCGCACGGATGCAGAAACAGCCGACATCATCAACACGATTGCCGTTCGTCATGCACAAAAGCTTCTGAGCAATGCCTATCCACCACAACTGCCGTCAAGGATTTGGAATTATATTCTTGAAAAACATCTGCCTCAACAGAAGAATCGCAAATGGAGCGAATTGGGCAAGAAAGATTTGCATGTACTGACCAATGCTCTTTGTAACGACAACTACCACATTTCTGGCCGAGCCACGTTCAAAGACGAATTTGTAACGTGCGGAGGCGTCTCCCTGAAGAATATAAATTCTTCAACTATGGAGAGCAGAATCACTCCAAATCTCTATTTTGCAGGAGAAGTGCTCGATATCGATGGCATCACTGGCGGTTTCAACTTCCAAGCAGCTTGGACTACTGCCTATTGCGCAGCAAAGTCTATTGCTGAGAAGGCAAGCAAGACAAACTGACCGCAAGACAAAAATGGAGGTAGACAACTGAAAGAAACTGCAGTTTTCCTTGCGAACAGAGAAAAACAAAAAGAGGAGAAACCACTTGGCTTCTCCTCTTTTGCGGTGCGTACGGGACTCGAACCCGTGACCTCCTGCGTGACAGGCAGGCATTCTAACCAGGCTGAACTAACGCACCTAGCGCAATCAAGCTCTCAACATCCAGCGGTGCGTACGGGACTCGAACCCGTGACCTCCTGCGTGACAGGCAGGCATTCTAACCAGGCTGAACTAACGCACCAAAAGGGGTCAATTGCTTTTTGCGGTTGCAAAGGTATACATTTTTTTCGTTTCCTCCAAAAGATATTCAGTTTTTTTACAAAAAAAATTGCATCAACAAACAATCATGGTAACGACAACCGTCATACACCCAGTCTTTCACCACCACGTTATCCTCAAACCCTACCTTCTTGAACAACTTTCTCGAGACAACATTCTCCACGTCAACATAGGCATATAGCTGGTGAAGATGGAGTACATCGTGGGCATAAACAGCCAACTGCTGCAGGATGCGGGTGGCGTAACCCTGGTGGCGATATGGTTCCATCACCATAATACCCACCTCTGCCCGACTATGGCTTGGATTGAAATCCACCAAATCACATATCCCTATCACCTGTTGATTGACACAAGCCATCATCCTCACTTGCTTGTCGGTGTATATATCGTAGGTGGTATTGGCAATGAAATGTTGCAATGCCTGACGCGAATAGGGAACATTGGTGACTCCCACATTCCACAATTCACGGTCGTTCTCCACTTGGTAGAGCACATCCAAGTCTTCCGGCTCCATCGCCCGCAGATACAGTTCGTTATTCATAGAGCACCTCCTGGTCGGTAATTAACACGTTGTTCTCAGGGTTGAATGTACCCAACCGCACATTGTCGTTGGCACTTCTTTCCATGATAGAGAAAATATCCTGCATGGTATACGCACTAATATCATAGACCACATAGAGAAGAGAATTTTTGGGAGCCATCATTTCGATAGAAAGATGTCCGTCGGGAAGCGACTGCGAGCAACCTTCCACGAACTGCGCCTGAAGTCCTTTCACCCGTGCCAGTTTCTGGCACTTGGCCATATTCGCTTGTTGGGATATAAACAGATATTCGGGCTGCTCTTCTTTTCTCACAATATTAAATCCCAACATCTTTCGAATCATGCTTGGCACCAAGGAAAGCAACGTAATGAAAGCCTTGAACCAAACGGCTAACTTCAATGGGAGCAAAATGAAAAAACTCAGGTGGCGGAAATGCTTACGAAGGAAAATAAGCATTGAGTCGTAGAACACATGAACATATCGGAACGATGTCTTCTGAGTGCTTTCACCTTTATAGTGCAGGATACTTGTTGGGATGTACCAGTTTTTCCAACCTCCTTTCAGGAGACGATACGAAAGGTCGATATCCTCACCATACATAAAATAATCCTCATCGAGCAGGCCGACCTCTTCCAAAGCTCTTCGTCTGAGCATGAAATAGGCACCGCTTACAATCTCTATCTCCCCTTCAACATCCCATGGCATACCACACATGTAGTATTTTCCAAACTTGGGATGCTTAGGATAGCGTGAGCACAACCCGCACATTTTATAGAAAGCAGTAATCGGAGAAGGAATTCCCCTCCTACTCTCTTTAGCCTTTTCACCAGTACTGGTGAGCATCTTCACACCCGCACCACCTGCATCAGGATGCTTGTCCATGAAGTTTAGTGTATCTTTAATGGTTTGCTCACCTACAATCGTGTCAGGATTCAACAGGAGCAAATACTCGCTCTCCGTCTGTCCAATAGCTCTATTGTTGGCGCGAGAGAAGCCTAAATTGTGGTTCACCGACACAATAGTGATTTCAGGGAAACGTTCATGAAGATATGCCACAGAGTCATCGCGTGAGTGATTGTCCACCACCCAGATTTCGGCATCCACACCTTCAACAGCCTTAAGCACACTCCTGATGCACTGTTCGGCGTAATACCTCACATTATAACTTACTATGACAATTGTGAGCTTCTTCATTGCTCTTTTGTTGTTTCTGATTCACATCGCCGTCTGCTCGGGTAGACAAAGGGTAGCACAAGCAGGAATATAATGGCCATATAACCGAAAGAAACATTCATGGTCCAATAATAAAAAAGGACATTTGCCACCAGTCCCACTCCGAGAATCAACAGCCTTAGACCGCCATAGCGTACAATAGACTTAACCGGAGTAGCGAGAAGCTGTTTTTTTACAGCAGGTATGTTAAAAAGATAGAGCGACAGAGGTATAGTACAAACGGTGTATAGCTCCATGATAGTGAGCCACATGAACTGTCCACTCCCGTCATGACACATGAAACCCGGACGAAGCCATTCCATCTCGAATGCCACGATGAGTACCAGTCCCAACAAAATGGGAGCATAAAATAAAGTCTTTAATTTTTTTACTGCCTTATCCATTGAATGGGGTTCTATTGATAATTGATCTTCCTAAAGTCACTTCATCAGTGTATTCCAGTTCACCACCCACGGAGATACCACGGGCTATTACCGAAATCTTTACACCTGTGGATGCTAGTTTACGAAAGATATAAAAGCTCGTGGTGTCGCCTTCCATTGTACTGCTCAGCGCCAGAATCACCTCGTTGATGCCTCCATCTTTCACCCTTTCCACCAAAGAATCTATTTCGATGTCGCTTGGGCCAACACCATCCATCGGTGAAATAATGCCGCCCAGCACATGATAGAGCCCATGAAACTGTTGGGTGTTCTCGATGGCTATAACATCCTGAACATTTTCCACTACACATACCAACGAACTGTCCCTACGCTGATCGGAACAGATGGAGCAAGTGTCACTGTCGCTGATATTATGGCACACATGGCAATACTTCACCTGACGGCGCATCTCGCTTACTGCTTGGGCAAACCGCTCCACATCGTCGACATCTCTGCGCAGCAAATGAAACACCAAGCGCAAAGCCGTCTTTCTACCTATGCCGGGCAGTTTGGAAAACTCATCCACAGCCTTTTCCACCAGTACCGATGGGTACAAGCTGTCGGCATGCCCCGTAGAATTGTTCTGTTGTTGCATCATTCGTACTTTTTCCGAGGCAAAGTTACGAAAAAACAAGAGAAGAGCCAAATATATTTTAGTTTTTCAGAGTGCAAAGTAAGTTCGGCTGATTCAA
>CACZPU010000128.1 GCA_902783165.1 uncultured Prevotellaceae bacterium
GCGCGGTGCAGTGAGCGAACATGTGGATGTGCTCATCCCCTGCGACAATCTCACCGACCGCAAGGCACTGATGATGGAGCAGAGCGATGTGTTCATCGCCTTGCCTGGCGGCATTGGTACGCTCGACGAGATATTCACCGTTGCCTCGGCTGCAACCATCAACTATCACCAGAAGCGCGTCATTCTCTTCAACATGAATGGTTTCTGGGACTCACTGATAGCCATGCTTAACGATTTGGAAGTGCGTGGCGTGATGCGCCGGCCTTGGAAAGACCACTTTGTTGTGGCCGAAACCCTTGATGGTGTGATAAAATGTTTACATACTGTAGGCTGATTTATGGGCAGGCGGAATGGACGGATTTCGTCTATGGCACGAAGGCATATCGTCTTTACAGTGCAGACAAAAAGTCTACTTGCCATAAACAAAATGATTTCAGGCCTTATTATTTCACCTGTTGTTTTATAAATTAGTTGTTCGTATCTGTAATGTTTTGTTTTTCAGAGCATTGCGTTTTGTGTTCTGTCCTTGTTTTTCTCTCTTGATGTGGAGAAGGCCGACAATAGTCGAGAAAAAAGGATTATTTTCTTTGTTAATTGTTCAAAAAGTATTACTTTTGTTGCGTTATTAGGATATTTGTAAAGCAAGACAATAATGGCGTGAAGGTATTATTTGTCTGCATAGGCCATCACAATGATGCCTGTATTCTTTTTGTAAATAAACAGACGATATTCATAAATTTATACAGAATGGAAAGAAAATTGCGCAGGGGAACATTGTGTATCCGTGGCGGATACCAGCCCAAAAACGGCGAGCCGGTAGAGCCGCCTATCGTTCAAAGCACCACATTCAAATATGATAACAGCGAAGAAATGGCCATGCTCTTCGACTTGAAGAAGGAGGGCTATTTCTACACTCGTTTGCAAAATCCCACCAATGATGTTGTGGCCAAGAAGATTGCCGAACTTGAAGGTGGAGTGGGCGCTGTGCTCACCAGCAGCGGTCAGGCAGCCAACTTCTATGCCGTGTTCAACATCTGTCAGGCAGGTGACCACTTCGTGACATCCAACGAGATTTATGGTGGAACATACAACCTTTTTGGTGTTACGCTTAAGAAACTGGGCATTGAGTGCACTTTCGTTTCACAGGATGCCTCGGAAGAGGAAATCCAGAAGGCTTTCCGCCCTAACACCAAGGCTCTCTTCGGCGAGACCATCTCAAATCCAGGTTGCGCAGTGCTCGATATAGAGAAGTTTGCCCGCATCGCCCACCGCAATGGGGTGCCTCTTATTGTTGACAACACCTTTGCTACACCAATCAATTGCCGTCCTTTTGAATGGGGCGCTGACATCGTGACTCATTCCACTACCAAGTACATGGATGGACATGCCACTCAGGTGGGTGGTTGTGTGGTTGACAGCGGCAATTTCGACTGGTTGGCCCATGCAGAGAAATTCCCCGGACTGTGCCAACCTGACGAGTCGTATCACGGACTCACCTATACCAAGGCATTCGGCAAAATGGGATTTACCACCAAGTTGGTGGCGCAACTCATGCGCGATTTTGGTTCTATACCGTCGCCCCACAATGCGTTCCTGCTCAACTTAGGACTTGAAACGCTCCATCTGCGCATGGCACGCCATTGTGCAAACGCCCAGCGTGTGGCGGAGTTCCTCAAAGCCGACGACCGTGTTGCGTGGGTTCACTATAGCGGACTGGAGGGAGATGTGGACTATGAGCGTGCACAGAAATACCTTCCCAATGGTTCGTGCGGAGTGATTTCGTTCGGACTGAAGGGCGACCGCGACACAGCCATCAAGTTTATGGACTCGCTGAAACTCGTGAATATTGCCACCCATGTGGCCGACAGCCGTTCTTGTGTGCTCCATCCTGCCAGCCATACCCACCGTCAGTTGTCCGACGAACAGCTGCGCGAGGCAGGCATTGCGCCTGACCTGATTCGCTTCTCTGTAGGTATCGAGGAGGTTGAAGACATCCTGGATGATGTAAAGCAAGCTTTAGACCAGATTTGAAAACATCATAAGTCAAAGAAAATGGAAGGTTACAGGACTAAAGACTTTGGTCAACCCGTGAAACGCTACGTGCAGATGATGGACTTGCGCGACAATCCCGAGCTGATTGCCAAATACAAACAGGCACATAGCGAGGAAGGTTCTTGGAAAGAGATTCTCGACGGCATACGGTCCGTGGGCATCTTGGAAATGGAAATCTATATCCTCGACAACCATTTGGTGATGATAGTCGATGCACCGCTCGACTTCAATTGGGATGAGGCCATGGCCCGTCTTGCCACATTGCCGCGCCAGGAAGAGTGGGAACAGTACGTGGCTCAGTTCCAAAACTGTGATGCCAATGCCACTTCCGACGAGAAATGGAAGATGACCGAACGCATGTTCTATCTCTACGACAAGTAAAATTGCTAAGGTATTCACACACGAAGTGCCAAGACTCCAAATATCAGTCTTGGCACTTCGTGTCTTATATAGTCTGTCGTGGCGAATAATTGTCGCCAATGTCTTGTCAGAAAGCTACGAGAATGCGGAACACCTTCGCTGGTGCTTCTGCCCATTGCTGCATGGCGTCGAGGGCTTTCTCGGGAGTGGCTACAGCCGAAATGAGCTCCTCTTTCGGATAGTCGCGGTTCTGCTGCATGTAGTGAATAACGGCGCGGAAGTCGGCAGGCTTGGCATTTCTGGAGCCTCTGATGTCGAGTTCTTTCTGTACAAACAGTTTGGTGACAAACTCTGTCCCCGCCTTTGCATAGCCGATGAAGACGATACGCCCGCAGAAAGCCACTTCGTTGACAGCCTGGTTCTGTGTGAACGGACTACCTACGGCCTCAATCACCACATCGGGACCCATGCCTTCGGTCAGTTCCTGCAGGCGGGCGTGCAAATCCTCGGTCTTTGAGTTGATGACGTAATGTGCACCCATGCGCTTGGCAAGAGCAAGTTTGTCGTCGTCGAGGTCGACAGCAATTACGGTGGCACCGCGCAGACTGGCACGCACAATGGCACCGATGCCAATCATTCCGCAGCCAATAACCATCACGCGGTCGATATCAGTGACCTCCGCACGGTTCACAGCATGGAAGCCGACGCTCATCGGTTCTATCAGTGCAATTTCTTTCTCGGTGAGTCCTTCTGCTGGAATGATCTTCTGCCAGGGCATAGCCAGGAATTCGCGCATTGCACCATTGCGCTGCACACCCAAGGTCTCGTTGTGCTCACAGGCGTTGGCACGCTCATGGCGGCAAGAAGCGCAATGGCCACAATTACTGTATGGGTCAACGGTCACTGCCATGCCTTCTTTCAGTGTTGCCGGCACGTCGCTGCCTGTTTTTACAATGGTGGCACTCACCTCGTGGCCTGGTATCACGGGCATGTTCACCATGGGGTTTCTACCTAGGAAGGTGTTCAGGTCGCTTCCACAGAAGCCCACATAGTTCATTTTCAAAAGCACTTCGTTACTTTTGATTTCTGGTAATTCTAACTCCACAACAGCCATCTGCTGCTGGGCGGTAATCTGTACTGCTTTCATTGTGATTGATTATACTGATAGTTTGTTGGTTTTTGCATGAACGGTACTATCGGGAACTTCTGCGCGGAAAGCGAAGGCTGTTCCAATAGAGCCTTGACATGATGATAATTTGTTTTAGTTCGCAAAAGTACCAATATTTTTCTAAATAGCAAAATCATTCCGCCAGAAAGTAAGGAAAAGTGTTATGATTCAATGTTGCATAAAGATTTGGCATGGCTTTTCTATCTTAACTTTTGTAAAGTATATTTTGCCGATTGTGGAATAATTACTAAATTTGCAACCGTAATGCAGTTACCTATGCTAAAACAAATCACAATGAGAAAATTATTTATAGCCATCATGTTGGCAGGGAGCTTCTTATGTGCTAATGCCCAGCATGTGTCGGTGGCGGGTTTGTTCCCCTTGGAGAATTCTGGACGAGTGGTGTATAACTTCAATCAAGGTTGGCGCTTCCTGTTGGGCGATGCCAAAGGTGCTGAGGCTGTTGGCTTCAACGATTCTCAATGGGAGGTTGTTTGCGCTCCGCACACCTCACGATTGGAGCCCAGCGAAGCAAGTGGCTGCCGTAACTATCAGGGCATCATCTGGTATCGGAAACAGTTCACTGTGCCGGCTGACATGAAGAACAAGGACATCACAGTCCATTTCGAGGCCATCATGGGCAAGCAACTCATCTATGTGAATGGCAGGCTGGTGAAACGTCACCTCGGCGGTTATCAACCCATTACAATCAATTTGACACAAGAAGGCGTGAAGGCTGGCGACAAATGTCTGATAGCCGTTCAGGCAGACAACAGCGACGACAAGAACTATCCTCCGGGCAAGAAGCAGTCGGCTCTCGATTTTGCCTACCATGGCGGCATGTATCGCGATGTGTGGCTGATAGGCAAGTCGGCTGTTGCCATCACCGATGCTGTTGAGCGCAACCAGGTGGCTGGTGGCGGTATCTTTGTACACTATGGCAACATTTCGGAGAAGAATGCCGAGGTGTTTGTGAATGTGGAAGTGGGCAGTCGATTTGGGAGGAAAATGTCGCCGACCGTTGTGGTTCGTATATGCGACGCCAGCGGAAAAGTGGTGAAAACGGCCAAGGGTAAGGTGTCGCTACCCGCTCTTGTCTCATCTAAAACGCATCCCACGCTTGAAGAGCTGGACATACCTGCTGCTACAGCCGTATTGAAGACTACGATTCCCAATCCGAATCTTTGGTCGCCCGAATCGCCTTATCTCTATCAGGCGGAAGTGAGGGTGATGGATGGAAAGACTTGTCTCGACGGCGGAAAGGTTCGCTTGGGCATTCGCAAGGCGGAATTCCGCGGAAAGGATGGCTTCTGGCTGAACGGACAGCCCTATCATCAGCTTGTTGGCGGCAACCGTCATCAGGATTTTGCCTATGTGGGCAATGCTTTGCCCAACTCGCAGCAATGGCGCGATGCCAAGCGACTGAAGGATGCGGGCATGACCATCATACGTGCAGCCCATTACCCGCAGGACCCATCGTTCATGGATGCATGCGACGAACTGGGAATCTTCATTATTGTTCCCACGCCAGGATGGCAATATTGGAACAAGGAGGCAGGCTGGGCCGACCTGGTCCATCAGAACACACGTGAGATTATCCGTCGCGATCGCAACCACCCATGTGTGTTGATGTGGGAGCCCATTCTCAATGAGACACGCTATCCGGAGGATTTTGCTTTGGAAGCACTGAAGATTACGCGCGATGAATTTCCATACGAGGGGCGGCCAGTGGCTGCTGCCGATATGCATTCTGCTGGCGTGAAAGACAATTATGATGTGCTTTACGGTTGGCCGGAAGACATGGACAAACCAGATCTTGGCACAGATAAATGCATCTTCACACGTGAGTTCGGTGAAATGGTAGACGACTGGTATGCGCATAACTGCATTAACCGTGCCGCACGCTTTTGGGGCGAAAAGCCTATGCTGACGGCCGCCTTGTCGCTGGCCGACACCTACGGAACCATGTATCATGGACAACGACAGTTCATAGGCGGTTGCCAATGGCATCCGTTCGACCATCAGCGTGGCTATCATCCCGACCCATATCTTGGCGGCATCTATGATGCGTTCCGCCAAAAGAAATATGCATTCGAGATGTTTGCATCGCAAATCATTCCCAACGCAGGCAGAAACAATTTACAGCCAGCTGAGCGAGTCAACGAACCGACGGTATTCATAGCCAACGAGATGACACAATTCTCCGATAACGATGTGGTGGTGTTTTCCAACTGCGACAGCGTACGCCTCACCCAGTTTGAAGGAGACAAGACGCTGACACTTCCTGTTGTGCACAAGCAAGACGGTCTGCCCAATGCACCAGTGGTTTTCAAAGACTTTTGGAACTTTTGGAAAGCCCGCGACTACAGTTACAAGCAGCGCAACTGGCAGAAAGTGTCGCTTTTGGCAGAAGGCATCGTCAATGGCAAGGTGGTGTGCAGTGAGAAGAAAATGCCATCACGGAGGAGTACCAAGATACGTCTCTATGCCGATGAAATGGGGAAAAAGCTGGTGGCCGACGGTAGCGACTTCATTGTTGTAGTGGCAGAGGTGACCGACGACAACGGTCATGTGCGCCGTTTGGCAAAAGACAATATCCTGTTTAACGTGGAAGGTGAGGGAAGCTTGGTTGGCGATGCCTCCATTCTTGCCAATCCGCGTGTGGTGGAGTGGGGCAGTGCTCCCATTCTTGTGCGTAGCACGAACACCCCTGGCCGAATCACCATTACTGCCCGTTCAGCTTTCGAAGGCATATATGCTCCCACTGCCGACACACTTGTTGTGGAAAGCGTTCCTTATGAGGGGAAAATGTGTTACGAAGTGCTTCCTAAAACCAAAACGTCTGTTCTCAACCGTAAATCGGCAACATCCAATCAACCGCTTATGAACGATGAGGAACGACGCAAAACGCTCAATGAAGTGGAAGCGCAGCAACAGGAGTTTGGTGTGAAATGACCGATTAAGGTATAAAAGACAATCAATGGCCTTTGGGATAGAACGGAAGTTATATTACGGTTTTTATCTTTGATGTATGGTTAAATAAACATAAAATTGCTTGCGAAAGATTATTAATTAAAGAATAATGACTAATTTTGAACCCATATTGAACAGCTACGCATTTATTGAAATACTAAATTACTAAAATTTATAAGCTTATGAAAAAAATTTTTACTTTAATTGCATTGTTTGCATTGGCTGTTGGTGCTAATGCACAAACGTGGAATTTCTCAGACGAAAAATTCAGTGGTCTGGGAACAATTGACAAAGAAACAACTATTGATGGACTTACTATTATGGCTACTTCAGAGGCACTTGTTTCTGTTGATAACAATAAAAAGTCCTTAGATGATTTTTCTTTCACATCTCGTTTGAAGCTAGGAGGATCTGGTTCATTAGAGGCTCGTCATGTACATTTTACCGTTGAAGCTAACAGCAAGGTGACCATCTATGGCATGTCTGCTAATTCTTCAGCAACAGACAGAAACCTTGTGATAGCTTCTGGTTCTTTCGATAACAAAGTTTATGATGCTCCTCTATTGGGTGACCAACTTTATAAAGTCGAGCAGGTAATAGCTGATGCCGGTACAGTTTATGTTTATAGTGGAAATTCTGGTTTAAATTTTTATGCTATTATCGTAACTTCCAATAGTAGCGGCGAGCAAGGAGGTGAAGGTGGCGAAGGTGGTGATACCACTGGCTCAACAGATTCCTATGTTGCCGTTACTGCAGAAGGTTTGGCACCAGAGTTTGCTGCTGTTGTAGGTGAAGGTAATGTGGCTACCAACGTGGTTGATAACAACTCAGTTGTGAGAGTTGAGAAAGAGAACATTACCATGGAAGCTGTGGCTTCTGCCACCCCGAAGGAAGTTTCCAAAGATGCCATTCTCTCTTGGAACGATGTGAAGTGGGAGAAAAAGAGCCAGGGAGACATCAGCTTTGACTTTATACAGGGTACAGGTGTTTGCTAC
>CACZPU010000129.1 GCA_902783165.1 uncultured Prevotellaceae bacterium
GAAACCATATCTTTCACAAGGTGAAACCATATCTTTCACAAGGTGAAACCATATCTTTCACAAGGTGAAACCATATCTTTCACAAGGCGAAACCATATCTTTCGCATGACGAAACCTTATCTTTTGCAAGGCGAAACCTTATCTTTTGCAAGGTGAAACCATATCTTTCACAAGGCGAAACCATATCTTTTACAAGGCGAAACCATATCTTTTACAAGGCGAAACCTTATCTTTCACAAGGCAAAACCATATCTTTTGCAAGGTGAAACCATATCTTTTACAAACATTTAAGTCATCGGCAACTTGCGTTTTGTGAATTTTGTTATTTGTTTCGCTTGGTAATATTTTTTTTATTTATACACCTGGTAATTATTATCAGATAGGCCATTTTATAATTTGTGTTAAATATGATATTTTTATTATAATTATATACTTGAAAGTTGATAAATTGTTGTTATTTTCTTGAATTTTGTTTATATTTGTAAGCTAAAGTATGCGTTTGGCATATGCTTTCTTTTGACTGTTGTGGACAAAAGCATGTCCAAGAGTCAAGATTGCCTATTACTAACTAATCAAATTAAATCTATGAAGAAATTAATTGTTTTGATGATGATGATGGTCTTCGGTCTTTCTGTAGGCTTTGCTCAAAATAAGACAGGGGAGAGTGAAGCGAGACCGGAGAATGTAGAGCCTTCCACACCTGGTGGGCCTGTAACTCCTGCATCTCCTGTGAAACCGGTTGTTTCCAACAAAAAAAGACCAACGCTTAGAGGAGGTACTATGAATTTACCGGCAGGTGCCAGCCTGCCTGCTGGAGGTGCTGTAAAAAAGCCCGCAGGAGCCAATCTGCCGGGCAACAATTCAGCTATGGGCCGTCCCGATAATCGGTCTGTAGAAAACGAACAGCCGCTATTGCCAAATGTGGGCAATGGAAGCCCCACGGGAATGCCTGTGCCAGGCGCTAAGCCGCAAGGCCGTTCAGGTGTTGGCAGGTCGCAAGGCCAGGGAAATTTCCCTAATGCGATGCCCAACAACCGTCCGACAAACAACAGGAGTACTGGACGTCTGCCACGAGTTCAGCAAACGACAAGGGATGTATCCCCCGAAATGAAAGAGACACCAGTGGTTGAGGAAGTGGAGATGGAGCCACAGAAGAGATAGGCTTGGCGGATGATAAGAGTTAGGAAGCTGCACCCTTACAAGTGCGGCTTCCTTTGCGTTTGGTGACACGTGACATAGACGCAGGTGGTGATTTCGTGCGGAACGACACTGTCTAAAGTGTTAATTTTGAACTGCCTGCCATTATATTTTTGTCAAAAAAGGACGTGTTTCGCAAATAATATGTATTTTTGCACTATCGTTTACCTAAGAAAGTGTATATGAAAAAACAATTGTCGCATCTGTCAAAACTATTTTTAATACTTTTATTGACCTGCGTGAGCATGTTCTCGTGCACCACCGAAGACTATGAGACCGGCGATGGAGAGTACTCTTATGTGCGGGCCGACTTTGTGGAAACTAAGACTAATTACGACGGGGCTTTTGTCAGTGCGGTGACCGACAATGGCGAGCAGCTGATGTTCAACTCGCCGTTGGTGGTGTCGTGGAAAGCCACTGCCGACAGCACCTATCGTGCCTTGTTGTATTACAGTAGGGAGGATAACGTAGTGAAGCCGGTCTCTGTGGTTACGGTGTCTGTTCCTAATGTTCGCATGACATCCGCGCTGAAGCGTTCGGTAAAGACCGATCCGGTGACATGGGAAAGCGCTTGGCAGAGCAAGAAGAACGAATATGTGAATCTCGGTATCGTTCTTAAGACAGGCAAGCCAGACGACAAGGACAACCGTCACGTGGTGGGGATGGTGTGCGACACCGTGATAGCACATGCTAACGGCCGGAGGCATGCCCGTCTGCGTTTCTATCACGACCAGAACAACATACCTGCCTATTATTCAACCTTCATTTATATGAGTATTCCGATGAGCAAACTGCCCCAAAAGATAGAGCATGGCGACACCGTGACGGTAGGAGTGAACAGCTTTCAGGGAATGACGGAAAAATCATTTGTTTATTAGAAAGATTCTTCTATAAGAAAATATCATAGAAAACCACGAGTAAATATAAAACAGCTATTTTGCAAAAAAAGATAAACAATAAGCAACAAAGTATCATAATATTGCCTAAAATTGACTTATCTTTGCAAACGAATTCAGTTTTTTACCAAATTTGGAGTAATTTTATAATTTCTAATAACCTAAAGTAAATACTTAAAGTATGAATCAAAAATCAAGGAAGACAGTGCTGCTATTAGGTATCTGCGCGCTCTTGGGATTTGGCTATGCCCCTCAGGCATGGGCCGATTCAGCTGTTAAGTCCGTTCAGGCGGTGCAACAGGCCAAGAAGGTGTCGGGTGTCGTTAGCGATGCAATGGGACCGGTAATCGGTGCCACTGTCATGGAGAAAGGTACGAGTAACGGTACGGTTACCGATTTGGACGGTAATTTCTCGTTGAACGTGAAGCCGAACGCCGAACTCGAAATTTCGTATGTAGGTTACAAGACAAGGCTCATCAGAGTGGGAAGTCAGTCAACCTTCAACATTACTTTGGAAGAAGACCGCGCCATGCTCGACGAAGTGGTGGTGGTTGGTTACGGTACTATGAAGAAGAGCGACTTGGCCGGTGCCACAGGCTCTATGGACGAGTCGAAGGTGAAAGGCTCTGTCATCACCAACCTCGACCAGGCGTTTGCAGGTCGTGTGGCCGGTGTGACATCTATGGCCACTTCGGGTGCTCCTGGTTCTTCAACATCAATCCGTGTGCGTGGTCAGGCCACCATCAATGCCGGTGCTGAGCCTCTCTACGTAGTTGACGGTGTGATTTGGAACAACACCAATTCAAAAGGTGCTTCGGTAGGATTGGGCGATAAGCTGGGTAACGGTGCCGTTTCTACGGTGTCTCCTCTTTCTACCATCAACCCGAACGATATTGTCAGCATGGAGATTCTGAAGGATGCTTCTGCCACCGCCATCTACGGTGCCCAAGGTGCCAATGGTGTTGTGCTCATCACCACCAAGCATGGTAAGAGCGGCGAGGCAAAGTTCAGCTACGACGGCATGATGGCATGGAACCGCCAAACCAAGCGCATTGATATTCTGAACCTGCGCGAGTTTGCTGAATATTTCAACGACATGGTGGCACAGGGCATGGCAACAGCCAGTCCAGCACTGAGCGACCCGTCGATGTTGGGCAAGGGTACCAACTGGCAGGATGCCATCTTCCGTACTGCTTTCCAGCATCAGCACCAAATAAGTATCCAGGGAGGTAGCGACGTGGTAAAATACTATGTCAGCGGCAACTATATGGATCAGGAAGGTACACTGATTGGTTCAGATTTCAAGCGTTATGGTGCTCGTGTCAACTTGGATGCTCAGTTGAAGAAATGGTTGAAGCTCGGTTTGAATGCCAACTACACCAATACCGACGAGCGTCTGTTGAAAGCCGACCAGGACGAGGGTGTCATCAGCTACGCCCTGACCAAGTTGCCAGATGTAGCCATTTACGACATGGACGGCAACTATACCTCTATTTCTCGTGAAGGTGACAACTCACCTAACCCTGTTGCACAGGCTTTGGCAAATGATATTCTCTACAAGCGTAACAACTTGACAGGTAACGTCTTCGCAGAAGTTACATTCTTCAAGGGACTCGTTTGGCACACAGAAGTTGGTTACAACTTCAACTGGGATAGAGCCGAGACATTCATGCCTACACTGGACTTTGGTAACTGGAAACGCGACACCAATACCATCAGTGTACAGAAGACAACCGGTCAGTTTGTACAATTGAAGAACTATCTGACTTATTCTGGACAGATAGGCAAGCACAACTTCACAGCCATGCTTGGACAGGAAAGCTGGGAAAGCAAGTGGGACTACATGGGCGGTGAGTCGTCAGGCCTAGAAACCAACCAGATACACAATCCTAAGCTTGGAAAGACCGATAGCTTCAATATTAATTCAGGTTTTGGCTCATCGGCCATGGAATCGTACTTCACGCGCGAAACATATAATTATGATGACCGTTACTTGGCAACCTATACATTCCGTCGTGACGGTAGTTCGAATTTCGGACCAAACAAGCGTTGGGGTTCGTTCCATTCGTTTGCTGTTGCATGGCGTTTCTCTAACGAGGAATTTGTCAAGAAGTTCACCGAAAAATGGCTAAGCAATGGTAAATTGCGTATCGGTTGGGGACAGACCGGTAACTCGAACATCGGTGGCGGCCGTTGGGCTTCTGAGTTAGCAGCCATGGCAAGTGCTCTTGGCAAGTCGCAACGCCCCAGAGGTTTTGCAAATGGAGATGTGATGTGGGAGAAGCAGCAGCAGACCAACATCGGTCTCGACCTCGGTTTCTTCAACAACAAGGTTAACCTGACAATCGACTGGTACAAAAAGCTTTCTAACGACATGCTGATGAAGATGCAGCTGCCTTAATATATGGGAACAAGCGGTAACCCATCTTCTGCCATGGAAGCACCTTGGGGCAACTATGGTAAGATTGAGAATACCGGTCTTGAAATCACCCTCAGCACACACCCTGTCAGCACTAAGAACTTCTCTTGGGATTCTGAATTTGAAATCTCTTGGAACAAGAACAAGTTGGTGGCCCTGTCGGGAACATCGAGCGCAGCCATTATCGGTAATGGTATGTGGGACGACCCTGTATCAAGAAGTGATATCGGACAGCCTCTGTTCCAGTTCTACGGATATGTTACAGACGGTATCTACACCAGTCTCGAAGATATTGAGAACTCTCCCAAGCCAGTAGCTTACAACAAGGATGGCTATAACCACTACAACACTGTTTGGGTGGGTGATGTGAAATACAAGGACCTCAGCGGACCAGAAGGTAAGCCCGATGGCATCATCGACGACTATGACCAAACATACATTGGCAACCCAATGCCGAAGTACACCTTCGGTTGGACCAATACTTTCCGTTACAAGGACTTCGACCTCAGTATCTTCATCAACGGTTCTGTGGGCAACAAGGTGGGTAACTATCTGCGTCGCCGACTGGATGCCATGAAAGATGTGTGGACCAACCAAGCCGCATCGGTGCTCGACCGTTCTATTGTGACTCCTATCAACCCCGACAAAGACTACAGTCAGGGATATCAGGGAAGAAACTCCAGTTTGGTATGGCACTGGTATGATGACATCGAGAACGTACAGGTGTTGAATCCAACAAGTCTTCCAGCTGTGCGTATCAACAACCCGAACAACAACGACCGTTGGAGCGACCGCTACATAGAGGATGCTTCTTATCTGCGTGTAAAGAACATCACTTTGGGCTACACCCTGCCGAAGAGTGTCTGCAAGAAACTCTACGTGGACAACGTGCGTCTCTATTGCAACATCCAGAACCTCTTCACCATCACAGGCTACGATGGCTATGATCCAGAAGTAGGTGCTTCAACAGCCGACCAAAATGGATATGTGTATGGTCTTGACAATGGACGCTATCCGTCGCCAACCGTTTACTCTTTCGGTTTAAACGTAACATTCTAATTATATGAAAGGTAGAATTATGAAACTATATAATATCAAATCGTTAGCATGCGTGGCCTTTCTGGGATTGGCTTTGACCTCATGTGAAGATTTTTTGGACAGACCAACAGAAGACGGATACGACACGTCGAGCTATTACAGCAACGATGAACAGTGTCGTGCAGGTGTTAACTACCTGTACAATTCGCCATGGTACGATTTCCAACGTGGCTTTATCAAAGTGGGTGAGGTAATGTCTGGAAACTACAAACAGAGCAATAGCCCTTATATCACATTCACTCTTGACGGCTCGGATCAGTATCTGGCCAACATGAGTGCCTCTCTTTGGGCTGTGAACACACACTGTATGACAGTATACAATAACCTGAAGGCCAGCACAGGAGCTTCTGAGGAAGTGAAGAATGCCTGCATGGGTGAGGCACTGACATGGAAGGCTTTCGCTTATTTCTATATGGTGCGTTCTTTTGGAGCTGTGCCCATTATCCACGATCCGCTGAGCATCATCAACAGCCAGAGCGCCACACAATTGCACAAGGCTAAAATCAGCGTTGTATACGATTATATCATCATGACTCTGGAGAAGGCCATTGAACTGCTGCCCGAACACGATGTGACAGGCAAAGGCCGAATCGACAAGTATTGTGCCAAGGCGCTGCTGGCAAAGGTATATCTGACCAAAGCCGGTTTCAGTGAGGAACACACCACCTATAACACAGGCTCCAACTGCTATATCACCTGCAAGGCTCATCAACGCAATCCAGAAGACCTGAAAAAGGCAGCCGATTTAGCATTGGACGTGATTGAGAATAGTGGCCGCAACCTGCTGCCTGTCTATTCTGATCTGTTCCGCGGACACAACAATGTGAACGAAGAATGTCTTATCTCATGGGCATGGACGGTTTCCGGAGGTACTTGGACCTGCCAGAATTCTCTTCAGAGCGACCTCTCGCCGAAAGGCTTCAGTGAGTTCGGTGACAACTGGGGACAGTGGGATGGAGTTACTGCCGACCTGATTGAGGCATTCGGTGACAACCCGCTTAACCAAAGACGTCAGAATGTTGACGACCGCCGCAAGGCCACCATCATGATGCCCGGCGACACCTACGACTATTTCTTCATGGAAGAGGGTGGCTTGGACATCTTGAAACTGATTTACCAGGGTTATGCAAAGCATCAAGGCCAGGGTTCATGGGATGCCACAGGTGGCGGCTATTGTGCCAAGCATCTGGTGGGATGCAATTCCGACCACGAGAAAGAAGGTCTTGGCGTGAACCCACGCGATATGTATTACGGCAACTACACACACCTGCTGCGTCTGGCTGACGTATACCTCATCTACTGTGAGGCTGCCATGGGCAACAACACATCGTCTTCCGACCCGAAGGTGCTTGAATACTTCTACAAGGTGCGTCACCGTTCTGTGAAGGGATATCAGTATCCAACCAGCATCACTTGGAATGACATCTGGAAGGAGCGTCGCCTTGAATTGGCTATGGAGGGCGACCGTTGGTACGACTTCGTGCGTCGCTACTACTACGACCCGCAGGGTGCCATCGATGAGCTCAAGGCACAGAAGCGCAACACTTATGCCGGACTGGATCAGCTTTACAAAACTTACTATGATAGCGGATACACAACATGGAAAGTGGATCCAAGCACCATGTATTATGACACCAATACGCTGCCACCGAACGTGACAGACCGTAGTTTCACCATTCCTATGTCGTCTGTGGACGTGTCTTATAACCCATACCTCTTGGAACAACCAGAAGATTTCGACCTCAGCACGCTGTCATTCTAATATAAAAAACAAAGATTATGAAATTCAATAATAAGACTTTCGGAAAAGTGCTTCTTGTTGCACTGACCATTGCTTTTGGCTTCTCTATGCAGTCGTGCGAAGACCAGCCAGACAAATATGAGCATACTGGTGGAAAGCCGACGGTGTATTATATTCGTCCTGCCGATGTTGAGGCAAAAGACTCTCTGATTGTAGAGGGTAGCCCGCAGATGGCAATTGCACTTGTCGGTGAAAACCTGAGAAGTATCAAGAGGATGTTCTTCAACGACCTGGAGGCTGTGCTCAACACCAGCTATATCACAGACCATACTCTGATTGTATCGGTTCCTAAGAGCATTCCTAACGTGGTGAACGACAAAATCACTATGATTACTCACGATAAGGACACGTTGTTCTATGATTTCCATGTGGCTATTCCTGCTCCTCTCATCATGTCGATGTCGAACGAGCATGCTAAGCCAGGAACAAATGCGACTATCTATGGTAGCTATTTCATTGACGACCCCAATGTTCCTATTGAGGTTGTAATGCCTGATGGTACGGTTGTCAAGGACTTCGTAGAGAAGACACAGACGTCGCTTACTTTCGTGGTTCCTAACTGTACCGAGGAAGGACAGGTAGCGGTCAAATCTATCTACGGCTCTACCAAGTCGTCATTCTACTTCAACGACTCGCGTAATTTCCTATTCGACTTCGACACGCCGAATGCCGTGACAGGAGTTGTGCTGGGCAACCATGGTTGGCATCCACAGGTGATTAAATCTGACGAGACCTCTCTCTCTGGCAACTACCTGATGTTGGGTGACACCGATTTCGGTGCAGAAGGACCTTGGATTGACAAATTCTTCTCGTTCGAGTATTGGCCAGGCAACTGGCAGAATCCTGAAAACTATCAGGGTGACGGTGTTCGTTTGACCGAATTGGTTGACTTTACCGACTTCGAGAATATGCTATTCAAGTTTGAGATGTGTGTTCCAAAGAATAACCCGTGGTCCGCCGGTGCCATGCAGATTATCGTCGGTGGCGTGGATAAGATTTCCAATGGTGAAACCGGTATCCTTGATATCGATGGCAATACGCTGGGTGGATGTAACAACACCTACTTCAAAAACGACGTACTGCCTCGTGGTATCTATCGTCCTTGGGAAACCACAGGCTCGTTCGACACTAACGACGAATGGATAACAGTTACCATTCCTATTAGCGATTTCAAGTTTGGCTTCAGTGGTGGTGCCGCTTCCGGCAAATTGACTGCCAAAGATTTCAGTAGCCTTGTAATCTTCGTTGTAGGTGGTGGTATCACAGGTACAGAATGTCATCCAATCATCAAGATTGATAACATCCGCGTTGTTCCTAACAAATAATTCTAAATGACTAAGGATATGAAAAAGATAAAGCAATTATTCATACTGTCGGTGGTAGCCCTTGCTGGGCTGTCACTGGCAGCCTGCGGCGAGGACGACTTGGATACCAACCAGTATCTGCAAGGTGTACATCTCAATGTTTACGGTCCGCAGCCGGTGATGCGCGGTGGTATGCTCCGCTTCTTGGGTTCTAACCTGGACCAAGTCGCCTCGGTGACAATTCCCGGTGTGCCTGCCATTACTAATATCGAGGTTATCAAGAGCGGTATCCCCAGCGAAATCCGTGTGCAGGTTCCGAAGGATGGGCCAGAGGTGGGACCTGTGGTGTTGACAACCAAGACCAACGAAATTATCAAGACCAAAACCGAGCTTACTTATGAGGAACCCATCGACTTCAAGGGTTTCTCTCCAGCTTCTGCTATGCCGGGTGAGGTGATAACTATTGAGGGTGACTATCTGAACCTGATTCACATGGTGGAATTCACCGACGGAGTGCAAGTGTCTGAGAACGACTTTGCATATCATGACAGGTATAAGATTCAGGTGGCTGTTCCCGATGCTGCCAAGACAGGCAAGATTTCTCTCTACACTGCTGACCTGACAGCTCTGGTAGATGCTAATGCTGATGTCTCTTACAATATCATCAAGAGCGAGGAAGCCCTGAATGTGGGTACTCCAACAGTCAGCAAATTGGCTTCTCCGCGCGGCGAGGCTGCAGCTCTTGGAACTGTCGTTGTGAAACAGGGTGAGCCTATTACTGTGACTGGTACCTATTTCGGTCTCATTGAGACAGTGAATGTGGCTGATGTGGAATTGCAGGAGTTCAATGCCTCTGCCGATGGAAAGACTCTTTCATTCGTCCTTCCTGCTGAGGCTCCCGATGGCGACATCAACTTGATATGCCGTTCTGGTGTGGAAGTTCCTGTTGGCAAGATTGAAACCGTTGCTCCGAGCAATTGTTCAGCTACTCCGAATCCTGCGAAAGCAGGCGGACGTATGATTGTCAAGGGTGATGACCTCGATGTTGTTACTGCTGTTCAGTTTGACAATGCCGATCCCGTTGAATTCAATTTGACAGGTGCTGGTATTCTTATTTCTGCTATTCCCGAAACAGCTCAAGAAGGCGAAGGTCTTACGCTGCGCATGGCCAATGGCAAGGAAGTGAAGGTGCCGTTTACATTGGTGAAACCAGTGGTGACTGTTTATAATGCCAATCCCGTTAGCGCTGGTGCTGTGCTGGTTATCAAGGGTACCGACCTTGACCTTGTGAAGAGCATCACCTTCGGCGAAGCCACCAATGACGAGGACAAGTTTGAGGCAACAGAAACCAGTATCACTGTAACAGTTCCGATGGAGGCAAAGACCGGCAAGCCCTTGCTCAATCTGAAGAATGGTACTCAGGTGGAGGCTCCCGAGCTCGCTATCAAGGAAGCTGTATTCTGTTACATCACAGAAATGCCAGAGTTTGGTGATGACAACACTCCACAGGCTGGCGATGTGCTGACTGTAAAGGTGAAGAACGCAGACAAGTTGGAGAAAGTGTTTGTCAACGGGGCTGAGGTGAAGTATGTTTACTCTGAAAAGAATGAGCAACTGACCTTTGGTATACCTGATGATGCTACCGCTAAATCGGTTGTGAAACTTGTTTCATCGAACGGTGAAGTGGAATATGAAATTTCCGTTATACCAAACAATTCTCAGACAATCGTTATTTTCGAGGGTCCCGCAAGTACTGGCTTCTGGTCAAACAACCTTACCCTTCCTTCTGATGCTTTCAAGAATCTGCCAGCAGGAGTTGTGACAATGATCATATCCTACCAAGTGGAGCAACCTGGTGGAAAAATCAAGTTCAATGATGGCCACTGGGCAAACATAAAACTTGCAGGATGTGTAGGTGATGGTGAGTACTTCTATGAGTTCGATGAGAACCAGAACGAGGCTCGTATCCCACTGTCGGCATCAGACCTCCAGCACCTGACAGATGACGCTATCCTTGACTGGGGTGGAAGTATGTTCATTAACGGACAGGATATCACCATCAACAAGATTTCGCTTGAGATAGAGTTCCCGACAGAGGATACTGTTTGGGAAGGAAATATGGATATCGACTGGAATGTTGGTGGTGCTCTGTCCACATTGGCTTATGGCGGATATGATTGGTCTACTGTTAAGGCTGGTACTATCTTGCGTTGCTACTATGAAAAGAAAGTGGCAGGCGATTGGGGATGCGCGTCCCTGCGCCATGGTGATAATTGGGGAAATCTTCCTGACAGTTTCGGTGCACAATACGACTTCCCAGAAGCCTCAGGTGTATTCGAGATTTCTTTAACTCAGGCGGCTATTGATGACTTGGTTGCCAATCAGGGTCTGATTATCACAGGAACGAATTTCATTCTTACAAAGGTTACAATGGAATAACCAATATCTCTAAAAGAGGGACGGGAGTTTGTGCCCGTCCCTTTCTTTGTTTTAAGCAATAGTTAGAAATATACAAAACAGATTACTGTTTTTTAGAAGCCAATGAGAAAACTACTACTTCTATCCTTTATTACATTGGTTGTCGCCTCTTGCGGCAAGAAATATCCCAACGACCCCTTGGCAGACACTGGGCGCACGCAGCGCACAGAGAACCTGCTGGCAAACATGATGGCACAAGCTGACTCTGCCGGTTACATGTTCGGACATCAAGACGATACGGCATATGGTGTGGGATGGGTATACAATGGTGAAAAATCGGAAAACGGAGAGGTTCGCAGTGATGTGAAATCGGTGTGTAACGACTATCCTGCCGTCATGGGATTTGATTTGGGACATCTTGAAATAGGCGACTCTGTGAATCTCGACGGTGTACCTTTTGATGATATGCGCCAGATGATTATCGACCAATTCGACCGAGGTGGAGTGGTGACGCTCAGTTGGCACCTCGACAATCCTCTTACTGGCGGTTCGGCATGGGTGAAACCTGACTCACTGACCGACCAAGAGAAACACACGGTGGCTTCGGTGCTGCCAGGAGGTGAAAAACATGAGGTGTTCCTTGGTTGGCTCGACCGTGTGGCCGATTTTATCAGTTCGTTGGAAACACCCTATGGCGTCCGTGTTCCCGTCATCTTCCGTCCGTGGCATGAGCATACGGGCAGTTGGTTCTGGTGGGGAGAGAATGTATGTTCCAAGGAAGAATATATCGCTCTGTGGAAGTTCACTGCTGACCGACTGAAAGAAAAGAAGGTGGTGAATGCGCTCTTCGCCTATAGTCCTGGCAGTGACCCTCAGCCCAATGAGCAGCATTACATGGATCGCTATCCTGGAGATGACATCATCGACATGCTGGGTGTTGACATCTACTGCTATGTGCCCGAAGGAGACACAACAGCGGTGAATAAATATAGTGAGAACCTTGCCGGGCATCTGGCATTCATGCAAAAACTAGGCAAAGAGCACCATAAGCCCTTTGCTGTGACTGAGACGGGATTCGAGGGCATTCCGATGGACAATTGGTGGACTAGTGCGCTTGCTCCTTCGCTTAATAAATATGGCGTGGGATATGTTTTGGTGTGGCGCAATGCACACGACAAGCAGGGACATTTCTATGCACCTTATCCCGGACAACGCTCAACAAAAGACTTTGTGCAGTTCTACAACGACAAGCGAACGCTGTTCCTGCATGACATCAATGGAATATATCTTGAGAAATAGCTGAACGTTGGCGCTTTCAAAAGATAAGATTTGAGAATTAGCTTCGAAATTGAATTATTCAAGAGGTTGGTTGTTCAAGACACTGACTTCCTATATTTAAATATAAATGATATGAACGGAACAAAACATCTGATTGCGATTGTCTGCATGCTCATGATGCCGTTGTTCTTGCATGCACAGAGCAAATCGCTCTTCATCACTTTCAGCGACAACACAAGGGCGGAGTTCACGCTGGAATCACAACCGGAAATCAGTTTTGGCGATGACATGCTCAAGGTGAAGGCCGGCGACCAATCGGTTTCCTACGAACTTAAGCGGGTGCTCACCTTCACCTATGGTGCATCAACGGGTGTACGCCAGGTGGAGAGTGACATGGCTTTCAAGATGGAAGGGAACACGATTGTGGCTTACGGCAACACCCCCCGCATTCGTGTCTTTGCCATCGATGGCAAGGCCGTGAATTTGACACCAGTAAAAATGGGCAATTGCCAGACGATAGATATCGGCCAGTTGCCAGAGGGCGTCTATATTGTGAATGTGAATGGTAAATCAATAAAAGTGGCACGCAAATGAAAAAGTTATTATTCTCATTGTTGGCCGTGCTGGTTTCATTGAACGTCATGGCACAGAAAGAGGACGACAAAGTGATTGTCAACCTCAAGAACGGACAGAAAAAAGAAATCAAGATTCTTAACAACATTTCCTCGCTGACGCATGTCAACAGTAAGTTGGGTGTGGTTTACCAAGGCTGGGAAGACTTCGGTCCGTTGGACGAATATAATATCGATGACATACAGAACGTGGTGTTCTCCATCCAGAAGGAAACCGACGTGAGTGGCATTTCGCTTGCCGACCCTGCTGCAAACGAGAATGCCAAACGACTGTACAACTATCTGCAACTGGTGTATAAGTCGAAGACCTTATCGGGAGTGATAGCCGATGTGAACTGGAACCATAAGGAGGCCGACAAGATTTACAATGCCACAGGTAAATATCCGGCCATTAACTGCTACGATTTCATTCACGTCTATGTGCCTCAGAACAACTGGGTCAACTACGATGACATCACACCAGTTACCGAATGGGCAGATGCAGGTGGCATCGTATCGCTGATGTGGCATTTCAACGTGCCTTTGAGTGAAGACAAAATCAATGCTATCACGGCTAATGGAGGCGACGCAAGCGGTAACAAGGTGGTGACTTGCACTCCATCGGAAACCACTTTCAAGGCTTCCAATGCATTGGTGAACGGCACTTGGGAGAACAAATGGTTCTACGAGCAGATGGAGAAGGTGGCCAATGTCATCCTGAAACTGCAGGATGCCGGCATCGCTGCCATCTGGCGACCTTTCCACGAGGGAGCAGGCAACGCCACACATAAGCAGCAACCTAGTTGGGCAAGAGCCTGGTTCTGGTGGGGATATGAAGGCCCTGAAACCTACAAACAGTTGTGGAAAGCCATGTTCAGCTATTTCGAGAGCAAGAACATTCACAACCTGATATGGGTGTGGACCACGCAGAACTACAATGGCAACAGCAACGATTATAACCAAGACACCGACTGGTATCCTGGCGACGGATATGTAGACATTGTGGGACGCGACCTTTATGGCTACGATGATGCTAAAAACCTTCAGGAGTTCTCAGAGATAGAGAAAGCTTATCCCGGCAAGATGGTAACATTGGCAGAGTGTGGCGTAGAGTCGAACGGCAATGTTGCTTTCTCACAGGTAGGCGACTTCTGGAAAAAAGGAGCCAAGTGGCTGTGGTTCATGCCCTGGTATGGCGGAAGTATGCCAAGCAACGACTGGTGGAAAAATGCTATGAGCCAAAGTTGTGTCATCACTCGCGACCAGGTAAATCTCAATGCCACCTATATGGAGGAGAGTGCCAAGGATGCCGTGGTGAATATGGGTTTGGGATGGAACTTGGGCAACACACTCGACAGCAATGGTGAGTGGATAGGAAACAACAAGAGTCCTGACAAATATGAAACGGCATGGGGACAGCCCATAACCAAGCGTGAACTGATGCACTTCATGAAACAGGAGGGATTCAATGCCATCCGTGTTCCTGTCACTTGGTGGCAACATCTCGACGTCGACGATAATATTGACGCTTCTTGGATGGACCGTGTGCAGGAAGTGGTAGACTATGTCATCAACGAGGGAATGTACTGCATTCTCAATGTGCACCATGACTGCGGCGCTGGTGACACCCAATGGCTTAAGGCCGATATGGACAGTTTTGATAAGAACAACGCCCGTTTTGTGAAGATTTGGCAGCAGATAGCAACGCGCTTTGCTGACTATGGGCACCGCCTTGTGTTTGAAGGCTACAACGAGATGCTCGACAAAAACAACAAGTGGACCACACCTGCCGATGACTCTAGTTATGAGGCCGTCAATAAGTTTGCGCAAAGTTTTATCAACACCGTGCGTGCCACGGGTGGAAACAACGGTACGCGAAACCTTATCGTATCCACCTACTCGGCTGCTCATGTGCAAGCCAATCTCGACCATTTCAAGATGCCTACCGACAACGTGAATGGACATCTTATTGCTGAGATTCACAGCTATGACCCGTATAATTGGCTAAAGACAACCAACGCTAATTGGGGCACTGCACAGAGCAATGAATTGAAGAGTATGTTCACGCGACTTAACAACAAATTCGTGAGCAAGGATATTCCAGTCATCATCGGTGAATGTGGCATTCTTGGAGAAAACGATATCGACATCAACAAGAACAGCACAGCTGCACAGAAAAAGGCAGCAGGCGACCATGCCGCCGATTTGGTGAAACAGGCCAAGGCTCTTGGCATTGCCACCTTCTATTGGATGACTATCATCGACGGTACAGACCGCTCTGTGCCTCAGTGGACAATACCAGAGATTGTAAATGCCATGAAGAAGGCGTGGGCCGAATAGTTGTCTAAGCCTTCAGCCATTCAGGAGGTTTCGATAGAATATGTACTCAGAGGAGGGTGCTTGTGGATAATTGCCACGAACACCCTCCTCTGTATTATCAATTAATGAAGCATGCTTTCAATTGCTGATAGATTCTTTTTCGTTGTTCACTGGTATACTTTCAGAGCCTTTGCTCAAATGGTGGGGCTTGTATGCACTTGATGTTCTTCTCCAGTTGGACAGTGCTGCTGGCACCAACCAGTACGGAGGTGACACCTTGTTGCTCCAATACCCAGGCAAGTGCCATTTCCGCCATGGTCTCGCCTCTGGTTTTGGCTATGGAGTTCCATTCCTGCAGTTGTTGTATGAACTGAGGAGTCAGGGCATCTTGGCTAAGTGAGTTCTTGTTGGCCATGCGGCTGTCGGATGGTATACCTTCCATTTTCCCATTACTGCCTATTTTGCAGTTTAGGTATCGGTCAGTGAGCAGACCTTGTGCCAATGGCGAAAAGCTGATGAATCCGATACCATGCTCACGACAATACTGCAGTGTCCCTTCTTCCAAAGGTTCGCGGTTCACCAAATTCAACTTGTCTTGGAATATCAACAGGGGAACATCGCGCTCTCGCAGATAGTTGTCGGCAAACCTCAGTGCTTCGAGTGGCCATCGGGATATGCCAATGTACAGCGCCTTGCCTTGTTTGACGATGTCGACCAACGCCTGCAAGGTTTCCTCCATCGGTGTGTCTGGGTCGAAGCGGTGGCTGTAGAACAAGTCCACATAGTCAAGATGCATGCGCTTGAGCGACTGATCGAGGCTTGCCATGAGATATTTCCGCGAACCCCAGTTGCCGTAGGGTCCTGGCCACATGTCGTAACCTGCTTTTGTGGAGATGAACAGTTCATCGCGATAGGGCCGGAACGTGTCGTCCATCAGTCTTCCCATAGTCTCCTCGGCGCTGCCGTATACCGGTCCGTAGTTGTTAGCCAAGTCGAAATGGTTGATGCCGTGGTCGAATGCATAGCGGGTGATTTCCCTGCTGCGCTCATAAGAGTCGACACTGCCGAAATTGTGCCAGAATCCGAGGCTTACTTTGGGCAGAAGTATTCCGCTCCGACCGCAGCGTTGGTATTGCATGCTGCCGTTGTATCGGTTTTTGTCAGCTTGATAGATATCGGGTATCATGGTAATGGTTATTGCTAAATATATGGAATGAAGGTGGTCTCTTAGTTGTTCAGTGCTTCAAGCATCCTTTTGAGCACCACTGAGCATGATATTTCGCGGTTGGCTGCCTCGGGAATGACGATTGAGTCGGGACTTTCAATGACATCGTCGGTCACAATAAGTCCGCGGCGAACAGGCAGACAATGCATGAATTTGGCGTTATTGGTCCAGCTCATATGCTCGGTGTCAACAGTCCAATCCATGTCGGTGGATAAGATTTTGCCATAGTCGTCGGGATTGGTCACGCCGGGGCAGCTCCAGTTCTTGGCATAGATAAAGTCGGCATCCTCGAATGCCTTTTTTTGATTGTACTCAACTTGGGCATTGCCAACAAAGAACGGATCCAATTCATAGTCCTTGGGATGCGTGATAACGAGGTCGATGTCGGGAGCTGCGTTCATCCATTGTGCGAAACTATTGGGAACAGCTTGAGGCAACGCCCTACAATGGGGTGCCCAGGTGAGTACCACCTTTGCCTTCTTCTGTTGTTGCTTTCGGTATTCCTCAATGGTGATCAGGTCGGCAAAGGCTTGTAGTGGATGCACGGTGGCCGTTTCCATGGCGAAGACGGGCTTCCCGCTGTATTTGATAAACTGGTTGAAAACAGTTTCGGCATAGTCGTATTCGCGGTCGGTTAGTCCCGCAAACGAGCGCACGCCAATGATGTCGCAGTAGCACCCCATGACGGGAATGGCCTCCAACAAGTGTTCGCTCTTGTCGCCGTTCATGATGACGCCACGCTCAGTCTCCAGTTTCCATGCACCGGCATTCACATCGAGAACAATGACATTCATGCCGAGGTTCATAGCTGCCTTTTGAGTAGATAGGCGTGTACGCAACGAATTGTTGAAGAAAATCATCATCAAGGTTTTGTTCTTGCCCAGATGTTGATATTTGAAACGGTCATTCTTGATTTCTTTTGCTTCGGCCAGTGCTTTGTCGAGTGGGCCGATGTCTTGTACATGTTGGAAAGTTTTCATCTTTTCGAAATAATAAATAATGAATAATTGCTTGTCATCTTGGTGACGGCTATTTCCTCGTTTGTCCGTCACCCTTGATTATCCACTTGTAGGTGGTGATTTCTTCAAGTGCCATCGGACCGCGGGCATGCAGTTTTTGGGTGGAAATGCCTATTTCCGCACCGAGGCCGAACTGGCCGCCGTCGGTAAAGCTGGTAGGGGCATTCCAATAGACACATGCAGCATCGGTCTGCGATAAGAAGCGTTGTGCTGTTTCAGGGTCTTCGGTGACAATGCTCTCGCTGTGCCCAGAGCCGTAGCACTCAATGTGTTCAAGTGCTTCGTCCAAGGAATCTACCACTTTCAGCGCCATTCGCATGGAAAGAAATTCGGTTCCAAAAGAATCATCGTTTGCCTTTACAATCAATGCTGAGTTGACTGTACCTTGGAGCACTTGATATGCCCGCTCGTCTGCTTCAATATGTACGCCTTTGTCTGTCAGAATCTGGCAGATAACCGGCAAGTCGACAAGTCGGTCGCTATGGATGATAAGGCAATCAAGGGCGTTGCAAACACTTACACGGCGTGTCTTGGCGTTCACGACAATGGCGATGGCTTTCTCAATATCGGCGGCACGGTCAACATAACAGTGAACTACTCCTGCACCTGTTTCAATGACTGGCACTTGCGCATGTTCCCTCACATAGTTAATGAGTCGACTGCTGCCCCGAGGAATGATGAGGTCGACGATGCCGCGTGCCTGAAGCAACCAATCGGTATCTTCGTGACTTGTGAGCAAGGCGGCACATTCGCTGGGCAGTCCGTGGCGATGCAGCACTTCGTGAATCAAGGTTATGATGGCTGTACAACTTTCCTTGGCATCGCTGCCGCCCTTGAGGATGCAGGCGTTGCCCGCTTTCAAGCAGAGTGCAAAGCAGTCGAAGCATACGTTGGGTCTCGCTTCGAAGATAATGCCGATGACGCCAAAGGGAACACTGACGCGTGTCAGTTCAAGACCATTGGGCAACACCGAGTGCTTCAACGTACGCCCGAGTGGAGAGGGTAGCGACGCCACCTTTCGCAAGTCGTGTGAGATGTCGTGTAGGCGCGGCTCAGTGAGTTTCAAACGGTCATATCGCGGATCGTCCTTGTCCATCTTAACGAGGTCGAGGGCGTTGGCGGCAAGCAACTTGGACGACTGTGCCTCTGTTGCATCGGCCAGTTCACGAAGTATGTCGCTTCGTTGCTCATCGGTCAGGTTGGCGACCAACTTGCAGGCGGCTTTGTATGTGGATAGTTCGTTCAATGCTTTCTTTATAAAAGGTTGGTTTCAAAAGAGGTGTGAGGTGTGTTGTCGGGGGTTGTCATAAGCTTGACAAGCACACCTTCGCGCTTACCGTTTGCAATGATGACGTGTACACCTTCCCTTTGCAAGCGGACGGCTGTTGTGTATTTTGAGTGCATGCCGCCTCGCCCGAAGGAACTTTTCTCTACTTGGATGTAGGATGAAAGATCATCGTTGGGCAGCACCTTGCTAATCATTTGTGAATGCTCGTCGTCGGGACTGCCTGTGTAAATGCCGTCAATGTTCGAAAGAAGGATGAGCGTATCGGCTTGCATCATCTCAGCAATGAGCCCGCTCAGTTCGTCGTTGTCGGTGAACATCAGTTCAGTGACGCACACGGTGTCGTTTTCATTGACAATGGGCAGCACACCATTCTCCAACATCACTCTCATACAGGCTCGCTGGTTTTCGAACAGTTCGCCGGGCTGGAAGTTTTCTTTCATGGTGAGCACCTGTCCCACATGGATATGGTACTCGCGGAAGAGGTCATAGTAGAGTCCGATGAGCTTCACTTGTCCGAGGGCGGAAAACAATTGTCGTTGCTCCACCGAATCTAGCAAATGGTCGACCTTCAATTCGCGTCGACCACAGGCCACGGCGCCGCTCGACACAAGAATCACCTCGTGACCTTGTTGGCGCAACCACGCCACTTGGTCGACGAGCGCTGATACTCGAGTGACATCCAACTTACCGTCGGTTCTGGTCAGTACGTTGGAGCCTATCTTGACGACGATTCTTCTTTTCATGTCCACTTATTTCGTTTGAGGAATGGAAGCCATGAGACCTTCTATAATAGATGTGGTGAAACCATTGCGTTCCATGGCATTCAGTCCGCGGATGGTCAGTCCTGCAGGAGTGGTGACACGGTCGATTTCTGATTCCGGGTGTGAGCCTTCGATGCTGAGCAGGCTGGCAGCACCCTTTATGGTTTGTGCCACGATGCGTTGCGCATCAGCAGGCGAGAAGCCGAGTAGTACACCGCCCTGGGTGTTTGCGCGGATATATCGCAAAGCATAGGCTATGCCGCATGAAGCCAGGACAAGACCTGCATTCATCAAACGTTCCTCTACAAGCATAGCATCTCCCAGTTCCTGGAATATTCTCAGCAGTTGTTCGTCCTGTTCCGGTGTGGCACCTGCAGACGACATGAATGTCATACTTTCGCAAGTGGCTATGGCTGTATTTGGAATGAGGTAGTAGAGCACCGGCACCTCACCATTGCGCTCGAACAGCGACTTTAGGTCGGTCAGCCCTACACCGCCCACCATCGAACAGACTATCTGCTTGCTGTAGTCGAGCATTTGTTTCAGCTGGTCGACAAGCGGTGACAGCTTCCAAGGTTTTACTGCGATGACCACAATGTCGGCGTCTTTTGTGCAAACACGATTGTCGGTGGTAGTGCGTATGCCAGAAACCACAGATTTGATGCGCTCCAGTTTCTCGGGATGAGTGTTGCTGATGCAGATGTCCTCAGTGCGTACAATGGAACTCTGTGCCAGTCCGAATGCCAATGCACTGCCAATGTTACCAGCTCCAATGATGGCTATTTTCATTTCTTGATGTCTTTATTCCTTATTTCCACTCTTCGTATTTTTCCGCTGATAGTCTTGGGTAGTTCGTCAACAAACTCAATGATTCGCGGATATTTATAAGGTGCGGTTTCTTTCTTAACGTGCTGTTGCAGCTCTTTTATAAGGGAGTCGCCTGCTTTGTTTTTCCATTCTTTTCCCAAAACGACGGTGGCTTTGACAACCATTCCACGTATGTCATCGGGAACACCTGTGATGGCGCACTCCACAACGGCGGGGTGTGTCATGAGCGCACTTTCCACTTCGAACGGGCCAATGCGGTAGCCACTCGACTTAATGACATCATCGATGCGACCTTCAAACCAA
>CACZPU010000130.1 GCA_902783165.1 uncultured Prevotellaceae bacterium
AATATAAAAGATATGAAAAAGGATTATATCAAGCCAATGGCTTTGGAAAAGGAGATGCAGAGCGAGCAGATGCTGGCCGACAGTATCTTGAGTGTTGACGGTGACAGCGGCAAAGGCAAACTGCAGAACACAGATGCTGAAACCGATGCCATGGGCAAGCAGAGCATCTGGGATTATATGGAGTAAGAATGGAAACCTCTTCGGAGGTTGGTATATAAATCGAGGCGGCACCCTTTTACAGGATGCCGCCTCGATTGTTTCTTAAAAAGGTTGTTGCAGTTGTGCTTTCCATAGGGAGCCTATGGGGAGGACTTTCGCAATGGCTTTTAGTTGTCGGCAAATGCCGCTTCTTCTGCTGCTGCAATAATGTCTTCACGCGACTTGTTGTCCCCCAACGAGGTATTGATGTCGCTCAGGTCGTATTCGTCGTCGATTTCTACTTTGTCGTCGTGCTTATCGTCTGTGGTGTTGTCTTGGTTTGATGCCAGACTGTAACCGGTGGGCACTACAGGCATGGCCATAGGCGTGTCTTCGCGGAAATACTCGATGGGCGCATCGCCCTCACCTTTCGACTTGCGGCGGTCTTTCTTGGCTGTTTTCTTGGAAGAGACCGAAGTGCTAGGAGTTTTTTGGGGGTCCTGATAGCCCTCATCGCTCTTGGCGTTCTGTTCGCTCTGATTGCCTTGGTTGTCAGAATTGTTGGATATGCCTATTTCCTCCATATTATTGGCTTGCTTAAGGGCGCTTTCATGCTTCTTGCGCTCTTCTTTTGATGCAAACACCATGTCGATGAACTGCGGCTCCTTGCGCAGGCGCTGCATAGTGAGGCGTGAAGCTATTTGCTGTGCTTCTTTCTTGCTGTAGCCCTCGCCTCGCTCTCCTTCCACATTCTCGAGTATCACGGTGTAGGTGAATGTAGAATTTCCTTTCTCGTCTTTGTTCTCGCAGGTGAGTTTGTAGTCGACCTTCACACGATTTTTCTGACTCCACTCAAGCAACTTCGATTTGAAGTTAACTTCTTTGTAGGCCACTTTGTCGATGTTAATCAATTCTTTCAGGATGCGTCTTTCCATGAATCGCTTGCAGGCCTCGTAACCTTGGTCGAGATAGATGGCACCTACGAGGGCCTCAAACGCATTTCCTCCCATATAGCTGTTGTGGGAGGAAGTGTGTCCGTTCGACTTGATAAGACTGTTGAGACCCATTTCCTGTGCGAGTTTCCCCAGTGTTTCGCGCTGTACAATCTTGGAGCGTGTGTTGGTGAGGAATCCCTCGCGCTTACCTTCAAAATGGTGGAAAACAATGTCACCTACCACAGCGTCGAGCAGCGCATCGCCCAAGAACTCGAGCCGCTCGTTGTTGAGTGGGCGTCCTTTCTCGTTGCGCCGTGCCATGCTCTTGTGGAGCAGTGCCTGTTTGTAGTAGGAAATGTTGTGCGGGTAGAATCCTATGATTTCGTGTAAAGACAAATAAAGCTCCTTCTCTTTGCGGAAAGGGAGCTTTATCCTGTCAATGATATTCTTAATCTGCATACTTCTTGAATATTACGCATGCATTGTGACCACCGAAGCCGAATGTGTTACTCATGGCAGCACGTACGGTGCGCTGCTGAGCCTTGTTGAAGGTGAAGTTTAAATTGTAGTCAATCTCTTCGTCCTTGTCATCTTCGTCGTGGTTGATGGTCGGTGGAACGATATCGTCTTTTACCGAAAGCACCGATACCATGGCCTCAATGGCACCTGCGGCTCCAAGGAGGTGGCCAGTCATCGATTTGGTTGAACTGATGTTCAGCTTGAAGGCTGCATCGCCAAACACTTCTTTGATGGCTTTGGCCTCCGAAATGTCACCCACATGGGTGCTGGTGCCATGAACATTGATATAGTCGATGTCTTCGGGATTCAGTCCGGCATCCTCAAGCGCAGCCTTCATCACCAATTTGGCGCCCAGTCCTTCGGGATGGCTGGCGGTAATGTGATAAGCGTCGGCACTGGTTCCTTCGCCCACCATTTCAGCATATATCTTTGCACCACGTGCCTTGGCATGCTCCAATTCCTCGAGGATGAGGCAACCGGCACCCTCCGCCATTACGAATCCGTCGCGGCTAGCACTGAACGGACGGCTGGCTTTTTCAGGCTCGTCGTTGCGAGTGGAAAGGGCTTTCATAGCATTGAATCCACCCACACCACACATGCAGATGGCGCTCTCAGCTCCACCAGCCACAATCACGTTGGCCTTGCCCAGACGAATCTGGTTGAAGGCGTCGGCAAGTGCGTTGCTTGAAGATGCGCATGCGCTGGTGGTAGTGTAGTTGGGACCGTGGAATCCGAAATGGATGCTGATATGACCTGCAGCAATGTCGCTAATCATCTTGGGAATGAAGAAAGGACTGAACTTGGGTCCCTGGTCCTTGTGAATGCCATAATAGGTTACTTCATCCTCGAAGGTGCGAATGCCGCCAATACCCACACCATAGATGACTCCGATGCGGTTCTTGTCTTCTTTCTCCAAATCCAGCCCACTGTCTTTCACACCTTGTATGGCGCTGATCATTGCCAACTGAGTGTAACGGTCAATTTTGCGTGCTTCCTTGCGGTCAAGATAATCGTTGATATCCAAATTCTTTACTTCGCAAGCAAAATGGGTTTTGCATAAGGAGCTATCGAATTGGGTAATAGGTGCAGCACCGCTCACACCAGCCAGTAGGTTCTTCCATGTTTCCTCTGGGGAATTGCCTACAGGAGTGACAGCACCGAGTCCTGTTACCACTACTCTTTTTAATTCCATGTTGTATAATGATGAATGAAAAAAGAAAATGAAGAATGTTGGCTCTCGCCAAAAACAAAAAATAAAGAATGAAGAACAAACCGCCGACCTGCGGCAGCAAATTCTTCATTCTTTATTCTCTATTCTTCATTCTTCATTCAGAAAAGATTATTTTGCGTTCTCTTCAATATACTTGATAGCGTCGCCAACAGTGCCAATAGTCTCAGCCTTATCGTCGGGAATAGAGATATTGAATTCTTTCTCAAACTCCATGATGAGTTCTACAGTGTCGAGAGAGTCTGCACCCAAATCGTTAGTGAAACTTGCTTCTGGTTTAACCTCTGCCTCATCAACACCCAGCTTATCTACGATAATAGCTTTAACTTTGCTCTCAATTTCTGACATAATAATAAAATTTAATTGTTAATATTTTTTTCTTGTTTTAAAAATTCCGGTGCAAAGGAACAAATTTTTATTCAAGTATGCAAATATTTTGATGAAAAAACGTTACCAACTTGCACATTTGGATATCTTCTGTGCAAAAAAATTGGGTTTTTTATAATATTCTGTGTGCGGAAACGACAAAATTAAAACAATTATTATATGAATATAGTTGGCTATGTCAAATAAAAATAGTAGCTTTGCAGAAAATAACATAAAAAGCACAATTATGACGTTTACTGAAAATTGTAACAGGGTGTTTAATATGGCCATTAACGATTATCATGTGAAAGATCATATTGACACACCTATAAACAATCCGTTTGAGCGTGACAGCATTGAAAACCGGTTGTATCTTAAGTGTTGGATTGATACGGTGCAGTGGCATCTGGAGGATATTATTCGCGACCCGCACATCGATCCCGCCGAGGCTTTGCAACTGAAAAGGCGCATAGACCACTCCAATCAGGACCGCACCGATTTAGTGGAGCAGATAGATAGTTACTTCCGTCAGAAATATAGTGAAGTGAAAGTGCTTCCCGATGCACGTATCAATACAGAAAGTCCGGCTTGGGCAGTTGATAGGCTGAGCATTCTTGCTTTGAAAATCTACCATATGCGTGAGCAGTCAAATCGCCAAGATGCCACTGAGGAGCATCGTGAGAAGTGCAACCAGAAGTTGAATGTGCTGCTGGAGCAGCAAGTGGACCTTGGCACGGCCATCGACCAGTTGTTGGAAGATATCGAGGCTGGTCGTAAGTATATGAAGGTGTACCGGCAGATGAAGATGTATAACGACCCATCCACCAATCCAATATTATATAATAAGGTGAAGGAATAAGTCTCTACATTAGGGCTTTTGGTTGTTGAGTATTGTTTTTTTTGAGTTGCAAGTTTTGAGTATTAAGACAATTAGGTAGAGAATGAAAACTGAGCACGTGTTGATAATACGATTCTCAGCCTTAGGTGATGTGGCCATGACTGTACCTGTGGTTTATTCGCTTGCCACACAATACCCGCATGTGCGCTTTTCTGTGCTCAGCAGGGGGTATGCCAAGGCTTTCTTTGAAAACCTTGCACCCAACGTGAGTTTTATGGAGGCTGACATCAAAAATGAGTACAAGGGAGTGAAAGGCCTGAACTCGCTCTATAGAAGACTGATTGCTAAGCATTTCACAGCAGTTGCCGATTTGCACAGTGTGCTCCGCTCTGACTATTTGCGGCTACGATTCAATTTTGCTCGCTATCGTGTTCAGCATATCAACAAGCACAGGCAGGGGAAACGCCGCTTGGTAGCTGTCAACAACAAACTGTTGGAGCAGCAGCCCACTTCATTTCAAAACTATTGCGATGTCTTTGAGCGTCTCGGTTATCCTGTGAAGCTCAATTTCAAAAGTATCTTTGGTGAGAAAAAGGGTGATTTGTCTGCGTTGTCGTCGCTCATTGATGTGAGCAAATCAGGTGGACCATGGATAGGTATCGCTCCGTTTGCTGCACATGAAGGGAAAGTATATCCGTTGGATAAGATGGAGCAGGTGGTTGATATGCTTACAAAAAAGTTTCCGGATGGCCGCCTTTTCCTGTTTGGCGGTGGGAAGAAAGAGTTTGTCGTGTTCGACAAATGGTGCGAAACCTATCAACAATGCACCAATGCTTCGAAACTGTTAAAGGGAATGCGACAGGAACTTATCCTTATGAGCCATCTCGACACAATGCTTTCCATGGATAGCGGAAACATGCATTTGGCCTCGCTGACAGGAATTCCAGTGGTGAGCATTTGGGGGGCCACTCATCCATTTGCGGGTTTCTTGGGATACAACCAGGAGCCTGACAATATTCTGCAGGTGGATTTGCCTTGCCGACCTTGTAGCATCTATGGAAACAAACAATGTATGCGCGGTGACTACGCCTGTTTGAATGGAATCAATCCTCAGCAGGTGGTGGACAAGGTTGCACAAGTAGTGGCCTCAAGGAAATAACGATGCGTTCGAAACAATAGAATCGATTGATTTGAAAGAAGGAATAATTTTTATATTATAGTATTCACTAAACATCTCGAATTATGAAAAAGTACATTTGCGACACATGCGGTTATGTGTATGACCCTGAAGTAGGCGATCCAGATAATGGCATCGAACCAGGCACAGCGTTTGAAGACCTGCCCGAAGATTGGGTATGTCCACTCTGTGGTGTAGGAAAGGATGATTTCTCTGAGGAGTAATCAATGATGATGGCTGGCGAAGGCTCAATCAGTATTCATAGCTGTTGGTCTTCGTCCAATCGCCATCGGCAGTCATCTTAAAGCTGTTGGCGAAGTTTTCTATAGATTCGTAGAAACTGCCGGTATATTGGGTAATCATATTGCGCTGCACGGGAACGTTTTCGAATATGCGTTCATGCAGCGCAGTTTCGTTTGCGTCAAGTGCAGTGACGGTAATTTTCAGTTCGTCGCTCTCATCATGTGGGAAAGTGTAAACCTCAAACTGCTTTTGTCCGTTGCTGACATTTAGTATTTCGGTCTGCTTGGAGTTGACACAACCATACCCCGTTGTAGCATCGAACGTGCTGCTGCCACCAGTATAATAGAATTTTATTTTCTTTACTTCAGAAGGAAGTGCCTCGTTGGTGACCAAACGGAACATAGCTACAGCTCGTTTTAGTTGAAGGTCGAAAGTATTTCCCTTTGCATCCACAGTGATGTCGGAACAATAATAGAAAGTGTCGGAAAGTTTGTTGTTGGGGAATGTTATCTTTTGAGGTGAGGAAATGGTAGCTGCTCCAGTACCGTTGTGGGCAATGACAACGAGTTTGTAGGTGCCAGCATCCAAATGAAGTGACACCGTACCGAAGTCGTTATCGCCTTCTTTCTGATTAATAGCGCTTACTTTTGTGTCGCCGTTGAACAATGAAAAGTTTATACGGGAGCAAAGTTTGGTAATGTCTTGCTGGGCTTTGGTAGCTATTCGGTAGTTGTCGAATGGTATTTGCTCAAAGCCTGCTATGCGGATAAATACATTGTTGTTCGAAGTTTCTTCGTCGATGCTGTCGTTGCCGATATTCGCTTTTTCACAACTAGTGAATAGTGCCAATAGCAAAGCAGTGGCCAACCAGAGGTGTTTGTGTTTTTTCATTGTGCTTTTCTATTTTTAATATTTATAGATAATGTTTTTCTAGTCGTTGCTTTTAACGCAACACAAAAGTAATAATTATTTTGCAAAGAAGAAAATTTAAAGATAAAAAAATACAATTTGTAGTGAGAAAAGTGATTTTGGAAGGTTTTTTAAAAAATTCTTTTAGATTGTTGTATGTCAGAGCAGGCTGTCTACTCGTTGATGTGTTACCTTAGGTTTTTTAATAACTTATTTGTCTCTTCGAAACGCTCAAATAGATTTGAACTTTTCATTTGGCTTTACTTATCTTGGCTTTTCAAGAGTTTGAAGTTTTTCAGTTTCATATTAAGTGGAGTAACTTTAAAAGGGAGGGTGATCACTCTGGGATAAAAAATAATCATTTATATTTTGTTCTCCTCTTGTTTTTTCGTAACTTTGCATCCGATTTTAAGGAGATGATGCTACTTGAAGCAGAAGCGTTGTTTCACCTTGGCTTTCAAGGAAGAATTAATTAAGAAGGTAAAAAGGAATAACTAATTATATACATTATGGCAAAGAAGGCTTTATTGATGATTCTTGATGGATGGGGAATCGGACAACATGGAAAAGGTGACGTGATATTCAATACACCGACACCATATTTGGATTATCTAACAGCAATTAGTGCTCACTCCCAGTTGCAAGCCAGCGGTGAAGACGTTGGTCTGCCTGATGGGCAAATGGGTAATTCGGAAGTAGGACACTTGAATATAGGTGCTGGCCGTGTGGTTTATCAGGATTTGGTGAAAATCAATCGCGCCTGTAAGGATGGCTCTATTCTGGAGAATCCGCAGGTGAAAGCAGCATACAGTTATGCCAAAGAACAGGGTAAGAAATTGCATTTGATGGGACTTACCTCGAATGGTGGTGTGCATTCTTCGCTCGACCATTTGTTCAAGTTGATAGAAGCAGGCAAACACTATGGTCTGAAAGACCAGACCTATGTACACTGCTTTATGGATGGACGCGATACTGACCCGAAGAGTGGCAAGGGCTTTATCGAACAAGTGATGGCTTGCTGCGAAAAGAATGATGCGCACATCGCTTCAATAGTTGGTCGTTTCTATGCTATGGATCGCGACAAACGTTGGGAGCGTGTGAAGGAAGCTTACGACTTGCTTGTTGAGGGTAAAGGCAAGCAGTCCGATGATATGGTAAAGGCTATGCAGGAAAGCTATGATGAAGGTGTAACTGATGAATTCATTAAGCCTATTCACAACTGCAAAGTGAATGGGTTGATTGAAGAGGGCGATGTGATTATCTTCATCAATTTCAGAAACGACCGCGCCAAGGAACTTACCATTGCACTCACACAGCAAGACCTTATTGAGCAAGGTATGCATACTATTCCAGGTTTGCAGTATTATTGCATGACACCTTATGATGCCAATTTTAAAGGTGTGCATGTTCTTTTCCCGAAAGAAAATGTGGAGGATACTTTGGGCGAGTACCTTAGCAAAAAGGGTAAGAAGCAATTGCATACGGCCGAGACCGAGAAATATGCGCATGTGACATTCTTCTTCAATGGTGGTAGAGAGGCACCTTTTGAAAACGAAGACCGTATTCTTGTACCTTCACCAAAGGTGGCCACATATGACTTGAAGCCAGAAATGAGTGCCTATGAGGTGAAAGACAAATTGGTAGGAGCCATCAATACGCAAGAATATGATTTCATCGTGGTGAATTTTGCTAATGGTGATATGGTGGGACATACCGGTGTTTACAATGCCATTGCCAAAGCTGTATGGGCTGTTGATAACTGTGTTCGCGAAGTTATAGAGGCTGCCAAGGCCAATGACTATGAGGCTATTATCATTGCTGACCATGGAAATGCTGATAATGCCATCAATGCTGACGGCACACCTAATACGGCTCATTCGTTGAATCCTGTGCCTTTCATTTATGTGACGAACAATAACAGCGCCACTGTGAAGAATGGCCGCCTGGCTGATGTGGCACCCTCAATTCTTCATATAATGGGCTTGGAGCAGCCTGCTGATATGACAGGTGAGTGCTTGATTGAGGATTAAATCTTACGATATTCTGAAGGGCTCATACCTACGTGCTCCTTGAAATACTTTCCTAGAAAACTCTGGTTAGGGAAATTCAGCTGCTGAGCAATCTCCTTAATATTCATAGTGGTGTTTTTCAGCAAAACGCGTATTTCGAGGAGCACGTAGTTGTCAATCCATTCGTTAGGTGTCTTTTGGCTAACAAGTTTCACTGTTTCAGACAAATATTTTGGTGTGATGAATAACCTTTCACCATACCAACTTACTCTTCGCTCGCGTCTGAAATTCTCTTCCACCAATTTGATAAAGGCAGTAAAGATGGCTTCGGCACGAGTTTGCCGTTTGTCATTATTTTGCTGAAGTCGAAAAATGGCATTGCTCAAATCGTAAAGCATGGTGAGCAACAATGAACGCACTGCCTCGGTACGGAAATGATGATTCTGGTCGTCAACTTTGTATTGCAGCGCCTTGTAATATTGGCTTATCATAAATGATTCATCTGCACTCAGGTTAAAAACCGGATGAGAACGTGAAAAGAGGAAGAGTGATGATAATTCATGAATGTCTTTGATGATTTCGTGATAGAAAACTTCTGACAACATGATTCCTATGCCATGGAAATCGGGACTTAGCATGTAGTTGTCGAGCACCTGTCCGTTGTGAATCATAATCACATCGTTGGGGTGTACGTTTCGGTCCTCTGTGTCAACAGAATATTGTGCTTTTCCGTGAAGGCAGAGACCAACAATGATACATTTCACGCGGCGCGGTTCGTTGGGCAGTGGAAGATTAGCAAAGTCGTTTATGAGAAGTAGATCGTCGTTGATGAAACTACCCTCATATACAACTTTGGTCCCAGCAATGCTCAGCTCGTTTATTTTAGCGGTTTCCATATCAGATTATTTTTGTTTTTTTACCAGCTTTTATTTTAATAATTTTACTTTCCCCGTTCACTCTCACCATAACTTTCCCACCTTCGTTGCTGAAAATCGATGCAGATTCCACCATGCCGTCTTCCCAACTCATATCAACAACAAATCCGCCGCGTGCACACAATCCAGTGAAACTGCCGTCTTTCCATGCTTGAGGAAGAGCAGGCAGAAGGTCAATGATGTATTTGGGTTCGAAATCAGGATCATATTGGCTTTGTAGTAGCATTTCACAAACACCCGCAGTTCCTCCGAAATTACCATCAATTTGGAATGGTGGATGTGCATCGAATAAGTTGGGATATGTTCCACCACTTCGTCTCCGATCGGGACCCTTGTATTTGTCTGGCGAAACGTAAGTGAGCAGTTTTTTGTAAATATGGTATGCCTGTTCACCGTTGCGCAATCTTGCCCATAAGTTGATTCGCCAGCCCGAGCTCCATCCCGTTGTTTTGTCTCCTTTTAGTTCGAGTGTGCGTCTGCAAGCATCGAGAATGTTGGATGGAACTGCGTTTTGCAGCATGTTGGATGATAGCAAATTTACGTAATGGGATATATGGTTTCCTGGAAAAAGTCCAATGAGATGACTTTGGTGCCTGTGATGTGGATCGTAGTCGTTCCAGTCGTAGTACCATTCATTCAGGTCACCATCTTTTCCAACTGTATAAGGATGAAGTTGTGCTTCGGCATCGACAAATATTTTTGTAGCAGGAATAATGCTGAAGGAGGGCGATTTTTTTAGAGTGGAACTCTCGCGCCATGCGTAGTTTGTGTTCCTGAACAATTCGCGGATGATAGCCAAGTCGGCAGTACCGCCATAACAAGTCATTCCGTGATAACCTTTGTCTGTTATGTATTCGTTTTCTGGTGAGGTGCTTGGAGCCGTAATTAGTTCATTTGGCTTTTTGGGATTTTCTATCAGCCAGCTTTTGCAGAAGTCAGCTGCTCCTTTCATTAAGGGATAGGCCACATTTTTGAGATGGTCTTTGTTTTGTGTGAACAGGTAACGTTCCCACAAAGTGTTCACCAACCAGGCGCCTCCCAGGTTCCAGTTGGCCCATTCGGGTTTCTCGTTTTTCTCGCCCACAGGATTTGTCATAGCCCATATGTCACTATTGTGGCTGCTGCACCAACCCTTCTCAATGCCATAGTAGTTGGCTGCAGTATGTTTTCCGTTATCTGCCAAAGCTTTAATAAAGTCATCAAGGGGATCGGCCATCTCTGCCAGATTAGCTACAAAAGCTGGCCAATAATTCTCTTCGAGATTGATGTTTACGGTGTAGTTCCCTCTCCATGGTGAGAATTTATGTGGTGTCCAAAGTCCTTGCAGGTTGGCGGGTACACCAGCCGTTCGCGAGGAACTGATAAGTAGATATCGGCCATATTGGAAATAGAGTGTTTCCAAATAACGAGAGTTGTTGCCGTTGTCTGTATATTCTTTCAACAGTTGGTCGGTTGGGATTTGTGTCGATTCTTCATCTTCATTCTTTTGAACGGCTTTGCCTTCTACGATGTGAGTACGGTTGGCTCCTAAACATATTTTCACCCTGTCGTAGAAAGACTGATAGTCTTTTACGTGTCTTTCTTTCAGTTGATCGTAGGAATAGTTAACCAAATGCCAAGCATCATCGGCCACCATTTCTATATAAGGTGCACCTTCGCGTACAGGATGTTTGTCGTAGCCATTGAAACTTGTTTCATTGATAAAGTACAATATCAGTTCTGACGCATTGATCACTTGAAGTGTGGAGTCTGTCACTTCAAGTCTTCCATCTTTCAGTTTGGGTATCAACTGAAAACAATAGTGAATGCTGTTATCGCTGTCCCCTATGGCGTGTCCCATTAAGTTCATGCAGCTGGCGGAAGTCTTCACTTTGTGAGGTACTTGGGATGTGAGGACTAACTCGCAATTGATTTGTTGGGGCTTGTCGGATCTTATCCTGATTGCAATTACCTTGTCTGGATGAGATGCAAAGTATTCACGTGTGAACTTTACATCGCCTTTCTTGTAGGAGATGTTTACCAATGCACTATCGATGTTCAACTGCCTGTGGTAGTTGGAAACTTTGCCAGATGTATAGTCACGTATATAAATGGTGGATAGTGGCTGATAATGCTGTGAATTGTGTCCTTGAACATGCAGTTGAAGTGAGTCGGCCAACTGATAGTTCTCGTCGAACAAAGCCTTTCTGATTTCTGGAATCCATTGGTAAGCGCCTTTGTCTTCCTGCCGATTAACTGGTTGTCCCGTCCATAAGGTGATGTCATTCAGATATAGAGAATCCACCTCTGTTCCACCATAGACAAGAGCTCCCAGCTTCCCGTTTCCTATTGGTAGTGATTCTTCAAAATACTGTGCTGGCTGACTATACCATAGTTTCATTGGCAACTGTTGTTGTGCTTGCATGGCAGTGGCCGTGCATAAGTAAAGAAGTGAAAAAAGGTACTTTGTCATATTGTAAGATTGTTCATTATTTCGCATGATTATGGTGCAAATATAGTGTATTTCTATGATACCTCCAAATAATAAGGAAGAATTGAATAATTTGGGAAACAGAAAGCCATCTGTCATAAGGCAGATGGCTTTGAATAGGATAGGAAGATTCTGTTGGCTTTTTATGCGTCGATATTTGCATAAGTAGCGTTTTGCTCTATAAACTCACGTCGTGGCTCAACGTCATCGCCCATGAGCATGGAGAATATTTCGTCGGCTTCTGCGGCATTCTCAATCGACACCTGTTTTAGCAGACGTGTTGAGGGATCCATGGTTGTTTCCCACAATTGTTCGGGATTCATTTCACCCAAACCTTTGTAGCGCTGTGTATGCAAGGCGCTGCTGTTCTCATCTCCAGCTACATATTTGTCAATAAATGCCTGCCGTTGCTGTTCAGTGTAGCAATATTCGCTGAATTTCTTGTATGTACACTTATAGAGTGGGGGAGTGGCAATATAAAGGTGTCCCTCCTGAATCACTTTTGGCATGAAACGGTAGAAGAGTGTCATAATGAGCGTGTCGATGTGTGAACCATCGACATCAGCATCGGTCATGATGATGATTTTGTCATAGCGTAATTTGTCGATATTGGCTTCGCGGTCACCTTCACCATCGACGCCGAAACGCACACCGATACTTTGTATGATGTTCATCACAGACTCTGCCTCAAAGACGCGGTGCCATTGCACTTTCTCAACATTCAATATTTTACCACGTAGTGGCAGAATAGCTTGTGTGTAGCGGTCGCGTCCCTGTTTGGCTGAACCGCCTGCCGAGTCACCCTCAACGAGGAATATTTCACATTCCTTTGGGTCTTTGTTTGAGCAGTCGGCCAGTTTTCCGGGTAGACCACCACCTGACAATGGATTTTTTCTTTGGACACTCTCACGAGCCTTGCGTGCGGCAATACGTGCTGTGGCGGCTAACACAACTTTCTCGCAAATCTGCTTGGCCTCTTTCGGGTGCTCTTCCAAATAGTTGTTCAAAGCTTCTCCAACAGCCTGTTGTACAGCACCGCTCACTTCGGAGTTGCCAAGTTTTGTCTTGGTTTGTCCTTCGAACTGCGGTTCCGCAACCTTGATACTAATAACTGCTGTTAGTCCTTCGCGGAAGTCGTCACCGGCCAATTCTATTTTAGCCTTCTCAATCTGTTTGGAGATGTTAACGTCTTCGTCGGCATATTTCTTCAGTGTGCGAGTGAGAGCCATACGAAAACCTTGCAAGTGAGTTCCACCCTCAATGGTATTAATGTTGTTAACGTACGAGTGGATGTTTTCCGAATAGTCAGTGTTGTACATCACAGCCACCTCGATGGGGATGCCTTGCTTTTCGGTCTTCAGATAAATAACATCGTCAAAAAGATGAGTACGGTGGCGATCCACGTAGCGTACAAATTCCTTCAATCCTTCCTTGGCATGGAACACTTCTTTCTTGGTCTTTCCATCCTCATCTGGTCTCAGGTCTGTCAGAGTGATAGTGATTCCTGCGTTGAGAAATGCCAATTCGCGCATACGTCTTGCGATAATGTCCCACTGATAGGTAGTTGTGGTAAAGATGGACTTGTCGGGCCAGAACTGTTGGCGTGTGCCTCTCAGCTCTGTGTTGCCTACCACCTTCACAGGATATAGTGGTTTTCCCTTCTCGTATTCTTGCTGATAAATTTTGCCATCACGGAACACTTGCGAAAGCATGTGGCTTGATAATGCGTTCACACAACTCACACCAACACCATGGAGACCGCCAGAAACCTTGTAGGAGCCCTTGTCAAACTTACCACCAGCATGTAGAACAGTCATCACCACTTCAAGGGCGCTCTTATGCATTTTCTCATGTTCGTCCACGGGAATACCGCGACCATTATCTTGTACTGTTATTGAGTTGTCTTCGTTGATAGTCACTTCTATATGGGTGCAGAAGCCTGCCATAGCCTCGTCAATCGAATTGTCCACCGTTTCATTCACCAAATGGTGCAATCCTTTTTCGCTAATGTCACCAATATACATGGCCGGTCGTTTGCGCACGGCCTCCAAGCCTTCGAGCACTTGAATATTGCTCGCTGAATAATTGTTTCCGTTGTTCAGATTATCTGCCATTTCTTTGTTTTCTATTTATATTGCGCTCACTTCTTGCGTCATTTTACTTATTTAGGTTGCAAAGATACAAATAAAAAGCTAAAAACAGTGGTATTTACTTGCTAAAAATAGTCAAAAAAAACGGTGTTTCTCACGTTGTTTCCCATGATAATGCGTTTTAACACTCCTAAATCCCAGTTTATGCATGCTGTAAGCGGCGTTCCTGGCTATCAAAAACGCTATTTTTAAGGGTTAAAGCGTATATTTTGCAGAACGTTTGCCTACAACTGTTCCGTTAATGCGGCGGATTGCGGCTTGTTCAAGCAAGAACATTATATCGACGGGGTGTTCAACAGCTTTACCCTGGTTCTGGTGCTGCCCCTGTGAATAGTGTATTGCGTGCTGAAGTTTATGCGGTGCGGGTTTTAGTTGTTTGTGCTCCAACTGTTGCATATTTAGATTGCAAAGATGCAAAAAAATGCTGTACGAAAAGATTAGGCTATTATATTCTATTTGACCCCTAATAAATAAACAATGCGGTCAGAAATGACCGCATTGTTTAACTGTATTTGAGAAATATTTGGGTCAACTTCTATGTTATTGCCAATAATTATTACTGACCAAGGCAAAGCAAATGACCCAAAACGTCTACACAAATGCCTAAATAAAATACTTTTTGTAATTGTCTCTGCAAATAAAATAAAAATATATAGGCAAACAAAAAATTTAGAAACAATCTGCTTATTTCAATCAATATAAAAAATGAAACAACTCTATAAGTGAGTGCTTTCTCTTCTTTCGTACAGACGATTCGTTACTTGTGACTTCAAAGGTGAGTGTAATACGTCCTCCAAAGGCTATGTTGCCATAGGGGGATTTCATTTTGTTCTTTTGTATATAAAAACAAAAAGGTTACTCCCGTAGTGGAAATAACCTTTTGTATGTTCAAAAAGCCAGTCTTTAGGCTTTAACCCAATTTGCTGATGTGCTTGCAGAGGCTTGATTTCAAGTTGGCAGCCTTGTTCTTGTGGATAATGTTACGCTTAGCCAGCTTGTCGAGCATTTTTTGTACTTTTGGATACAATTCAACAGCCTCTTCCTTGTTGGTCATTGCACGCAGTTTGCGAACAGCGTTGCGCATTGTCTTAGCATAATAACGATTGTGCAATGTTCTTGTCTTTGTCTGACGAATTCTTTTTTCAGATGATTTGTGATTTGCCATTTTTGTTTTGAATTTTGTTTGAAAATTGTTAGCCTTGGGTCTTATACCTTTTGGTTGCCCTTGCGGATTAAAAAAATCCTCCGGCATCTTTTCACATGTGCACCATAGAGGACTCACATGTTAGCGCATCTCTGCGCGATGACGGATAATTAGTAGTCCCTAGGAGAGTCGAACTCCTCTTTAGAGAATGAAAATCTCTCGTCCTAACCGATAGACGAAGGGACCATTTGCTCACATCATTCCAAATATGCAATTGGATTGGTGCAAAAAGCGGGTGCAAAGGTAGGGATTTTATTTTAATTCTGCAAATTTTATTCAATATTTTTTCGCAGAACGTTTGATTTTTGCTAATTTTGTAGCCGATGTTGATAAAAACACGTGCCATTGTGCTTAGAAATATCAAGTATGGTGAGCAGAAAATAATAGTGGATCTGCTTACGGAAACCGAAGGTAGAGTTTCGGTAGTCACACGTATTCCTCAAACACAAAGGGGCAAACTGAAGAAACAATACTTCCAACCGATGACACTGCTTGAGGTAGATGTGGACATAAGGGGGCGAGCCGATTTGCAGCACCTGCGCGACGTACGTCTGAGTCATCCCTATTCGGATATACCCTTTAACCCATTCAAGTTGAGCATTACATTGTTCTTAGCCGAATTTGTTTATTATAGTACTCGTATTGAACAACAGAATTCACCGCTTTTTGCCTATATCGAGAACAGTTTGCTATGGCTCGATGCTTGTCCCGCCAACTATTCAAATTTCCATTTGGTGTTTATGATGCGTTTGAGTCGTTTCATAGGTTTCTTCCCGAACATTGACGACTACCATGATGGTGATTATTTTGATATGCGTGCTGCATCGTTCACTGCTCATGCACCTATTCATACCTATTTTCTTTCGCCCGATGAGGCTGCACGTATCAGTACATTGATGCGTATGAACTATGAATCGATGCATCTGTTTAAAATGAACCATATCGACAGAAACCGTATATTGGATGTGCTGGTGGCATATTATCGTCTTCATGTGCCCGATTTCCCAGAACTGCGTTCGCTGCCGGTGGTCAGAGACCTGTGGGCGGAATAGAGAGTCGGGTTATTCGGGGACATAAATGATTTCGCCACTTTCCAATTGATAAGCTATGCCCACCTTGCGGCCGCGTTTTCCTGAAGCATGCTGTGTTTCGCTTGGAGTGAAGTGTTTTATTTGTTGACCTTCTTTGGTAATGATTTCCATGTTTTCCTTGCCTGGGTTTTTTATCATCGTGAAGTCTTCCTTGCTGAATATTTCGGACATGTTGAAATGGGCTACCAAGGCCACCATCAACGCAACGGCAAAGACCATGGCAACATCGAAGAGGTTGGCAACGGTTTGCATCGGATCGTCGTCACCCTGTCGTAGTAGATTATTTGTTTTCCTCATAATGCTTGTTCCTCCTCGCAAATTAAACGTCTCACATATTCTAGGTTGTTTAGTTCATGGGCAAACCAACGTTGGCGCACTTGCAACGTGGTCACGCCAATGGCGGCAATTACCATTCCAACAACAGTTGTGGCAAATGCCACCTGCATGTTGTAGGCCATTGACGATATGTCGCCTGTGGCCAATCCCACCAATGCAGGGCCCATGGGGATGAGTGTTCCCATCAATCCGAGCATCGGGCCTAATTTCACCAACATGCGTGAACTTGAAAGCTCCTTTGCCGCTTCCACTTCATAATTGGCTACCACGCGCTCACAATAGGCTGCATTGGACTGGTTGGCTGACAAAGTCTTTAGGGCTTTCACATACAGCGAATTGGAGTCCGCCTCATTCTTCTCTGCCAAGGAATCCAGTCCGTTTACCACCACATCCCTGTTGCCCGACTCAACGAAAGATACTTGTTCGTGAATGCTTTTGCGGCGGTAGAATTCTGATAAGAAACTCGCCGCCAACAGCAATGCCCTAAAGAAAAAAAGTAGCAGAAGTACTACAACTGGCACCAACAGCCCGTTGGAAATCCAGAACAGTATGTTAGAAATTGTTTCCATTATATTTTGTTTTATTATTTTCGATTAATAACCTGTGATGACAATACACAACATGATGATGAGCAGATTCACGATGAAGAGCATCTCTAGCCTTGCTTGTCTTCCGCCAAGCAACTGGTTGAATAGTTTACTGCCACCAACAACCGTCATAAATGCTAATAGCGCAGTCACCCAAGCCGTTAGTTTGAAATCGACACCAGGCAGCAAATAGAGCAATTGAGCTTGGAAATAGCATAGGGCAGGTATGACAAGCAAGCCTGGGTAGATATGCAATAGACTATATAGCCATTTTTTCGACGGACAGGTAAAGCAAAAGGCTATCATTATAACCGACTCAAGTACCATGCAGACAGCCACATTGAGTAATATCTCCTTGGTGGTAGTAATCTGAAGAAACACGTCATGAGAAAGTTCGGTCATTCTCGGAGTCACACAAAGAGTGAATATTGCGAAGACGATGCCCACTGCAACCAATCCCTTTGTGGAGAAGAATCCCACCTTGAGCAAGAAACTCACGGTGACAAAACATGCCAAAATAGCAATTAGGTAATTCATTTCAAAGACATAAAGAATGATTCATCAATCCACCATGTTATCTCTTACGGCGTTGCCATAGCGTAAGGGCCACCAATATTAATATGACTACGGCACCGACTAGCATGCCATTGACGACAAGCGGCTTTTGGTCAGGCGATTGCCGGCTGTTTTGTTCTTTGAGCACCATATTCTTCTGTCCTTTGCTGCTCAGTTTCACATTGTCCATGATGCTTTGGTATTCGGAACGCAAATTGGTCGACAGCTGTTTAGATATGTATTCCTGCAACTTGTCGTTGTTACAAACAAAGTCGGTGCAGGCAGCCCCGCTCTCCTTTGTTATCTCGGCATGCAATTTTGCAACACTCTTCAGCTGTTCTGCTTGCGGTTTCCAATAGCCTTTGCGGGCACTCTCCAGCATCACCGATGTCATGGCTTGGTAGGCGGCAGGGTTCACCCGTTGGAAATAGTCGCGAACGCCCAGTTGCTGTTCGTCGGCTATATAGAGCCGATAAAGGTCGTTGTAAAGTTCTTTGTCGAGGGCCTCAGGACGTGTTGCGTTCCATCCGAAGATGTTTCGGAACATCTCGCCAAACATTTGGGCGGTTCCCTCATCGCCTTTCATGCGCTCCTTGATGTAAGTAGGATTGAGCAGCGACGTGCGCACTTCTACCGAAATAGCTTCCTTTGTGTCTTGCAGTCGCCAGTTGGAGCGATTGCGGTAGTCGGCCATATAAGCATCAGGTTCCTTGCCTGTTAAAGTCTTGACGGTAAGCGAGAGTCCTCCTGTGAATTCGTATACATGGTCGAGCGAGATGGGTCCCCATGTGTTGCTCTGTCGTGGTTGTACCACCACATCGGTCTGTTGCAAAGCCGAGGCAAACAAGTTTGGTTCGAAATTGCCCCAGTTCTGTTCGTCGCCATAGGCAGCACCCATGTTGTTCAGGTAACCGTCGGCCAGTTCTGACGTTTTGTCCCATGTGCCACTTCGTTCTATATAGTCCATCATACCAGTACTGTAGCCGTTGTTGACAGGACCGAACACGCGCATGGTGGAAAGTTCTCGTGCGCGTTTCGGTGAGATGCCTTTTTCCATGAGTTCTTTCTCTTGTAACAATGTGCCTTCATATACAAAATTGCTGTCTTCCTTTTCTGCCGAAGCCAGTTTCACGGCATCGGTGATTAGCTTCAGTCGAGAATCGGCGATGTCACGCAGTTGGCCGCTTGTTTGCACCACCACATTGATGCGTGGTCGGCCGAGTTGCTTCCTGGGCACTAAGCGGAAGTCGTTAATTCGTCCCTCGGCATCGCGTATAGGTTCCACGCCGAGCATCCAAAGAGCTTGGGCGATGGTGGCTCCCTGTGTGCTGATGAATTCTCCAGCCCAAAAAGAGTAGCTCACTTTGCGTGGCCATTCTCCATTGTGCTGGCTTCTATACCGTCTTAGCATATTCTCTGCCAATTGTTTGCCCTCTTCCCATGCTTGTGGGCTGGGTGTGGATTCTGGATTGACGCTGTACATATTTCTTCCTGTGGGCAGGACATTGGGATTCAGTACAGGGTCACCGCCAGGTGCGGGAGTCACAGTCCCCCCATTCAGCGCGCGTACCATATTGTCGAATTCAGCTTTCGTAGATTCTACCAATAGCTTGCGGTAGGGATTCGTGGTGATTGACGAAGCAATCTTTTGTCTTGCCTGTGGCAGATAGTGGTGGGCTATAAATGAATAGTCTTGCAATTGGTTGGAGTTGATACGACCGGCGTTGCGGTCGTTGCGCGCCATCTCGTATGCTAGCGGGCTGGCGCAGATGGCAAGTGTGGTGCTGAGCAGGTCGCGTTCTGCATATGGTTGCCCCATGACGTAGTATGCACCCTGCATTTTCTCATTGGACAGTTCTTCCAAGTGTGCATCCAGTCTTTCCAGTTCATCGATGGAGTATGGCTTTCCCAGATTGCTGTCGAGGTTCAGCTCACGGTGCAGCCCCTCCTTTGTGACCGTTTTCTTAATGGCAAGCACCAAGGCCTTGTCTTTTGCTCCACTCTCCACCGCTTTGTGAATGTCTGCCAGCAATGCCGCGTATTTTTGGCGCATGCCATTCTCGGCATAAGGTGGGGTGAGGTAGGTGAGCAGGGTGGCATGGCTCCGTCTTTTGGCAATGATGCTTTCGCCAACATTTCCGGTCGTGTAATAGTAGAAGTGTGGCATGCTGCCTATCAAGGCGGCACTCCAGTCGTCTTGCCTCATTCCCGCATCGCGTCCAGGTGTGAACTCCAAATTGCCGTGTGTGCCAAAGTGGATGATGGCATCGGCCTTGAATCCTTTCTGAACGTATAAGTATGGTGCCAAATAGCTGTGAGGCGGAGCCACTTCCATGCCATGCACCAGCTTGAAATTGTCATCGCCCAGTGCCGGACGTGGCTGTGGAAATAGCAGTATGTTGCCATATTGCACACATGCCACGGCCAAAGAGTCCCCTTTTGCGAGCAAATTGCCAGGAGCCTCGCCATAACGTTCCACCACCTCAGCGTATTTCTTCGGTGTAATCACCTTACTTGCCCACGTTTCGTATTGTTGTTTGGTGAGCCAGACTGGATGTCCTTTCTGCATGTATTGCTCTTGTGCGCCTTTGGCGTATGAGCCTAATATCAATCCCTCGGTCTTGATGTCGCGGGCGAAGGCTTCAAGGGTGGCAGGCAGACCATCTAAATTATAGCCTTCCGAACGGAGTCGTTTCAAAAAATTGTACATCGAGGGAATCACCTCCATGCCGCTTGCGAGCAGTGCATCCTTGCCTGGGCGCTTGAAGTAGCCAATGGCTATACGTTTTTGGCTGTTTCTCTTGGTGCGCAGAGAAAGGTAGTTTTCCACTGTATTGACGAATGTCTTGCATCGTTCAATCTCTGCAGTATGCTTGTAATAGCCCTTTTTGTCTTTGTTTTGTGTGCCGATGCAGAAAGAAGCGATGCCTCCGTCGATTTCAGGAATCACGATGCGCGAATTCTTCGAACCGCTTGCCATGGGCACTTTGGCGTCCATCCATTCGTCGTGGGTGGCAGAAAGGGGATAAGGCGTAAACATTATGATGTTTTTCTCTTGCATCCAAGAGATGAGCGTGTCGTTGCCAATCCTTCCCATGGGCAGGTAAATCACGGCGTCGGGCATCAGTTGTTTTAGCATTTTTGCCCGTTTGTTGCCTGTGCATACCATAGGATAGACATTGAGCCCTCGTTCTGTAAGCATCGAGATGAGCGTGTCCACGTGTTCGCGGTTGCCCTCCATTGGGAATTGGATGCCCGAGATGAACGCAACGGTTGGGGCGTTTTCGTGGTAGAGTTTTCGCTGTTTCAGATAGTTGGTGAGTTCCGATGGATTCTTGAAATATCGACCATACTCCCTATGGTAGTACATGTTCTTCAGAATGTCCATTGGAGGTTCGTAATTCTGGTCGCCCCATCGGTGTGGCGTGGCGATGTGTCGCAAATAGCGTAACCCGTTGCGAAAGTTCTGGCGGTTCTCGTTATCGAAATATCGCTGCAGTGTGTCTGTCTGTTCCTTGCTTAAGTTCTTGTTTATCACGATGTTGCTGCTCTTCAGTGTTTTGGTGAACACGGGCGTTCCCTTCTTGCTGATTCGTTCAATTTCGTTCATTTGCTCATCGTTCAGATAGAGTCGTCGGGCATATAGGATAACAGCATCGTAACCGTTGAGCCTACCCATCTTGTCGGCTTCCACACATTCCACCTGTATGTGTCGGCTGTCGTTGTTGAGAATGAAATCGGCTTCCTGTGCTTTCAAAGTATTCACAACCAATATGCGTGTGGGTGACATCCAGCGGCGGTAACCGCCATAAGCCAAAATGGCCATGATGAGGATGCCGCTGGAGATCCAGATTATAGTTTTCTTCATCACTTTTGCAATTTATTGCAAAGGTACTGCTTTTTGTTGACATGGCGAAACATTTCACTTTTAAATTGGCAAAATAGGATTGTTCAGGTATGTTCCATTTGTTCAATAGGTTTTGGCGTGATGTTTTGAGGTTCTGAGAAAGCTGGTGTTGTAGGAATCCAAATGCCAATTTTGCGCAGATTCAAAAGCGTCTAAACAACGTAGTCTTTTAAAACAAATCAGAAGTTTACAGCTATTTGAATGTTGATGATGATGAAGCCTTCTTCTGCCATGGTTCATCTCTTCTGTCCAGTAATCATTAATCTTTGTTAATTTTTATGTTTTTATCATTCTTGTCTGAAATATTTTTGATATATTTGCAATATCAATTTGATATCATTATTTCTAATTTAATATTAATAGGTATGGAAACAAAAGAATTTGCTTTTAAAGGATTGGTTTTGAATGGATTTCTTATGTTGTTTGTCAACTTGGCCGTTTTGGTGTTGTCAGTTATAGGCATTGTGAATAGTATAATCCAGCTTGATGACAGCGATGGTGCCCAAGGCGGTTGGTTGCTTGGCTTTTGCATACTGATGGTGTTTGTCAATATCATCATGTGGTGCGGTCATATGCAGTTGGAGCCCAATGAGGCGCGCGTTACCACTTGGTTTGGTAAGTACAGTGGCACTTTCTCTCAGACGGGCTTTTTCTGGATTAATCCATTCTACAGCACCAAGAAAGTTAGTTTGCGCGCACGCAATTTGGATGCGCAACCTATCAAGGTGAACGACAAAACAGGCAATCCGGTTATGATAGGTTTGGTGATGGTGTGGAAATTGAAAGACACCTACAAGGCTTTGTTCGAGGTTGATTCGCAAACCATGGCAGCTGCCCCCAACACTGTTGGCAGCGACACCAAGGGATTGATGAAGGCTTTAGAGCAATTTGTACGTGTACAAAGCGATGCAGCTTTACGGCAGGTGGCTGGGCAGTATGCCTATGATGATGAGGACAGCAAGCATAATGAGCCAACACTTCGCTCAAGTGCCGACGAAATAAATCAGCAATTGGAGGAGAAACTTGATGAGCGCTTGGCATTGGCTGGCATTGAGGTGGTGGAGGCCCGCATCAATTATCTGGCATATGCTCCCGAGATAGCCGCTGTGATGTTGCGCCGCCAACAGGCCTCTGCCATCATCACTGCGCGTGAGAAGATTGTTGAAGGAGCCGTCTCGATGGTGAAGATGGCGCTCGACAAGCTTTCTTCCGATAACGTTGTTGAACTAGATGATGACAAGAAGGCCGCCATGGTGAGCAATCTGCTTGTAGTGCTTTGTGGCGACGAGTCGGCTCAGCCAGTGGTAAACACAGGAACTTTGAACCATTAATCATTGGAAACTAATAGGTTGTTGTGATTATTAACAATCAAACCGTCAATCAATATGGCAGAAAAGAGTACAAAGAGCTTTATCTTGCGTGTTGACTCAGAAACAATGAACGCAATTGAGGCATGGGCTGCTGACGAGTTCCGTAGCACCAACGGACAGTTGCAATGGATCATCACCGAGGCTTTGCGCAAGGCCAAGCGTCTGCCGAAGAAGAAAGAGAATAAAATCCAAAATGGAGAATCATGAATAGAAAGAAAGCACTTTTGCTGATAAGCGCACTTGAGGCGCTTTTGTTGGCAATAGCTGTCGTTCTGTACACGGCGGGGAGCATTAATCTGTCTGCGTTCATTGCCATAGTAGTTGTCGTGGGCGTCATCGCATCAGCACTTATAGTCGTTGCATTTCGCAAATTGCCACCTATGTAAAGATATGGAACAGAAATTTAACCTGAAAGATGTCAAGGTACTGCGTACCAAGGAAGGGACAATTTTCGAAGTCGTCACCATTGGTGTTCTAATAGCATCAATAGCTATGGGCACTGCTTGGCATCATTTTATGATACGCGACTTGTTTATAATGCCACTTCTCATATTAGTGCCACTTTTTGTAGCCTATAAGCCCAGCCATATTAATATTATGGGAATGAGATTGAAGAACATAAAACAAGTAAGTCTTGCGGTTCGTATGTCCCGCATCATTGCGTTGGTGCTGGCTCTGCTGTGTCTGTCAATAGCCGTCGTTGGACATGACCATTCCATGACGAAAACATTGTCTTTCGGCATCGTCATTGTTTTAGGGTTGGTAGGATTACTGTTTGTCTACTTAATCAAAAAGGCGGATTGATTCTGAAGGCAAGTGTCGTATTTACAGGAACAAATCCGTACGAAGTATTTATAGTGTAAGGAATAAGTAACATCAATTATTTTAACTAAATATGGTAGAACTGAAGAACGAACAAATCTCCATTGTAGTAGCGGAGATGGGAGCCGAGCTCCAAAGTGTGAAAGACAGCAAGGGTAGAGAATATCTGTGGCAGGCCGACCCTGAGTTTTGGCCGCGCCATTCGCCAATTCTTTTCCCGATAGTATGCAGTGTGAACGATGACACTTATGTGGTGGACGGCAAGGAGTATCATCTGCCTCGCCATGGGTTTGCCCGTGACACGGAGTTTACACTTGTAGCCAAGACCGATGATAAGTTGACATTTGCTTTGCACGAGTCGGAAGAAACGCTGAAGGTATACCCCTACCGTTTTAATCTTGCCATCACCTATCGCTTAGAGGGCAACAAGGTACATGTCATTTGGCATGTGGAGAACACTGATATGCAGGAAATTCATTTCCAGATAGGTGGCCACCCGGCATTTAATATCCCTGGTGGAAAGATGGAAGGCAAAATCAAACTCGACAACGAGGAGCCCATGGATTCGCTTCGTAGCTACATCGACGGCTCGCACGACATGGTAGAAGTGCCGCTGGAGGGTGACAAGGGTGTGCTGGAGCTGACCAACCATTTCTTCCGCAACGACTCTGTGAAGATCCACAAATGCCAGACCCATCGCGCCATGCTGATGGATACCAATGGCGAACCAGCCGTTACGGTTGACTATAAGGCACCTGTTTGTGCTTTTTGGAGTCCTTACGACAAACATGCACCGTTTGTATGTATTGAACCGTGGTACGGCATTGGTGATCCACGTGGGTGGAAAGGTGAATTCCGCGACAAGCCATTGATGAACCATCTGTTGCCCGGTGCTTCGTTTATGTCGAAGTATACCATAACGATTGGGTGAAAATCGGTTGTCTTGTCTTGGTTTGTTGAATGACTTTAAACAATATTGAAATGAATGCAGTTTTGGCTCTTGCTCAGTCTTGGCAGTAGACGAAATGCCAAATGAAGGGCAAAATGATTATTTGCAGTGACGGGAAGAACAATGACACCCTCACCATACCTGTCGTTGGCAATCACTTGTATAGTGTTTGACAAGAATCAAATAATCATGTTGGCAAGAATCAAATAACTGATTTTCAGTTGTTATGACAGAAAAAAGGGGCAATGCACCAAGGTGCGTTGCCCTCTTTGTTACCTCAATTATTCATTATCATTTTTTTAAACAACAGTTTTTAAAAGCAATCTTCCCGCTCATGTTGTTGGCCTGTTGACAGATTGGGATTATAATGGTGAAGAAAGAATCAGTTGAATTTCAGTTTCAGCCCTGCTACAAGCATCGTTCCAGGAGAGAGCAACGGATAGTAGCGATAGGTTGAGGAAGTCCGGATACGTTTGTCTACCTTATTAAAGATGTTATCCAAACCAATGCTTGGTTCCACAAGCATCTTTTTCAAGCGGAACGAGTGAGATGTGTTTATGTTTACGATACCATATCCGGGTCCGTCCTCATAGTCTGGGAAATAAGTCTTGCTTTGGAATCGTCCGTTCAGGTTCACGTTTAAAGTGTAAATGCCCCAAGTGTGGTTGTAGTTGGCGGCCACTGTGCCGGAATTGCGTATAGAGCGGTCCAGGTTTCTCCACACACCACTCTCGCGAGTACGAGCATAGGTATAAGAATAATTTGCCGTGAGGTTAAGGTCGGGTGTGAGGTTATAGCTGGCACTCACATTGACACCTTTCACAGTTCCCTTGTCGCTATTGATGTATTTGCCGTACGTTTTTATCTTGGCGAGATTCTTCTCATCGAGCCCTTGCTCGCTGAACTCTTGCAACAATTGCTCTCTGGCGGCATCGTCAATCTCCACATTGTCTTTCACTATCATGTCATTTACATAATTAAGGTATCCGGTTATGGTAATTGTGAATTGCTGTCCTGTGTATGCGGCGCTTAGAGAAATATAGTCGCTATGCTCAGGCTTGAGATCTTTGTTTCCGAAAGTGATGGCAGGACCACGGCTTCCCATTCCAGCTTTATAATAGTGGTAGTAGAGTTCGTCCATTCCTGGTGCTCGGAAACCTCGTGCATAATTCATACGGATGTTAAAGTCGCCGGGGGCATACATCAGTGCCATTTTTGGCGATATGTTGTTACCGAAAGCTTCGTGCTTGTCATATCGCACACCAAGGGTGGCTGTCAGCAAACTGAAGAGTTTAAGGTCATGTTGTGCATAAGCCGAGAGGTTGTAAACATGGCGGTTCACCTCACCAGTGGTAGCATTTAGGAAATCGTTTTTCCATTCACCACCGAAAATTGTTGTGGAGTTTTCAGTAAAATGGTTGATGTTCTTGAGCTCAAGGTCGAAGAGTTGCTGCCACTTGGTTTGAGTGTAGAATCCCTTGGGAGTGGTAAGCTCATTCTCTTTGGTTTTTTTGTTTAGTGTGTACACATCCACTTGATATTCGTTTCCATAGCGGAAGTTGTCGCTCAAGAAATCAAGTTGCAGACTGTGATTCTTGTTGAACTTATACGAAGCTCCGGCATTCCAACGCAAGGTCTTGAATCGCATATTGTAATCCACTCCACCGTCCAAGCCTTCAACCTTGCGTGCTCTGTCAAGCATCTTGTAGGAATGGCTTACCTCGGCATAAGTGGAAAGATTTTTAATACCATCGTAGGTGAAACGCTGGCTGATGGTGTTGGTGTGAAAGCCGATAAATTGATGGTCGACAGTTTCTTCAGTATCTCCTTCAGTACCATTCAAGTATTGATATTTGTTGAGCATATAGCCGTCGGCCTCATCGTGCTTAAAGCTGGTGTAAGAGCCGAATCCTTTATAGTAAAAGTTCAGATTTGCGCTTTGGGTGAATTTACCCTTGCCAGAGACACGGGTGTCTGTTTGTACACTTAACAGTTGGCCTTTGGGCTGGTTGGTAATGATATTGATTACACCGCCAATAGCATCCGAACCATAAAGTGATGAGGCTGCTCCATTCAATACCTCTATGCGACGTACCCTACTCATGTCAATGCGTTCCAAATCAATGTTTCCAGCTATGTCGCCAATCACTTTTTTGCCGTTTACCAGTACTAGTATGTACTTGTTGCCCAAACCGTTCAGCCTCAGATATGTACCCATGGCATTTGGCATAAAAGAAGCGTTTGGCAGTAATCGCGTCAATGCATCGTTTAGAGTGCTTACTCCTTGTGACTTGATTTGACGGGCTGTCATAACATGCACAGGAGTGGTTGATGTTTTGAGGTACTCGTGATGGCCATTGCCAGTCACTACTACAGGGTTCAGCTCATGCGACTTCTCGGTGAGTTCGCTTTTTGTGTTTCCCTGATGTTGCGCATAGCCGCTCAATATACAAGTGGCCATTGCGCAAATAATCATAGTCTTTTTCTGTTTCATTATTACTTATTATGTTTGAAGTTGTTTTCTTTTTATTGTTCGCGTCAAACTTCATAAGCTTGTATAATAAGTAATCTTAACCCCTCTCTTCTTTTCTCTTATTATTTTGTTTTGTTAATTATCCATTGCTGGATTTCGGGAAGTTCGCCAATTCCTTCCCCTATGAAGGAAACTTTGTAGCCTTCTTTTTCCAGTTCTTGCTTCCATTCGCCTTCAATATCTTCTGTGGCGTGGTTGCCAGCAATGTAAAGTAATGGATAAAGAATTACATGCTTTGCCTTCTTTACTTTTGGTTTCTTGTTTTCTTGAAGCATCTTCTTGACATGTGCCAAAGTGGGATAACCCTCAATGGTGGCAACATGATAGTTCGTGAAGCCCTGCTCGTGCAAGGCATAGTTGAGCAAGGTGTACATGGCATTGGCTGGTCCAGGGGTGCCATGTCCCACAAGAACCACTTGCTCGTCCTTTTTAGCATTGATATGCTTGGCTAATAGTGAGGCGAGCTGGCATGCATCGTCTGCATTCCACAATAGCGGTTTGTTCACTTGGATGGTATCGAAGAGGAAACGAACCTTGTCCGCTTCTTTTTCAATGATTTCTTGCATCACGCCAGGCAGCAGATGAGTGCTTTGTATGATGATGTCTGTGCAGCCTTTAGCATAGAGTTGGCGCAATGCTTCGGATATGGTATTCTTTTGTATCCCTCTTTTTTTTAGCGAGGCAATAACCATCTTTGACGAATAAGCTTCGCATACAACAGTTTGCGGCATGGCCTCTGCCATCTTTTGGTTTATCACATCGATGGTTTTGGCACGGCTTTGGTCATTGTTGGTTCCATAGTGAACCAATAGAACAGCCTTCTTGTGCTTGTCGCTTGTTTGTGCAGTGGTTGCCATGGCACAAACCATCATCAGAAGGAGAATAATATTTCTCATAATGGATAGTTGTTATTTAGGTGCAAAGGTACTGACTTTCATCTGATGGTGCAATACCTAATAATTGTTATTTTTTAGACGTTTCTTTAATTACAATTCCTGTGCACGAATAGTCATGCACAGGAATATGGGAGGGTTGTGAGAGAATAGAATTCTACATCACATGGTTTTTTGTATTTATTTGTCGTCTTCCAACAGGCGGATTTGTTCGAAGTAGTAACCTTCGGCAACCTTGATGCCTTCACTGACATTACCAGTTTTTACATCATAGACATAAATCTGAGGCTGTGCGGTTTCTGTGTTCACACCGAAGTAAACTTTATTTTCGCCAGCATCAAAGGCAGAACGTTGTGAGAATCTGCCACTGCTATAGGGGATGTCTGTACCATTGAATGCCATGCGGGTGCGGGTATTGGCTTTCAGGTCAACAATGCTATAATAGTGAGCATAACTGTCGATGGTGGTTCCGAGCGTGCTGTCATCGTGACGTGAGTAGCAGAACACTTTGCCGTTGCCTAAATACTGAGTGGTTAGCAACTTGCCGTCGGAGTTGGGGAAGCCATTGAAATCGGCATCGATGTTGAATTCGCCTTTCTTGATGCGGAGCAATTTGCCCTCTTCGCCAATGGAGGTGTCGCTGAAAGCAGCAATATAGAGATTATCCTGCTCGTCGAAGAATGTGGTCTGCTGAAGTAGTTCTCCATAAGCTGAACCTGCTGTCTCAGCAGCGAAGGGGCTAAGGTTGTCTTGTTCTACTGCCATGGTTTCTGCATTGATTACGGCTACGTGGAACTTGTCTTCTTTGGTAGCCTTGCGGCCTGTTCCTTTTTTGTTGTAATAGAAATAGAACAGTTTGTTGTCGCTCTTACGATAGGTGAGAACACCACTGGTGGTGAAACTATCCCATCCTCCGCTGGCAAGACTGATGCCGAGTGTGCCTTCACTGATGATACTCATGTCGTCGGTGTTGAGCTTTGTCCAAATGATAGCATTCTTGTCACCATTGGCAGCCATAATGAGGAGAGTGTTGTCATTTAGCCAAGTGTGGGTGTACTGACGGCAGTTGTAAGTATTCTCGCGGAATGGCTGTGCCTGTACCACTTTCATCTGATTGTCCTTGAACTGGAGTTTCACAAAACGGTCTTCGCTGACTGGCACTTGATAATAGAACTTGCCACGTACAATAGACTCCATGGTGTAGGTGGTGTTGATTTCTGCACCGACATTTTTAAAATCTACTTCAGCACCAGAATCCAATCTGTCGCGGCTCTGAACTATAGTTGTTACATCGCGTCCCATACCGCCTTGCTTGCCAACTGTGACAGTGAGATCGAAGTGGTGAGGTGCCAGAACAATTGGCTCTGCGATATTGACAAAAGAGACGTTTGTGATTTCATCAGCGTTCAACTCCACCACAGTTCCGTCTGCCTTTGTGATTTTCATGACATACTGCTGTGCACTCAAAGTAAGGCACATGGTCATGGCTGCTACGAATGTAAGTATAAATCTTTTCATAACCATTTTATTTATTTTTGTTGTTTTCTTTATCATTTGTTCATGACTTTAATACTTGTCTTTGAAGACTTTACAATCAGAATGCCTTTGCTTAATGAAGTCAGATTGACATCGGCAGTTCCATCTTCGCCAACACGCTGTGTTGCCAACAGCTGTCCTCTGGTATTAAACACACGTACCACCTCACCCTTTTGGGAATTGACAAAATAAACATGGCCCGATTGCAAACGAGTGCTTTCTTCGTCAAGTACTTTCTGAATACTGGTAGGTACGGTTTCTGAGAACTTGTAAGACAATCCCTCGCTGAGTTCTACCGAGAGCTTCTCCTCTCCAAGCACAGTCAGTTTTAGGATACCATCGCTGATGGTCATCTCTGGTTCGTCAGCTAATGCGATGACACTTTCTTCGCCATCGTTGTTGAAAATCAGATACTTGACACCTTCAGCCTTTGTACTGGAAGCCATGATGGTCACCAGCAGAAAGAGATAGATTCTAAGTTTCTTCATGTTTCTAAGTTTAAGAGTATAATATTAATGTAAAAATATTCTGAATTTTGCGAATAGCATGCGTCCAGGTTTCTGCAACTTATAGTTGTCGTAGACTGTTGCATCGAACAGGTTCTGGCAGTCGAGCGACACATTGTAACGGTCTTTGTGCCATGAATAAGTGATGTTAGCCCCGAAAATGTTCTTCTCTGGAATCCTGGCCTTTGTCTCAAGAGCACCATAACCTTCCCATGATAGGAAGAACCAATGCACCCATTGGTAGTCAATACCGAAGTAAAGGTGAGATGTTTGCGGCAAGAGCTTTGCGAGGTGCTTGGCCGCATCATAACGAACCTCTGCCGATGCATAGAACCAAGGGCGGTTGGGCACATGGTTGTTGAATGTGACTGATTGTTTTCCATCAGCCTTGTATCTCATCCTGTCGCGAGCATCCTGCCACGTCACGTTGCCAATCACCTGCAACTGTTGCTGCCAATCGTAGCGTAGCTCACCTTCCACACCTTTGATGTGAACAGCAGGTACGTTAACATACTGCATCATACCTTCCTTTTCCGATACTTGCGGTTGTATGTAATTGTCCACACGGCGTAAAAAGCCGTTTACTTCGTACGATAGGGCATGGTCTGCGTTCTTCAGTGTGCCAAACAGACCCAGATTGAAGTTCTCGCTCTTTTCTGGTTCCAGGGTCACGTTGGCATAGATTGTTGTACCATTGCCAAGCAACTCGCGGGCCAATGGCAGCCTGACGCTGTGTTCATAGCTTGCTTTCAGTGCCACTTGTTCTATTGGTTGCAACTTAATGCCGACTCCGCCGCCCCAGTAATTGCTTGTTGAAGAACCTTGCACATCGCGCGAACCAGTAACAGTAGGAATGTCTGTCTGATGAATACTTACGTGGTTTATGTAATCTTTTAGGAAGAAGGTGTTGTTCAGTATTCCATTGAATAGCGATTGGTTATAGGAGAGTCCGATGATGTGCTTTGCAAGAACATCGTTGGCAGGTTCGAACCCTTTCTCCACATCGTCCCAGCGGTTATTTCCCGTACGATTGATAATGTAGCTCAGGTTCAGCAAATGATTGTCGCTCAGCCTATACTTTAAATCGGCTCTTCCAATGGTAAGCGGACGCTTGTAATGGCGGAGCGAACGTGCACGACCGGTAATTTCATTGCGTGAACTCTTGATGAACTCCCCATCCCAATTGTATTTTCTGAATACTGTGTCAACGGTTTGTGAGTGGTCCCAAGTATGCGACAAAGAGAGGCTGGCGGCCAAATCCTTCAATAGGAAATGCTGTTTCTGATAGTTGGCAGAAATGCTCCAAGAGTCTGAGTGCCTCTCTGCCTCGCCCACCACCTTGGTTTGTATCTGTCCGGTCTGGATTTCCTTGTTCACTTTGTTGTATGATGCACTCACAAAAAACTCGTCAGCCCACCATTTGTCGGTAAACCCCACTTCCATCTGACCGATAAGTGAGAAATAGCTATCGTGGAATCGTCTTCGGTCTGCCAGAACATACTCACGGCTTTCCTCATCCCACACTTCCACTCCTTTCATCAAATAGTCGTTTTTCGAATAGCTGACACCGAGTGTCGGGCGGATGGTCAGTCCGTTCTTCAGTACATATTGTCCGTTAAGATCACCCTTGTGGGTGTGATAGGAACCTATTCCGTATGATACATCCAGATAATTAGTGTGCCTGCGGTTGGTAACGATGTTCACCGCTCCACCCAGGGCATCGCCGCTAAGCCAAGTGGGAACCACTCCTTTGTATATCTCGATATGGTCTATCAGACTCACGGGCAGATTGGCCAATGAAACACCCGAACCCTTTGTGTCGAGTGGAACACCGTCCAAGAAGTAGCGCACCGAATTGCCTGACATGCCGTGTATCGATAAATCGAAATCGGAGCCCACACCGCCTTCTTCACGCACCTTCACGCCGGCCGTGCGGTCAACAATGGAGTTGAGCGAACTGATGCTGCTAATCACAGAGCGGATATCAATGGCATTCACAGAAAGCACGCTTTCACGTAGCCTTTGGGTTTTGCTCTTGCCGATAACGGTCACATTGTCGAGCATCACCGAGTCTTTGATATGCTTCTGTGCTGCAGCATAGCCAACTTGTATGGCAAGCAGCAAGAGGATTATCTGGATTCTATTAATCATCTTTGTTATGTTTGACAAGCTATGGGTGAAATACTACAGCCTTTAGAACGATGTCCTATGGGCTGTAGTATCATACTCGGAAGCACCGAATATATTTATCACTCAGGATTCTTAGAATGGTAGAAGTCGAGAGCTTCACCATTGATGGCATCACGTGTGTGGTTCATCCAAATCTGGCGCACGGTGGGAAGTTCGAGCAGACCTTTCTCTATCATAGTGGAGTTGTCACAGGTGTAGCCCGAATGCTGGAAAAACATTTTCCAACTGGTGTCTTCCACTTCGCCTTCATCGTTGGGTGTGAACTTCTTGCCGTCCCAATTGTCATCATCGTCACCAGCCATGTCGTTGTGCCCATGGTCACCATCGATAGACATCAGTGGGTGGCAATACACTTTGCCATTCATGATGCCCTTTGACTGCATGCGGGCCAGCACATGAGTCTTGAAGTTTTCCATCATGTCTACCGTTCCTACGAAGTAGTTGCTATTGTAGTTCTGCAGAGCATCTTCAAGTTGTGTATAGCGTATGTTGGCCTTGTATGTGTCATATTTGTCGGGATTGCCATGGCCCATGAAAGCCACAACACCTTCGGTGGCCTGTGCTTTGTAAAGGTTGTTGAGTGCTGTTGCCACGGCATTCACGTCGTTTTCTGCATCTTGAAGTAGAGGCACACCCAGCTTCAATGTTACATTTGCAAGATACTTGTCATCAATGTCGCCATTGCTGTTGTTGGCAAAGTCTTTGATGTAGTTGATGACGCGAGTGTATTCCTCGCCGGGAATCACTTGGAGTGATTGCACAACGATTTCATTATATTTCACTCCATCCTGAGCAAATGCTGTAAGCCAGAAGGGGGGAGCATAGAAGTTGCGTGGTGCTACATTCTCACCGGCGGCTGCGCGGTTGATGCAGATGGCAGACGAGAACGAGAGGAACACGTCGTAGCCTGGGAAAGCTTGTTTGTATGCTTCTACAGTGGTGTCGAAAGCATTGTATGCCTGCTGCCATGTTGAGCCGAAGGCAACCAATAGGATGGCCTTGCTGTTATGTTTCTGTGTCTTTACGGTTTGGTTCACTGCTTTCTGATAAATCAGATAGTTGTTCGTTTCATCATCGTCACTGCTGCATGCTGTGAAACTCATGGTGCAGATAATAGCCATCATGGCAATCATCAATAAATTAATTTTCTTCATAATTACGTTGATTTAAATTAGTATTGAATTTGTTATTAGTCTTCTTTCCTTTGGCAAAGCGGATGGAGAACGTGGCATAGAGAGTGGTGCCTGGAGTGGTTGTTCCCAAATGGAGACCATGAGGCGTTGTGTCACGGTAGTTGAAAATGTTGTCGATGCCTGCTTCTAAACGGTAGTTCAGCGCTTTGTTTTTTCCAAAATCGTGTGTGGTTGCGAGTCGCCATATTTGGTAACCCTTGCCGTTACCGTTTATTTGATAATAGCGTTTTGTTGACATCTTCCCATAAATGCCTATGCCCAGACGGTATTTTTGGCGGAACAGATGGCTCCATGTGGCAAAGGCGTTGGCTTTGTGGTGTGCCATGCCGTCGATGATTACCTCGTGCATCCGTTCGTGATTGGTGTCGTAACTGTTTGCTTTGGTGTCCAGATAGCTGTAGCCCAGACCTACGGAGACTTCTTTCCATGCATATTGTATGCTCATATCCAAGCCATAGGTCTTTGCATCTTCAATGTTCTGATATTGGCGAGTCTTCAATGGGTCGTATTGTACAATATATTCTTCGGGTGCCTGATAGTTGGGGATTGTAACCAGTGCAATCATGTCTTTTACTTGGTTGTAATAGCCCGTCAGCGTAACCGACAAGCCGTTCCATGTGTATTCTCCTCCCAAAGAATAGTAATTGCTGGTTTGTGGAGTGAGATCCAGGTTGCCCAAATACAAGTATGTGCCGTTCATTTGTCGTACGTAACGGTAATAGAGCTCTTTGGTTGTCGGCGTCTTGAATCCTTGGCTCCATGTGGCTCTTAGTCGGACAGGGTTGCCAAGGCGGTACATGGCTGATACTTTCGGTGTGAACCGGAAACCGAATTCGTCGTTGTGGTTGAGTCGCAGACCAGCTGTGATTTGCAAGTTGTTGATCATGTCGAACTCATCTTGCACATAAATGGCTTCGTTGTTGTCGTGAACCGTTCCTCCAGCCACACGAGTAGGCGATTCCAACCAGTCGTAACGGTATTCTATACCGGCACTAAGTTGGTTCCCGTATGGCAGTTTGAATATACCTTTCAGATTCACCATGGTGCGCTGTTGGTCACTTTGTAGCTCTGTTTGGTCGGGCAGATAAGGGAAATAGGGGTAGTAGATGGTGCCTTTACTCTTCTCATAGTCTTCAACCAGCGTGTTGGCTGTAAAATAGTAATAGTAGGCGTGTCTGTTCCAATCCACATCAAGTGTGATGACATCTGTTTTGTTCAGTCTCCATTTTCCACCGATGGCTGCCGAACTATTATGGTATTCCAAATCGTAGGTGTACACATCATAGTGGGCATATTTGCCGCATGGCCGATAGATTCGTTTCCAATAGACGCTCCCTTCGGCATAAAGTTCAACATTCTTGATAGGTGTGTAGACCAATCGTTCTGCTACTTGCCAATTGGTATGTCGATTGGTGGTTTTGTTTCGCGAATCGAGAATAGGCGTTTCGGTGCCCATGGTGTATTCTGTAGCTGTGTTCTGCCATCCGTCAGAATGCTGCAGCTGGAAATTGGTGTAGCTGCTCCATTTGCCGAAACTGAACCCTATGCCGTTGTGTTGCCGAATATCTCCGTAACTGCCTATGCGAGAAGTGTTTTCCAAGAGCAATCCTTCTTGGTCGTGTTTCTTGGTTATGATGTTCACCACGCCGGCAATGGCATCGCTGCCATAAAGTGCGCTTGATGCGCCTTTTACGATTTCTATCTTCTCGATGTTTTGCGGGTCAATCAGTCCTAAGTCGTTTTGACCGCCCACATCACCGTGAATGCGTTTGCCGTCGATGAGTATCAGTATGTAGTTGTTGCCCAATCCGTTCATCTGTATCTGGCTGCCCATGTCGTCTTCGTTGAAGTCGAACGAAGAGGTAAGCATGCCTAGCATCTCTTGGATGCTCTTGCCTGCAAAGTGGCGCAATGTCTTGCCGCTGATTACCTCTGTCTGCACAGGAGCGTTTTTCAGAAGATGCTCTGTTCCTGTTCCTGTTACAACCACTTCGTCGAGTTGCACGTGCTTGTCGTTTCTTGATTGTGAAAAGGCGGTCTCCCATCCCATGACGGACAAAAGGATTGCCCATACACAACAATTATTTTTAAGAGAGAGAGTTGTTTTCTTCATGTTGTTGATTAGCAGAGCGTATAAGATAACAGAGTTTGTCTTCTAGTGTCACTCTGTGCTGTGCTCTTTTGTCTCTCAGACAAGTTGAACGATAGGTTTGCAAATGTTGCTTTCCCGCCGCGAACCTTATTCCCGAGGCTGTCGCTTTGGCTTTTTTGTGAAATGGCAGGTTTCCTGGCTTTCTCCGAAAAATCCGCCTTCCCGTCGTCTTGCCATGCTTGATAGTGGTGCTTGGCAGACCTGTTGACAGTGGCTGTCTATGGACTTTTCATAATGGAGACTACAGTAGCGGGCACTGCTCAGGCTTCTCCTGATTCCCTTTCTACTCCGGCGGAACGCCGATGTATCACCAATTCGGGTGCAAAGTTACGGCTTTCTTTGCAATTCACCAAACAAACCTCCGTTTTTTTTGTTATATGCCAACGCCTTTTGTTTCCTTCATGAAGACGCGAAAAATGTTTCGTCTTTTCTGACTAAAAAAAAATAAATAGTTGACAAATCATGAGAGTAATATGAATTATTTTGTTTATTTTTGCAACGTGGTAGCATCAGTTGCTGTCGTTAAACATTGTATAACAGATAAAGGATTATAAAGATGTTTGGTTTAGGAACACAAGAAATCTTAATTATCGCGTTGATTATTTTGTTGCTTTTTGGCGGCAAGAAGATTCCCGAATTGATGAAGGGCTTGGGAAAAGGCGTGAAGAGTTTCAAGGACGGCATGAACGACGTGAGTCTTGACGACGATGAGAACAAATCGGATGTGAAGAGAGCCCCTGCGGCAGATGATTTGAAAGATGCAGAAAAGCAGCGATAGCCAGCAGATGTCTTTCTGGGAGCATCTCGATGTGTTGCGGGCTTTCATCATTCGCATCGTTGTGGTGTGGTTGTTGTGTTCGATTGTAGCATTCTTCTTCAAGGAAAAGGTGTTCGAAATCATATTGGCTCCCCGTGACTCCGATTTTATTACGTATCGTTGGTTGGAGTCGGTCAGCAGGCAGTTGTCGGGTTCTGGTTTGGACAAATTTGCCGTTCAGATTATCAATACAGGACTGGCTCAGCAGTTCATGCTCCATATCAAGGCCTCGTTCTTTGTGGGTTTGCTGGTTTCTGCACCCTATACCATTTATCAGTTGCTATGTTTCATCTTGCCTGCCCTCTATGAGAACGAGCGGCATGGCCTTTACCGTGCAGTGACAGGTGGCTCTGCCATGTTTGTTTTGGGCTTGTTGTTCAGCTATTTTGTTGTCTTTCCGCTGACATTCCGTTTCCTCGGAACCTATCAGGTGAGCGCAGATCTTCAGAATCTGATAACCATCCAGTCGTATATAGACACCATGTTGTCGCTCACGTTGGCGTTGGGAATAGTCTTTGAGGTGCCTGTGGTCTGCTGGTTGCTTGCACAAACTGGCATACTGAAGCCGCATATGATGTCGCAATACCGCCGTCATGCGGTGGTGGTCATCCTGATTGTGGCTGCCATCATCACCCCTACACAAGACGTGTTCACATTGCTCATCGTCTCACTGCCCATCTGGCTGCTCTACGAAGCCAGCATATGGATAGTCAGGGTGACTGGGAAAAAGGCTAAGGAATGTTTTTTCACGTGAAGAGAAAAGATTAAAAAGTTGAAAAATTATCAAGGTTATTATAATTCTTTGTTTTTCATTCCCCGTTCTTCATTTATTTATATTACTTTTGCAACAAATTTGTTTTCAAGCTGAACACTATGATAAAGATAAAGGTCGTAAACAAAGGGCATCAGCAGTTGCCAGCTTATGCTACACCGCAGAGTGCAGGAATGGACTTGCGAGCAAACATCGACGAACCCGTTGTGCTCCATCCCATGGAGCGAAGGCTGTTTAAGACAGGACTGTTCATTGCCCTCCCCGAAGGCTATGAGGCACAAATCAGACCGCGCAGCGGACTAGCCTTGAAGCATGGCATCACAGTGCTGAATACGCCTGGAACCATCGATGCAGACTATCGTGGCGAGGTGGGCGTGTGTCTCATCAATCTTTCGCAAGACGATTTTGTGGTGAACGACGGTGAGCGTATTGCCCAGATGGTGATTGCCCGTCATGAGCAGGGCGATTTTGTTGTGGTTGAAGAGCTCGATGAAACCGAGCGTGGAGCCGGTGGCTATGGTCATACGGGTTTGAAATAACATAAAACGTGTTTTCTGTGATGAGAGCGGTTTGTGACATAAAAAGGTGGTGCTCCTTGGCAAGTGTTGTCATTGCAGCATGTGTGTGCCTTTCGGTTGTTTGCTCGTGTGTGTCGTCTTCGGCAGTGAAGCCTGGGCACACGACGCAGCGGCCAGTGCATCCCGAACTCTCATCCAATGATGCCCAACGCCTGAAATACTTCTTTTACGAGGCAGTCAACCAGCAGACCAAGGGCAATTTCGATGCAGCCTTCGACTTGTTGAGCCATTGCCTGACCATTGATCCTCATGCCGCAGAGGTCTATTTCATGCAAGCTGCCTATTATTCAGAACTGGACAACGATTCAATGGCGTTGGTATGCATGGAGCGAGCTGCCAAACTGAATCCTGCCAGCGACACCTATTTGGAGCGGCTCGCGGCAGCTTTAGCTAACACAAAGCAGACCGACAAGGCCATCAAAGCTTATGAGCAACTCTATTCCAACGACCGCAAACGGTCGGACGTGCTGGCCTATCTGCTCAATTTGTACAATGCCCAGCGCAATTATCCCCAATTGCTCAACACCATAGAACGCATAGAGCAGGTGGATGGTAGCAACGAGCAGACCGCCCTCTCCAAAATGCAAGTGTATGCCTTGATGGGCGACAAGAAGGCTGAGTTTAAAGTGCTGAAAGACCTATCGGAAAGTCATCCCAGCGACATGAACTATCACATCATGAAAGGCAATTGGCTGTTGCAGAACAATCGCGATGATGAAGCCCTTGCCGAATATGAGTTGGTGTTGAAAGAGGAACCCGACAACCTCTCGGCCAAGATGTCGATGATTGATTACCACCGTATGACGGGAGCCGACTCGCTGGCCAACGACATCCAAGAGCAGTTGCTCATCAGCCCCTCCACACCATCGCCAACCAAGCTAACTCTTATGCGGAGAGTCGTCAGCGACAACGAGGCGCAGGGAGCCGACAGTTCGCAGGTGATAGGACTCTTCAAGCGCATGCTGTCGAAACCGCAGAAAAACTCCGATATGTATGAACTCTTTGCAGCATACATGACATTGAAGAAGATGCCGAAAGACAGTATCAACCACGTGCTGGAGCAGGCAATGGCCATTTCGCCCGACAATGCCGCCGTGCGCATGCAGTTGGTGCAGACCGCTTGGGACGAGAAGGATTTCGACAGGGTGATAAGCCTCTGCATACCCGCCACCCAATACAATCCCGAAGAGATGCCATTCTATTACTTTCTCGGCATGGCCTACTCTCAACAAGACAAACGTGACGAAGCCTTGGATGCCTTCCGACGCGGCGTGGCTCAAATCAACGAAAAGAGCAACAAGGACATTGTGTCCGACTTTTATGCCATCATGGGCGATTTGTTGCACGAGAAAGGGCGCATTGAGGAGGCTTTCGCCGCCTACGACAGCAGTCTGCAATACAAGCCCGACAACGTAGGCTCCCTCAACAATTATGCCTATTACTTGAGCGAAATGGATCTCGACCTTGAAAAGGCTGAGCAAATGAGCCTGCGCACCATCAAGGCTGAGCCGAACAATGCCACTTTTCTTGACACCTACGCCTGGATTATGTTCAAGCTCGAACGCTACGAGGATGCTAAAAACTATATCGACCAGACACTCCAAAACGACTCCTTGCCCAGCAGTGTGCTCTACGAACATGCCGGCGACATCTATGCCATGTATGGCGATATACCGAAAGCCTTGGAGTTTTGGCAGAAATCAGCCGATGCCGGAAACAACAGCAAGCTGCTATTTCGCAAAATCAAGCAGAAACGCTATATTAAGAAATAATAGTTCCAGATAGCTGTATGAGAGAATATAAGAGGTTTGTGATGCTCCTCGGACAATCTCTCCTTGTGTTGCAGACTACTTTCCAATGTAAAGTCACAAAGGCTCAATCCTTTCAATTTTGTAAAACAAATTCAAAGTGCCACACAAACAGTCAGCTGATAATTGACACCTTTGTAAATGTTTGATAGTCAAGCGGATACAAAGACCTTACTTTTTGCCTTCCAAAAGATTACTTTTTGAAGCCCAAAACCATATCTTTTGAAGCTCAAAACATCACTTTTTGAAAGCCAAAAGATTAGGTTTTGAAAACCATGGCCTTTGGTGTAAAATAAATTCATTGCAGTATTGCTTGCCGTAATCTCTTGTTTTGCACGCCGAATGCAAAAAAACGAGCATAAAAGTTTCTATTACAATTTTTATTTGTACCTTTGTTGCCATATTTAAAAATTAAGCTTTTCAAATGAGGAATAACGTCAATACATTAGTAAATAAAGTTGTTTTTGCACTGGCCGTTACTTTGGTCGTCACTGTCACGTTGTCTTCCTGTAGGTCTAAGAAAGCGCTCGTAAAAGAAGACAAGACCGTTGCTGTGCCGTCGCAGACAGCTGGCAGTCAATCCGACAAGAACAACAAGGAGCAGCAACGGCAGCTGTTGCAACAGCAGTTCGTTAAAAAGGTGGCCGACAATGCAGTCTATAACAAGTGCATCACTTCGAAAATCGACTTCAATCTCAAGTCGGACAAAAAGGATATCTCTGTAAGCGGCCGTTTGCAAATGCGTCGCGACGATGTGATACGCATCCAACTCAATGTCCCTCTGCTGGGCATGGAGGCTGGACGACTTGAGTTCACCAAAGACTATGTAATGATTGTCGACCGTATTCATACAGAATACATCAAGGGAGATTACAACCAGATAGACTTCCTGAAGAACAACGGCCTCGATTTCTATGCATTGCAGGCGCTGTTCTGGAACCAGTTGTATATGCCCGGCAGTGCAAAGATAGACAATGCGGCATTGAAGAACTTTGAAGTGACGATGAACGAGGGCACGGCAAATTCCATGGTGAGCCTGCTTCGTGACAACATGAACTATCAATGGCATGTAGACAATGTCTTGGGATTGATTCGTCAGGTGGATGTAACATACAGCAGCCGTCAGCACGGTGCTACAAAAGTGACTTGTACTTACGATGATTTCAAGTCGGTAGGCGTGAAACAGTTCCCTTCCGACTTGGTGCTCGACATGAATACTTCGGCCACCAAGAAGCCGAGACAGATGAAGATGAGCATCCATTTGCGTGGCGTGAATACTGACGAAAAATGGGATGCACGAACCAATCTTTCAAAAAAATACAAAGAAGTGAAGCCTGAAGAGGCGTTGAAGAAGCTGATGAGCCTCTGACAAACATCACCTTAGGGCAACAGAAACTGACCGTTTTTTGTAGAAATATCTGATGAAGAGATTTTTGACCATACTCCTGGCGCTTGTCTGTACACTGATGATTGGTGCACAGAAAAAGACCACTACCACTACAAAAAGGAAGGCCGCCACTTCGGCTGTTCAGCAGCGGAAGCCGGCCGCCAAGAGTTCAACGGTCAAGAAATCAGTTTCTACAACCACAAAGAAAACTCAAACCAAAAGGAGCTCTACAGCCAAGACGACAACAAGCAAGTCGAGTGCAAATGTCAGCACAGCCGAAATACGGGGGTTGAGAAACCAACGTGCCGCCATCCAAAAGAAAATCAAGGAGCAGGAGCGGTTGCTGCAGGCCAACAAGGCTGATGTGAAGAAGCGTCTCGACAACCTTTTCGTCATCAACAGTGAGATAGAGCAGCACCAGCGTTCCATCAACGACATTGAGAAAGACATCACGCATATAGACGGTAATATTGACTTGTTGAAGACTCAGCTTGCCACACTCGAGCAACAACTGAGCGACCGCAAACAGAAATATGTCAAATCGCTTCGCTATATGGCTCGTCATCGGAACATTCAAGATGAATTGATGTTCATCTTCTCTGCCAAGAGCCTGACACAGATGTACCGCCGCTTGCGATTTGTGCGGGCATACGGCTCTTATCAACGTGCACAGGGCGAACAAGTGAAGCAGAAGCAAGAGCAGATTGTCTCCAAACATCAGGAACTGGAACGTGTGAAAAAGGAGAAGAACAGTCTGTTGTACAAGGGAAAGAAGGAACAGGTGGCCTTGCAAGACAAACAGCAGGAACAGAAGAAAATGGTGACCGACTTGCAGCGCCAGCAGAAAACCATCCAGGGAATCATTGACGATCAGCGTAAGAAAGACCAGGAGTTGAATGCCCAAATAGACAGGTTGGTGGCAGAAGAAGTGGCTAAAGCCCGTATTCGTGCTGCTGAGGAGGCGCGTAGGAAAGCTGCCGAGGCTGCTGCTGCCAAGAAGAAACGTGAGGAGGAACTGGCACGCAAGAAGGCTGAAGCAGAGCGGGCGGCTAAAGAAAACGAACTTCGTGTGAAGGAAGCACGCGAACGTGAGCGCCGGTTGAAGGAACAAGCGCGTGAGGCAGCACGGAAAAGGAGTGCCGAAGAGGCAGAAAGAGCCGAGCGCGAGGCGTTGGCTGCCCAGGCTGAGCGTGAGGCGGCTGAGCGTAAGGCTGAAGTAGACAGAAACCGCCACGACAGAGAGGTGGCTGAAGCAAAGCGTGAAAACGAGGCTGTTCGCGAAATGAATACGGAAGACCGCAAACTGAGCAGCAACTTCGCTAATAACAAGGGACGTCTGCCGATGCCATTGACGGGCAAGATTGTACGCCACTACGGTCAGTACTGTGTGGAGGGGCTACGGGGTGTGACGCTCGACAGCAAGGGAATTAATATCAAGGGTGCTCCAGGCGCATCGGTGCGCTGTATCTTCAATGGCGTGGTGAGCCGTGTCTTCGGTTTCGGAAATACCAAGGTAGTGATGGTGCGCCATGGCAGCTACATCTCTGTTTATTGCAACCTCGCTTCCGTTAACGTGAATGTTGGGCAGCAGGTGAGCACACGCCAGACACTGGGTTCGGTAGGCTCCGACCAGACATTGCAGTTCCAGTTATATCGACAAACCACCAAACTTAATCCTGAAGTTTGGCTGGGAAGATAGCAATAGCGAATACTTGTTTCTTTGTCGTCTCTGATGCTTTGTTCCTTAGAATGAAGTGTTAGAACGTTATGCCGTCCAACAATTGGATGTAAGTGGCGATGGCGTGTTCAATCTCTGGTATCTTGATGAATTCGTCAGCCGAATGCGAGCGGCTGCTTTCGCCAGGACCGAGCTTGAATGAAGGGAACCGCATCAATGCTTGGTCGGAAAGCGTGGGAGAACCGAAGGGCTGCATGCCCATATCTACGCAACGCCTTACAAGGGGATGTTGCGGGTCTATGTGAGAAGAGTGGAGGTGGAACGAGCGGGCTGTGACTTCGCTCTTCAGATGCTTGCGGATGAATTCAAACACATACTCGTTCTCATAATACTCGTTGGTCCGGATGTCAACCACCATGTCGCAGTGGTCGGGAATCACGTTGTGCTGTGTGCCGGCCTGAATCATCGTGACATTCATTTGTGTCTCGCCCAGAAACTCGCTTACCTTCTTGAACTTGTGGTTGTGCAACCAGTTGAGGTCGTCGAGTATTTCATAGATGGCATTCACGCCCTCATTGCGGGCAGCATGGCCAGATTTCCCATGAGCCTTCACGTCAAGAACCATTAAACCTTTTTCTGCAATGGCAGGCTGCATGCCTGTAGGCTCGCCCACAATGGCAACATCGATTTTGGGCAGAAGTGGCAAGATACGGCGGATGCCATTCACTCCCGACACCTCTTCCTCAGCAGAAGCCAAATAAATGATGTTATAGGGTTGCTGTTTCCAGCTTTCATGCCCGGCTTCTCCTGACAAAGGTTGCGCAGGTTGCACAAGTATGCGGAACACTTGCAGCAAAGACACTAGCCCGCCGCCGCAGTCGTTGCTGCCCAGTCCGTAGAGCCTGTCGCCTTCTGTGGTAGGGCAGAATGGGTCTTTGGTCCATGAATTCACCGCTCTCACGGTGTCGATATGGGCATTGAGCAGCAGGGTGGGGCGACTTTCATCATACTGCGGATCCATCACCCAAAGGTTGTTGCCTTCTCTCCGAGGCATGAATCCATAGCTTTTGATGGCTTGTTCCAACACGTCAGCGGCCTTCTCCTCCTGTCGGCTCACACTTGGTGTGGCGATAAGCCGTTTCAGCAGTTCCACAGCTTGTTCTGTATAGAATCTGTAATCTAAGTTATTCGTCATGAGTGTTCCGTGATGTATTCGGTAGCAAAGATACAAATAGTCGAGAGCAGAACAAAATAAATGTTTTTATTTTTTTTATGCCTAGACGAAGTAAGTTCGCGATTTCTATTGCAAAGATACAAATAAACGAGCATAGAACAAAACAAATGGTTTTGTTTTTTGTTGTTGATGGCCAGTGGCTTTGTTCATGTCGGGCTTCCCTTTTTGCCCCAATCAGTCGCGGATGTTGGGAAGCCAATAGGTGACGATGCCAATAAGCGGGAGGAAAGCCGTGATTTGGAACACGAATTGGATGTCATAAGCATCGGCTATCCATCCGAAAATGGCCGAACCTATGCCGCCAAGTCCGAAAGAAAGTCCGAAGAAAGCACCCGAAATCATCCCGACATTGCCAGGCAAAAGTTCAGTGGCGTAGACCAGTATGGCCGACATGGCCGACGAAATGATCATTCCCACCACAACGGCCAGTATGATGGTCCATGTGAGATTGGCATAGGGAAGCAGCATGGCAAACGGTGCTGCGCCGAGAATAGAGCCCCAGATGACATATTTGCGCCCATAGCGGTCGCCCACTTCTCCTCCGACAATGAGTCCAATTGCCGATGCAAGGAGAAAACCAAACAGCACATATTGGGACGACTGCACCGACATGCCGAATTTGTCAATCATGTAAAAGGTGAGATAACTCTGTATGTTCGCCATATAAAAGTCTTTTGAGAACATCAGTAGTAGCAGCACCAGCAAAGCGATGACGATTTGATGACGAGACAGATGGCTGCTGTTCTGAAGGTCGAACTTGGATTTCCCTTTGCCGTAAAGTTCCAGTTGGTGACGGTACCATTTGCCAATACGTGTCAGCAGATAGATGGCAACAAGAGCGAAAAGCCCCAGCCAGCGAATGGAACCTTGTCCGTGGGGCACGATGAACAGTGCCACAATGATGGGACCGATGGCGCGCCCGATGTTCCCGCCTACCTGAAACACCGACTGCGCCATGCCTTTTGCGCCTCCAGAAGCCATGCGCGCCACTTTCGACGACTCGGGGTGAAGCACCGACGAGCCACAGCCTACAAGGGCTACGGCTACAAGAATCATGAAAAAGCTGTTGGCGGCAGAGAGCAGCAGAAGCCCGGACAAGGTGAAGCACATGCCAAGGACCAGTCCGTAGGGGCGAGGGTGCTTGTCGGAATAATAACCCACCAATGGTTGAAGAAGTGAGGAAGTGAGCTGGTTGACCAGCGTAATGGCGCCTATTTGCAGGAAACTCAAGCCTAACGATTCCTTGATCATCGGATAGATAGATGGGATGACCGACTGGAACATGTCGTTTAGCAAATGGCCGATGCTCACCATGAGCAGCACCGAGACAACCGCTTTTTCTCCGTTTTTGTTTCTTCTCATTTTTAAGTAGTGGGTGTATGCGCATGCAAAGATAATGCATTTATTTTTATCCAATCATACCATTCCGGCTAAAAAACCAAATTCTTTCAAATTTTTTTTCGTTAGTTCGGATTTTATTATTATCTTTGCATAACATAAAAGATGATGGCGTATGCAGAATAATAGTCACCTTTCGGTGCTCATTCATGAGCAGGCGAAGAAATACGGAGAGAAAACAGCCCTGAACTATCGTGAGTTCGGAAGTCTGGAATGGAAAACCGTTTCCTGGAATGAGTTCTCAAACTACGTGAAACAGGTGAGCAATGCCATGCTGAATCTGGGTGTCCGGGTGCATGAGAATCTGGGCGTGTTCTCGCAGAACACAGTGCAGTCGCTATATACCGACTTCGGAGCATTCGGCATTCGTGCAGTATCTGTGCCTCTCTATGCCACAAGCAGCGAGCAGCAGATACAGCATATTGTGGGCGATGCCGAAATAAGGTTTCTTTTCGTGGGTGAACAAGAACAATATGACAAGGCGCATCGTGTGCTGCCTTTATGCCCTTCTCTTGAAAAGATAATTGTCTTCGACCGCTCTGTTCGCTTGGCAAAAGGCGATCCGAGCTCCATCTATTTCGATGAGTTCTTGCAGCTGGGAGCCAACTTCCCGAGGCAAAGCGAGGTGGAGGTGCTTTGGAGTCAGGCCAATTGGGACGATTTGGCAAACATCCTCTATACAAGTGGAACAACAGGAGAGTCGAAAGGTGTCATGCTCACTTACGGCCAGTATCATGCCGCTTTCGAGGCAAACGACAAGTGCGTGCCAGTTGGAGAGAACGACCGTGTGATGAATTTCCTTCCAATCACGCATATTTTTGAACGCGGATGGCTGTTCCTTTGTTTTACCGAAGGCGCGGAAATCATCGTTAATACCTATCCCAAAGAAATCCAGCAGTCGATGCGCGAGATGCATCCGACATGCATGTGTGCCGTTCCCCGCTTTTGGGAGAAGGTGTATATTGGCGTAAAAGATAAAATCGACAAGGCCAATGCCGTGGAGCGCAAATTGTTCAAGCGCGCCTTGAGTGTGGGCAGGAAATACCATGCCGAATATTTGAGCAAGGGCAAAAGGCCTCCATTGTCGCTGAAACTTGAATACGAGACTTTCGACAAGACGCTTTTTTCTTTGGTGCGTAAACAGTTGGGATTGGAACATGGCAACATTTTCCCAACTGCCGGTTCTTACGTGTCGTCTGAGGTGGAGGAATTCACCCATTCTGTTGGAATATGTATGATTGTTGGATATGGCCTTACCGAGAGTCTTGCCACGGTGTCGTGCGACCACAAAGGCGAACCGTATACCATTGGCAGCGTGGGACAGCCCATTGAAGGCATTGAGATACGTATTGGCGAGAATGACGAAATACTCCTCAAAGGACCGACCATCACTAAAGGTTATTATAAGCGTGATGCGCTGAACAAACAGTGTTTTACCGAAGACGGATTCTTCAAGACGGGTGATGCCGGCTATGTTCAAGGTGGAGAATTGTTCTTGAAAGAACGTATTAAGGAATTGTTCAAAACGAGTAACGGTAAATACATTGCCCCACAGATGATAGAGTCGAGACTGTTGGTTGACAAATATGTGGAGCAGATTGCTGTGATTGCCGACCAGCGTAAATTCGTTTCAGCTCTCATTGTTCCGTCTTTCCCGGAACTTGAAGATTTTGCCAAGAGCAACAATATCCCGTTCAAGAGCAATGAGGATTTGTGCGCCAACCCTCTTATCATTCAAATGATTGCCGAGCGAATAGAGACTCTTCAGCAACAACTGGCCAACTATGAGAAAATCAAACGTTTCAAATTGCTGCCAAAACCATTTACAATGGAGGATGGAGAGCTTACAAACACGTTGAAGATTAAGCGTGCAGTTCTCAATAAAAACTATGCGGAGCAGATAGAAGAAATGTACGTGGAATGAGTCTGGTAGGCATGTTTCCTTGATAATGGCTTTGCTGTTAGGAAAACAATTGCTACCTTTGTGGCTCGGAATAGCGATTTATTCAGTCAGAATGATTACACAAGACCAATTGAAAGATGTTTTGGATCGTGCAGACAAGTTGAAGCACTATCTGAAAATAGATGAAAGACAAATAGAATTCGAGGAAGAAGATTTGCGCACTCAAGCCCCTGACTTTTGGGACGACCCTAAACGTGCGCAACTGCAAATGAAGAAAGTGAAAGGTATCAAGCGATGGCTTGATGGCTATAAAGAGGTGCGTACCTATGCCGATGAACTGCAGTTGGCTTTTGACTTTTTCCATGAGGAAATGGTTTCCGAAGAAGAGGTTGACGAAGACTACAGAAAGGCGATAACCGCCATTGAAGACCTTGAGTTGAAAAACATGCTTCGTCAGAAGGAGGATCCAATGGATTGCGTGTTGAAAATCAACTCTGGAGCTGGTGGAACCGAGAGTCAAGACTGGGCTTCGATGCTGATGCGTATGTATATGCGTTGGGCAGAGGCACATGGACATAAGGTGACAGTATCCAACTTGCAAGATGGAGACGAGGCTGGCATCAAGAGCGTGACAATGGAAATAGAAGGTGGTGAGTATGCCTATGGATTCCTGAAAAGTGAGAATGGTGTTCACCGACTGGTTCGTGTGTCGCCTTTCAATGCCCAGGGTAAGCGCATGACCAGCTTTGCATCAGTGTTCGTGTCACCTCTTGTTGACGATACCATTGAGGTTTATGTTGATCCTGCTAAACTGTCGTGGGATACCTTCCGCAGTTCTGGTGCCGGAGGTCAGAATGTGAACAAGGTGGAGTCGGGTGTTCGCCTGCGCTATTGGTATACCGATCCGGATACAGGCGAGGAAGAGGAGATACTCATTGAGAACACAGAGACTCGTGACCAACCCAAGAACAAAGAGCGTGCCATGACGTTGTTGAAGTCGCAATTATACGACCGTGCCATGAAGAAGCGCTTGGAAGCGCAGGCTAAGATAGAGGCAGGCAAAAAGAAAATAGAGTGGGGCAGTCAGATACGCAGTTATGTGTTTGATGACCGACGGGTGAAAGATCATCGAACCAACTATCAAACCACCGATGTGGACGGTGTTATGGATGGAAAGATTGATGGCTTCATCAAGGCCTACCTCATGGAGTTTCCTGTTACAGACGAAGAGTAGCATAGGAAAAGGCCTCCTGTTTGGACAATTATAATAAGGAATATAAATATAATAAGAATAAACACATAAATAATATTTTGAATTATGAGCAAGAAAAGAAAAGTTCAGCGTGCACGCCATGAAGAGAAAGAGGCTAAAAAGGCCCAAAAAGTCATCAATTGGATATTCGGTGTGTTGGTGGTTTTGGCCATTGTGCTTGTCGTTTATCTGATGGCCGTTGGTGTGTAGATTCACAGCCGAAAGCAGGGCAATGAGTGGTATAGAAATAGAGCGAAAGTTCTTGGTGCGTGGGGAAGGCTATCGGCAGCAGGCCGAAAGCAACAGTCGTATCAAGCAAGGTTATATTGGTTGTAACACTTGTTCGGTGCGTGTTCGTATTCGAGACAATCGTGGATTCCTTACCATCAAAGGTCCTTCGAAAAATGGTGGTTTGAGCCGATACGAGTTTGAAAAGGAAATATCACTCGTAGAGGCTCAACATCTGATGGAACTGTGCGATCCAGGCATCATAGACAAAACACGCTATTTGGTGCGTTGCGGAAATCACGTCTTTGAAGTGGACGAGTTCTATGGCGACAATGCGGGGCTGGTGATAGCCGAGGTGGAATTATCACATGAGGATGAAAAATTTGATAAACCCGTTTTCATCGGTGATGAGGTGACGGGTGACCGGCGCTTCCATAATAGTTATCTCAGGGCAATGCCTTTTATTGTTTGGCGCGGCACCATACCCAAAGCATACCGACACATAGCGTTAGAGTAGCTCCGGTGCAGTTGGCGGCGAAGTCGAGCCATTCGCCACTACGATTGCCTCCAGTGCAGTTTTCCTGAATTATTTCTATTAGTCCGCTCATCAACATGGGTGCAAGCCATCCACACAAGAGTAGATTCTTAACATGGGTGGATAGGGTGAAATGGCGTTCTTTCTCGGATAGGTTTTTCCAGTATTCCACCCAAATGAGGAGGCAGAGTATTGCATACATGCCAATGTGTGTCCACTTGTCGATGAATGCTGTATGTTTGAGAGGCGTTTCAGGAACGGGCATCAGACAAACAATCCAAACAGCAATGATGCAAATGGACGAAAGCGGGTAGTTCTTCAATAGTTGTTTGAGCCGATGCATTATCTTCTATTTTGTTGCAAAAGTACATCTTTTTTTAGAATTATTGTTGTCAAAGATATGTTAATATGGAAGATTATCGCGAAAGAGGAAATTTCGGTACCAAATTGGGCGTGATTCTTGCCACTGCAGGCGGTGCTGTTGGATTGGGCAATGTGTGGCGCTTTCCTTATGTGACCGGTCAGAATGGTGGTGCAGCCTTTATTATTATATATATAATATGTATTATGGCGATGGGTGTTCCCGTTATGCTCTGCGAGTTCATCATCGGCAGGCATGCCCAGTCGAATACCGCACGTGCTTTCACAAAATTGTCCAATGGCACGCTGTGGCGCTTGGTGGGATATATGGGTGTGTTAACCGCAGCCTTGATCATTGGCTACTATGGCGTGGTTTCTGGTTGGACATTACAATATGTGTTTGCATCAGTCATGGGTCATATGCATGGAACACCAGATGATTTCCGCCAGTATTTTTCAGACTTCTCTACGCATCCCATCAAGCCAATCGTATGGATGATGTTGCTTGTGGGCATAACTCATTTGGTGATTGTGCGTGGCATACAAGACGGTATTGAGCGTGCCTCCAAGGTGATGATGCCTGTGCTGTTTGTGCTATTGCTCATACTTGTGGTATGTTCGTTAATGCTTCCTGATGCATGGAAAGGCGTGGAGTTTCTGTTCCGGCCTGATTTTAGTAAAGTGACAGGCAAAACATTTCTCGAAGCCCTTGGTCAGGCTTTCTATTCTCTGAGCATTGCCATGGGTTGCTTGTGCACTTATGCCAGTTATTTTAAGCGTGAAACAAACTTGGTTAATTCCGCATTTCAAATAGCCAGCATCGATACGCTCGTAGCAATCCTTTCGGGCCTGATAGTGTTTCCTGCCGCGTTGTCTGTAGGTGTACAGCCGGATAGTGGTCCTTCTTTGATATTCATAACATTGCCCAATGTGTTCCAGCATGCTTTTGGAAGCTTACCTTTGGTGGAGTATGTTGTTTCCATTGCATTCTATCTGCTGCTTGCCATAGCTTCACTAACGTCGATAATCTCTCTTCATGAGGTGAGTACATCGTTCTTGTCGGAGGAATTGCGACTGGGTAGGCGTGAGGCGGCGGCCTTTGTCTCGATAATGTGTGTCGTTGTTGGCGCTGTATGCTCGCTATCGTTGGGCAATTGGGATTGGGCACAATTGTTTGGTATGCCTTTGTTCGCCTTTCTCGACTGGTTTACAGCAAACCTTTGTCTTCCTTTGGGTGGGTTCTTTACTTGCCTGTTTGTAGGCTGGTATGTGGACCGTAAGATTGTTCATGATGAAATTACCGATTGGGGGACACAAAACTATACTATTCTAAAGGTATTTCTGGTAGTGGTGAAATATATATGTCCACTGTTCATTCTTTTTATTTTCCTGCATCAGATAGGCTGGGTTTAATTATATGGAGCATCGAGGAATATTTTCATCGAGGATAGGAATCATTCTGGCAACTGCCGGTTCGGCAGTGGGTCTTGGCAATATTTGGCGTTTTCCTTATGAGGCTGGTCAGAATGGTGGTGCGGCATTTATCTTGATTTATTTGTGTTGCATCGTCTTGTTGGGTGTACCAGCAATGCTTTGTGAATTCATTTTAGGGCGTAGGGCAAAGGCAAATGCATCGCGTGCTTATGGTGGATGGCCTTGGAAAATGGTGGGATACATAGGCGTGCTTACGGGTTTTCTCATTATGGGGTTCTATAGTGTGGTGGCTGGTTGGACGGTACAATATGTCTATGCCTCATTGGCTGGCTGTCTGAGTGGTGATGCAGAACATATCAAGCAATTTTTTGTTTCATTCACCAGCCATCCATTCAAACCGGTGCTATGGACAATTGCTTTTATCATCATCACTCATTTTGTGGTGGTGCGTGGAGTTCAGCGTGGAATAGAGCGTACTTCGAAAATCATGATGCCGGTATTGTTTGTCCTGTTGCTTATCATCGTTGTATGTTCGTTGATGCTTCCTGGTTCTTGGGCGGGAGTGGAGTTCTTGTTGAAGCCTGATTTCTCTAAGGTTAGCAGTTCAACATTTCTGGATGCTATGGGACAAACTTTTTTCTCGCTCAGTACAGGTATGGCATGTTTGGTGACTTATGCTTCCTATTTTGACAATCAGGTGAATTTGTCGCGCTCGGCTTTTCATATAGCAGGAATAGATACACTTATTGCAATTCTCGCAGGGTTGATGATATTCCCTGCAGCCTTTTCGGTAGGTATTAATCCAGACAGTGGCCCTTCTTTGATTTTTATAACACTCCCAAATGTTTTCCAACAAGCATTTTCTGGTGTTCCTGTTTTGGGATATTTCATGGAAGTCCTATTCTATTTATTATTATTGTTGGCGGCTTTGACAAGTATTATCTCCATGCACGAAACCCCTACTGCCTTTGTGTCAGAAGAATTTCATCTTGACAGAAAAGTCGCTGCGCGTTGGGTTACAGGGTGTGCCATGGTGGTAGGAACTTTATGTTCGCTTTCTTTGAATGCTGTCCCACAGCTCCGTCTGTTTGGTATGCAATTGTTTGATTTTTTTGATTATTTGACTGCAAACATTTTGCTTGTGGCGGGAGGTTTCTTCACTGCCATTTATGTGGGATGGATTCTTCCGAAAAAGATAGTATACGATGAAATAACAAATGGTGGTGCCTTGCATGGAAAACTGCTACAGATGTTTCTCTTTTCCGTCCGCTATATCTGCCCGATTGGTATCCTTGGCATTTTCTTGCACCAATTACATTTGATATAACATTATTCTATAATTGCATGAGCAGGTCCTTCTATGAGAATAAATGAATTTTTCTATCTCCAGAAATCTGACCGTCAGGTATTGATAGTCTTATTGGTTGTTATCATTGCTGCCGTTGCGATATTCTTCTTTGTTGGAGGAAAGAATGTTCAGACGGTGGCTGTC
>CACZPU010000131.1 GCA_902783165.1 uncultured Prevotellaceae bacterium
GCTCCACAAGAAGTTACCCGACTGCTCTCCCATTCTGTTGACTATGCGCAGCAAGCACGCTTGCTGATTGCCCGCGTTGCAGCCAAGTATGGCATCGTGGGCGACATACCTGTACCCGACTATTCTACCAAGGCGAAGGCTCAGGCTGCTATCGGCCTTGATATGCCAAAGCTGAAGGACAAGAAGCAGAGGTTCCTCAATGAGGTTGTTCCCAAGTGGATTGAGGAAGCCAAGACGAAAGGGAAGCTGATAGAGCTTTGATGGCGGATTTCAGCATCAGAACTTGTCATTTGATTATTTATTCCTTTTATCTCCTTTGGGGGTGTGTCAATTCCAGGCACACCCTCTTTTTGTCTTTTGTCGTGTAATTGTTCCTTCTGTCCTTTATGTACAGACAAAAAAACTAATAAATTATTTGGATGGATTATTGAAAAACCGTATTTTTGCATCATACAAATCAATGATTTTTTTCGAGCCATCATAATAGGTGTCACTTAGTTGGTACTCATAGGGTGGATACGTTTATGTGAAGGGTTTCATGGTCATAGGGCTGTGAGAATTAAACAAATGATTGCATAGATGAACAAGATAGTGTTTTACTTGATGGCATGTGGCATGTTGATTTCATGCTCCATGGGAGTGAACAAAAACAATCAACAGGAATCTGAGCGTACTCAACCAAATCATTCGCAGACCTCAGGTCTGGAGGATTCCTCAGAGGCGCAGACTGATTCTTTGACATGGGCTGTTGATGAAGATAATCAATTGGCTGGCTGGTTCCCTGTGAAAGATTCGTTGAACCACCGCTTCGTCAGTGTAGCGGAAAACCTTTGGCAGTTCGGATGCAGCGGTGATGAGGCTGTATTGGACGACTACAACAAACAGCAGGCGTGGCATGGCAGGTGTGAGAAGGTATTGACCGACTGCTATCTTGCTACTCATGCAAACGACAATCGTCAGAATACGGCAAAAGCCGACTCTATGCTAAACGAGATAGAGCGTTTCTTTGAGGAAAATGCTGATGAATCGACCATGGGAATGGTGGTACAAAATAGTCTGCTGTTTCGTTTTCAATTGTTCCGTATGGTGGGAAAAACAAAAGAACTCCTGCGCAAAGACGGGCAAATGAAAGACGAAACGTTGGCTTGGAACGAGTTGCATCAGGCATTGAATGAATTCTGTTCTTATGTAGTACAGACAGAGTTGTTTGGCGGTAGTGCTGCCGGTCTTGTAATGTTGAGTACGAAGAATGAGATTTGTTCGTGCAGGGTAGAAGATTTGAAACGGATGTTGCAGGGAAAAGGCAATGCCACGGCAAGTCGATTGGTGGCAGTCAAGAATGAATTCCTGAAGGCAGTGGAGAATCTTTCCGACATTGAAGATTCTTCGGAAGATATGAAATCGTATATGGACGAAGAGAACATCAAAGAATATCGCAGGGTATATGGCGAAATGAAAAAGGCAAAGGTTAAACTTGTAAAGGTTGTTGACAAATGGCTGAATACCCGTAAAGACTATGGGGAATGCACATTGAAAGCTCTTCATGACCTGACAGTAGTGGTGAAGAACACCCATATGGGAGATTAGAAGATACACTGACAAGATTTTTGTTTTCGCAAGCCTTGCGAATAATTGTATGTTAGATCAATATTTCGTATTTTTGCGGAAAAAATATAGAAACTGAAATGGAAAGAGACGAAAAAGGTATTGAAATCCTGGATTTTGGGTTGATAGAGGACAAAATGCAGGACATCATCAAAGTGATAGGTGTAGGTGGTGGCGGCTGCAATGCGGTCAATAATATGTACAACGAGGGCATTCAAGGCGTTTCGTTTGCCGTTTGTAATACCGATTCAGCCTCTTTGGCGGCTTCTCCTGTACCGGTGAAAATCCAGTTGGGTGAAGGGTTGGGAGCAGGCGCTAAGCCGGAGGTTGGCAGAAAGGAGGCGGAAGACAGCATCGACAGTATCGAAAGGCTTTTCGACGACCATACAAAGATGGTGTTTGTCACGGCAACAATGGGCGGTGGTACAGGTACTGGCGCGGCTCCCGTTGTCGCCCGTTTGGCAAAAGATCGCGGCTTGCTCACCATTGGTGTGGTTACTATCCCCTTCTATTTCGAGCATAGGCGCAAAATCATCAAGGCTCTCAAAGGTGTTGACGAACTTCGTGAGAATGTGGATGCTATTCTGATTGTGAATAACGAAAGACTTTGTGACATCTATTCCGATACAGAAATCTCTTTGAAAGATGCTTTAAAGGAGGCCGACAATGTATTGAAAAATGCAGTGAAGGGCATTTCCGAACTTATTACCATCAGTTCTGAAGGGAATATAAATCTTGACTTTCGCGATGTGGAGACAACCATGCGAAACGGTGGCGGAGCCATTATGGCCATTGGAAGAGCATCGGGAGAACATCGAGTTGAGAAGGCAATCATCGATGCACTTGACTCCAAGCTTATTCACGATAACAATATCGGAAGGGCTAAGCGTATTCTTTTCAATATCTATGCCAGTAGTGAGGCTCCCATCATGATTCCCGAGATGCGCGACATAGATGATTTCTTTGACCAGCTAGATTCTGATATTGATGTGATATGGGGTACCTCAACGGATGATTCTCTTGGGGAAGATGCAAAAGTTATTATTCTGGCAGCCAATATGGAGAACGATTCTGACACACGGGAAACACGCAAGAGCCATGTTGATGACGAGGAGTATTATGAACAGATGATACAAGAGTTGTACAAGCCCTTGAAAGAATCTGAGGCTGTTATTCAGGAGAAACCAGATGTTGAAGAAGTTGTTGAACAGGGAACACAGAGCGAATTGGAATCTCCAAAAGAAGAGGAACTCGTCAAAGAGAAACCTTATGAGACCAAACCGCGAGAGACCATGTCGCAAATCGGCAAGTTGCGAATGTGGTTGAATAAGAAAATGAACGATATTATTTCTGAAGAATGATGAATTCTGAAGTTGTTCATACAATAAATAATGAGGTGAACATTCCACCGGAACAGAAGGCTGCAGAGCTGAAGCAACTGGTAGGCCAACTGGTTTCCATGGGACGAACGGATTTGGTGTTGCAATCCGTAGGCGTTCCATTGCTGGAGGAATTGTGCTTGTTGGCTGCCAAGGGACGGCTGTGCCCATTGGTAATCACTAAGGATTATCGCTTTTTCTTGGATGGGAATGTTCGGAAAGAGATTGACATACAGCCCGTACACAAGGCTGTATATCTTCTTTTCCTTGCTCATCCAGAGGGAATCGAATTCAAGCATCTGTCTGAATACCGAGATGAATTGTTGAGCTATTACATGGCAACAGCAAGAACAATGGACAAAGAGCGGATTATCGATAGTGTTGAACATTTGATGAACCCGCTTGACAATGCCATCAATGAGAAATGCTCGCGTATCAAGAAGGCTTTCCTGGAGCATCTTGACGTGTACTCTGCCAGCTATTACATCATCAGTGGCCATACACAACGGCGTTTCACCAATTCCTCACGCATCTGGTATGAACGTCTGAAGGTGATAGCACTACCACGAGAACTGGTTGTCTTTGAGTAAGGGGAGCGGTTCATGATAGCGTCTCTGCGCTCCGTCTTTCTTTATCTCTAATAGGACATTACATAGATGAAATTATAAAGTAACGAAGAAAGTAAAATGTTCGATAAGTTCATTTTTTTCCTGATGGTTAGTCATCCTAATACATTCCAATGTATTCTTGCAATAATTGTTGTTGCAGTTTTTGCCGGTCTTTATGGGTGGCCTATTTTTTTGCTATTGGGTTTGTGTGTGTTGTTGCTCATTGTTAGTTACTATCTTGACAAGAAAGTGGTGAAACTAAACGATAAGAGTACTGACGAAGAACTGGCAAGGGCTGAAAAGAGCAGCAAGTGGTTGATGGCATTGTTGTCATTCTTTGCATTGCTTGGGAATATCATCGGATTCTTTGTTGTATTGTGGAGCTTGGAACATGACAGCAAATCAACAACAACTATAAGTGCTTTGTTTGTCTTTCAGTTCATGTTTCTTGGTATTCCTTATATATTGATGAGCTTTGTTAAAAGAAAGAGCAGTTTCTGGTATGGGCTAATGGCTTCGGTCTTGTTGTTCTCGGTCATTCAGTTTTTTGTGATTTATTTTATGTTGGAAAGTGAAAAACCACTCCTTGCAGAACATACTCAATGGGAATATGAGTTTGTGAAAGGTGATTGGCTTGTTTCTTCACTTTCTGTTCTTCACATCCTATTTTTTATGGACTCTTTATGCAAGGCTTTTGGACTTTTTATTAAATATAGTCCATCCCTAGGATATGATAAGGAGAAGCACAGGTATTCAATTATAAAAAACTATAAGCTTTCTGCAATCGGAATGGCTATCTCTTTGGTCTGGTCCCTTCTTTCATTAGGCTGTTGCTATTATTACCTTACAGTGACGAGGGTAGATCCTATGATGCTTTACGAATAGATACGCTTCCAACAACATTATCCAAGGGCCCGTAATAAAAACCATTATGAGGTTGAAAAATCTGCTTTGGCTGGCATCAAAACAGATTATCGTTTTGGCAGTTTGTTGTAGTTGGCAGTCAAAACATTTTGTTTTCACCCCGTTTCTTTCCTTTCTCAAAGGAATCTCGTTTGTGTGTATTTCGGTACAGGAGAACGCTTTTCTTTACCAAAAAAGTGGAAATTAAAAAAAAAATCGTATTTTTGCAAAAATAATAACCATTATGCGGAACAGAAGTACAGAAGCTTTCTGAAACGATTACAATAGATTGACTATAGAAAGACAGACGAGATGTGGAATAAACCTTGGACCATGAAAGAAGGCTTTGCTATTGGGGCAGGCTTGATTGTGTCTGGATTGATGCTCGAATGGAGTGTCGGCCCAGTCAAGTGGGACATGATGGTATGGCCTGTCAATGTCATCGTGCTGGTATGCTTCGTTGGATTCATCGTGGTGATGCACATATTGCGTCATAAGATGTATGCTTTCCGCTTTCTTGCATCTTACCAGGCCGCCGTCCCTGTGATGGCTTATGCCGTTTTGCTCACCGTTATTATGGGACTGACACGACAGACCGTCAACGGTACTTGGTTGAACAATATGCTGACGTTTTGGCCCTTTGTGCTGATTTATGTGTATATGGCACTCATCTTGGGATTGGTCGTGATGAAAAGCCTTGCTCACATGAAGTCTGTAGGCAAAGTGGTTGCCATGTTGTTCCATCTGGGTCTTTTTATCACCATAACCACTGCCACCTTGGGCAATGCAGACATGCAGCGACTGAAAATGATAACTGCCGTTGGGGAGCCAGAGTGGCGAGCCATGGACCAAGAGCACAATGTTGTGCAATTGCCTTTAGCCATAGAACTGCGAAAGTTTATTATGGAAACCTATAGCGATGGCTCGCCAAGGAGGTTTGCTTCTGAAATTCAGATTCTTACACAGTCTGGTGATAATCTGCTGGCCACTGTCGACGTGAATCATCCAGTAAAAGTGGAGGGATGGAAAATATACCAATATGGCTACGATACTTCAATGGGAGCGCGTAGCAATACAAGCATCCTGGAACTTGTCAGCGACCCTTGGCTGCCTTTTGTCTATGTGGGTATCTACATGATGCTTATCGGCGCAGTGCTGATGTTTATTATGGGTCACACAGTTAATCACCGCAAAATGGAACAGATATGATTACATGGACTCATTTCGTTTGGTTTGCCATTCCGGCCGTGTTGCTTTGGGTAGTGGGTGCATTCTTTGCATGGAAAGAAAAGGCACTGTTGGCAAGAGTTGTTACCGCAGTGGGGTTGGCTGTGTTCTTTGCTTTTATCGTGGCAATCTGGGTGTCACTTGAGAGACCGCCATTGCGCACCATGGGTGAGACACGCCTCTGGTATTCGTTCTTTTTGCCGTTAGCGGGACTTGTCGTTTATGTTCGATGGCGATACAAATGGATTCTGTTCTTCTCCACTCTGATGGCTTTGGTGTTTATTTGTGTGAATCTTTTTAAACCCGAGATTCACGACAAGACACTGATGCCAGCTCTGCAAAGTGTTTGGTTCGCTCCTCATGTGATAGTCTATATGATGGCCTACGCTGTGCTGGGTGCTGCAATGCTGATGGCGTTATGGTTGTTGTATAAGAGCGGAAAGAACGGAGAGTCAATTGACACCTATGGCTCTTCGATGCATGCTCAAGATGATTTGGTATATGTAGGCTTGGCGTTTCTCACTGTAGGAATGCTTTTCGGTGCGTTATGGGCAAAAGAGGCTTGGGGCCACTACTGGTCATGGGACCCAAAGGAGACTTGGGCAGCCATCACGTGGTTTGCCTATTTGCTTTATATTCATTATCGCCGTATGCCATCCCATCGTCCTAGCCTTGCACTTTGGCTGCTCGTGGGTTGTTTCCTCCTCCTGCAAGTCTGCTGGTGGGGCATCAATTATTTGCCTTCGGCCCAAGGTTCGTCGGTACATACATATAGCATGTCATAGACAGGCAGGTGGGTGTTGATTATGTGAACAAATAGTTTTAGCTGTAGATATATGGTAGTGATACCTTCCACTTTTTCCATACAAAATGCCAACAAGGAAGTTTCCGGTTTCCTGGAAGAATGGTATGACGACAACGACTGTGTGTTAGTGCATACCAGCGGTTCCACAGGCGTTCCAAAGCCCATGTGGATAGAGAAACGGCGTATGTTGGCCTCGGCTCGAGTGACCTGCGATTTCCTGCAACTGCGTGCTGGCCATCGGGCATTGCTTTGTCTGCCGCTGCAATTCATCGCCGGTAAGATGATGGTGGTTAGGGCTTTGGAGCGACAGCTGTGCTTGTTGGTTGTTGAACCTGACGGTCACCCACTGGCTTCCATTGATTGTGATAATAGCGAAAACGCGATAGATTTTGCCGCTATGGTAGCCATGCAAGTGTACAATTCGTTGCAAGTGGCGGAAGAGCGGAGGCGGTTGAAAAGTATCCGTCATCTGATTATTGGCGGCAGTGCAATAGACGATGGTTTGGCAGCCGAACTAAGGGATTTCCCCAATGCGGTTTGGAGCACCTATGGAATGACGGAGACACTTTCGCACATCGCCTTACGCAGATTGAATGGCGAAGAGGCAAGTGAGTGGTATACGCCGTTGGCTGATGTCAGTGTTTCTCTCAACGAAGAACATTGTCTGGTTATTCATGCTCCACAAGTGTGTGACAAGACAATGGTGACCAATGATATTGCCGAACTGGCAAGCGATGGTCGCCGATTCCGTATAATCGGCAGAAAGGACAATGTGATTTGTTCGGGCGGCATCAAGTTGCAGATTGAAGACATTGAGAAAACGCTGAAGTCACACATGCCTGTACCATTTATGGTAACAAAGAAAAAAGATGTCAAATATGGAGAAATAGTAGTGCTCGTGTATCAAAATAGTGATAATGGTAATGGTCATCTCGTTGAAGTGATTGAGCAAATCTGCCAGAGCCATTTGCCGAAATACTGGCAGCCACGGCGTTTCCTTGCAGTGGAAAGTCTTCCCGTGACCGCAAATGGGAAGCCAGCGCGTAGGCAGGCAGAATGTCTTGCAGCGCAGATGCCATGAGCAGATGTAGTTGTTATAACAAATCTTCTTTGAAATTCGAATGTGGAATCAATAATAATATATTCAATATGAAAAGAATCTTCGTGTTATTGTCAGCTTGTATTGCTGCCTTTCATCTTTTTGCAGAAGAGAAAGTGGTCAGTTCGCCCGATGGCGGTCTGAGTGTAGTGGTGAAATGTGATGGCGGAAATGCCACCTATCAGTTGAATTACAATGGGCAGATAGTACTGCAGCCATCTGCCTTGGGGTTGAAAACCAGCCAGGGTGACTTGTCGGTAGGCTTGTCGATTACCGATGCCCGTTTTTCTAAAGTGGACAACAACTATACTATGACACGTACGAAGGCGTCGTCTAATCATTTTGTGGCCAATCAAATGGATGTTGATTTCAAAAATGTGGCTGGGACGCAGTTCACTGTTACGTTTGTTGTTGCCAACAATGATGTGGCATTCAGATATTATGTTCCGAGGCAGAAGGCAAACAGTTTCAAACGTACTATTGTCTATAGTGAGGCTTCTGCTTTCAATTTCGCAGAAGCTTACACCAGTTTCCTTTGTCCGCAGATTGGTCCAGAAAAGGGATGGGAGCATACTAAACCAAGTTATGAAGAAGATTACGAGGCTGATGCTCCCGTAAACAAAGCATCGAAATTCGGTCGCGGATACACATTTCCCTGTCTTTTCCATCTCGCATCTTCTGCAACTGCCCAGCAACCGTTGTGGGTGTTGATAAGTGAGACGGGTGTGTCGAGTGCTTATTGTGGCAGCCACCTTTCCGACTATGAAATCGGCAAAGGGTATCATATTGCTTTTCCTGACGAGGGCGAGAATGGGGGATTCGGCTCGGCTTTCGCAGCCATTCCTCTTCCTGGTACAACTCCTTGGCGCACCATTACTGTGGGCAATACACTGAAACCTATTGTGGAAACCACTATACCCTACGATGTGGTGGAACCATTGTACGAGCCATCTGAAAACTACAAACCTGGACGCTATACTTGGAGTTGGCTGTTGTGGCAAGACAATAGTGTCAACTACGACGACCAGGTGACATTCATCGATTTGGCTTCTACCATGGGCTACGAGTATTGCCTTGTAGATGCTCTTTGGGATGAACAGATAGGACGCGACCGTATAGAACAACTCAGTCGCTACGCTCAACAGCGTGGTGTCTCGCTGATGATGTGGTACAACAGCAATGGCTTTGCCAATGATGCACCACAAGGTCCACGCAACTGTATGAATACATCGGTAGTGCGTGAAAGGGAAATGAAATGGCTGAAATCCATTGGAGTGAAGGGTATTAAGGTCGATTTCTTCGGTGGTGACAAACAAGAAACCATGCGCCTTTACGAAGATATACTCAGTGATGCCAACCGCTATGGCTTGCAAGTGATATTCCATGGCTGCACTTTGCCCAGAGGGTGGGAACGTATGTATCCCAATTTCGTGGCAAGTGAGGCGGTTCTTGCATCAGAGAATCTTTTCTTTTCCCAGTTCCATTGCGACAAAGAGGGCTTCGAACTTACGATGCATCCCTTTGTCCGCAATGCCGTGGCGGCAATGGACTGGGGTGGGGTGGTGCTGAATCGCCGCATGTCGCGCGACAATGCCAGCCGTCATTACCGTCGCACTGGTGATGTGTTTGAAATGGCGTCTGCCTTCACCAACCAAAGTTTCATCAATTGTATTGCCATCCAACCTAACAATCTTGATGAATTGGCTCCTTTCCAGATTGATTTTCTCAAGAAGGTTCCCACAACATGGGATGAGACACGTTTCATCGACGGCTATCCTGGACAATTTGTTGTATTGGCGCGCAGACACGGAACAGATTGGTATGTTGTTGCATTGAACGGGACAGACAAACCTATCACCATTCCTTCACTGGCACTTGGAGATTTCTTTACCAGTTCCGACCGTTTGGTTGTTTACAAGGATGAATATAAAAACAAAAAGAAAAAGTCATCCGAAGAAAACTCCACAGTGCTGCCAGAACCAGTCATGAAAGACTTGAAACCAAACGGTAAAGGTCATGTAAGTGTAACCATTCAGCCAATGGGCGGAATGATTATTTGCAAATAAAACAACGTGTCTGGCTTGTTTTCTATGAAGAATATTTCTCTGTTGCTGCTCTTTAGCCTGTCTTCCACGATTGCAAGTGCGGCAGATTATAATGTGAAGGATTATGGTGCGGTCAATGACACTTCATCGTTGAGCACTGTTGCCATTCAAAGAGCTATCGATGAATGCTCTATGAATGGCGGTGGTCGGGTGGTGGTTCCCGCAGGCGGCTATAAAATTGGTACGTTGGTGTTGAAAAGCCATGTGAATCTTCACCTTGAGAATGGCGCTGTGCTATATGGCAGCACTAATCTCGATGATTATGTGGAGATGAAGTCAGGCTATGTTTCACTACGCACTCAAACAACAACCATCCAGTTGATTTACGCTGACAATGTGGACGATGTGACAATAGACGGGACTGGTACCATCGATGGAAGAGGCAGTACTTTCAAAAAACTTTCATGGAATGATGAAGGCATCACACGTCCACATTTGCTGCGCATCATTAATAGTCGCGACATTGTGGTGAAAGATGTCACATTGAAGAATTCAGGCTGCTGGATGCAGCATTATCTGGCTTGTGACCGACTGCAAATAAGAGGTATAAAGGTTTTCAATCGTAACAATTATAACAATGATGCCATCGACATAGATGGTTGTCACGATGTAATACTGAGCGACATGATTGCCGACAGCGATGATGATGCCATCACATTGAAAAGCACCTCACCGCGACTTTGCGAGAATGTGGCTATCTCAAATTGTGTAGTGAGCAGTCATTGTAATGGCATCAAACTTGGTACCGAGACGAATGGGGGCTTCCGAAACATTAGTATAAGTCATTGCATTGTGAAACCATCAAACGACCAAACTACCCAATTCTTCGGTGATACTTTAAGACGAGGAACATCTGCTATCTCATTAGAAATAGTCGATGGTGGCATCATGGAGAATGTGCATGTCAGCAATATCTTGGTGGAGGGAACCGAATCACCTATCTTTATTCGCTTGGGGAATCGTGGTAGAGGTTATTATGATGGCGCTCCTGTGGCATCGGTTGGACGTATCAATGGCGTGCACTTGAGCAATATCACTGTGAATAATGCAGGCAGAACGGGATGCAGTATTACAGGTTTGTATGGACATCCCGTAGAAAACATCTATTTGAACAACATTACCATTCATCACAGAGGCGGATGCAAGGGTGTGTCCATCCCAGCAGAAGAGAAGGAAAAAGATTATCCTGAAGCTACGATGTGGGGTGTGTTACCAGCCAAGGGCTTCTTCGTACGTCATGCCCGTCATGTTGTTTTCAACAATATAGAGGTGACCACTTCTGAGGAAGATGCACGTCCGCTGTATGTAAAAGTGGACGTGCAATAGCAAGAATCGTTGCCTGAAATGGTAAATGTTCTTTAGTCTGCCTTTTCTTCATTGAAAGAGTGCCCGTCATTTTATGTATTGCTTGCTATGTTTCATTTATATTCACTTCGTCGTTGATGGATAATTGTCATCGTTTTACAACAATCATACTTCGCTGGTTCGAGCAGTATGGGCGAGAATTGCCTTGGCGCAATGCTGATTTGCCATGTGAGAAGCATGCTTATGTGGTGTGGCTGAGTGAGATTATCTTACAGCAGACACGCATTGAGCAAGGGCGAGGCTATTGGGAACGGTTTGTGAACCGATGGCCAACAGTGGATGCACTGGCTGCTGCTACAGAGGATGAGGTGTTGCGTGAATGGCAGGGACTGGGATATTATAGCAGAGCGCGTAATTTGCTTTTTGCCGCAAGGCAAATAGTTTCCCTAGGGCATTTCCCAGACACGATAGAGGATTTGAAAAAACTGAAAGGGGTCGGTGATTATACAGCGGCGGCCATAGGCAGCATTGTTTTCGCCTTGCCTGTTGCAGTGGTCGATGGGAATGTGTATCGTGTGCTGGCTCGCTATTTCGGAGTTGACACGCCCATTAACTCCACAGAAGGAAAAAAGTATTTTGCAGAGTTGGCGCAGACACTGCTACCTGTGAACAAACCCTCGGCATTCAATCAGGCAATGATGGATTTTGGTGCTATTCAGTGTACACCACAATCCCCCCATTGTATGGATTGTCCGTTAACCGATAGTTGTGTGGCTTTGCTAACGGACAAGGTTCGAATACTTCCTGTAAAGAACAAAACGGTAAAAGTGTGGATACGCCATTTTAATTATATATATGTAAGGTGCAAGGGTCAGACAGCCATCCACCGTCGCCCTGCCGGGGATATCTGGCAAGGACTTTGGGAGCCTGTGCTGATAGAGGACTCAATACCTGCTGATTTGGGTTGTGCCGTTTTACGTAAGAATGTGCGACATGTGCTTACTCATCGTATCATTGTAGCCGATTTCTATTTGTTGGAAGTGAACGACAAATCAGAACTGCACCCTGTCGTTGCCAATTTGCTTGAGGAGAAGGATTTCTTGTGGATTAACGAAAGCGACATTGATGGTTATGGCGTTCCTCGTTTGGTTGAAATGTTATTGGAATCATTATAAATAACCAATGTCATTTTGTCTGCTTTGTATGTCATTTTGTCAATTAAAATGATATGGGTATGTATTTTGATGCCTTGTTGTTTAGAAATAAAAAATGAAGAAAGGAGATAAAATGACATTAGAGAATTTTACTATCAAGGCGCAGGAGGCGGTTCAGCGAGCCGTTGAGATTGCGCGACAAGGTGGACAGCAATCAATAGAACCTGTCCATTTGTTGAAAGGTGTGACGGACAAAGGAAAGGATGTCGTCACCTATATTTTTCAGAAACTTGGTGTGAATGCTGTTCATGTCGATACTTTGCTCGACAATGAGATTCAGCATCTGCCCCGCGTACAAGGCGGTGAACCCTATTTGAGCCGTGAAAGCAACAATGTGCTTTTGCGCGCAATGGACATTTCCAAGCAATTGGGCGATGAGTTCGTTAGCGTCGAGCCTATTCTTCTTGCATTGTTGGAGGTGAACTCAACTGCCAGCCGTATACTGAAGGATGCTGGAGTCGGCTACAATGACGTGCTGAAAGCCATTCAGGAATTACGCCAAGGACAAAGTGTGTCGAGTCAGAGTGGCGACGAGAATTTCCAAAGTCTTAGCAAGTATGCAAAGAATTTGGTTGAAGAAGCGCGTGCCGGCAAATTGGATCCAGTGATTGGACGCGATGACGAGATTCGCAGGGTCTTGCAGATTCTTTCGCGAAGAACTAAGAATAACCCTATTCTTATTGGAGAACCTGGTACGGGAAAGACTGCCATTGTTGAGGGCTTGGCACAAAGAATAGTACGTGGCGATGTACCAGAAAACTTAAAGGACAAGCAATTGTTCTCGCTCGATATGGGCGCCTTGGTGGCTGGTGCCAAATATAAAGGCGAGTTTGAGGAACGACTGAAAAGTGTTATCAATGAGGTGACCAAAAGCGATGGCAGGGTGATACTATTTATTGATGAGATTCACACTCTGGTCGGCGCTGGGGCAGGCGAAGGTGCCATGGATGCAGCCAATATCTTGAAACCGGCATTGGCACGAGGCGAACTGAGAAGTATCGGAGCAACAACACTGAACGAGTACCAAAAGTATTTTGAGAAAGACAAGGCTTTGGAGCGCAGGTTCCAAACAGTGATGGTAGATGAACCTGATGAGATTTCTGCCATTTCGATACTGCGTGGATTGAAGGAGCGCTACGAGAACCATCACAAAGTGCGAATTCAAGATGACGCCTGCATTGCTGCCGTGAAACTATCTGAACGCTATATCTCGGAGCGATTCCTACCCGACAAGGCTATAGATTTGATGGATGAGGCAGCGGCAAAACTGAGGATGGAGCGTGACTCTGTGCCAGAAGAGTTGGACGACATCACACGTCAATTAAAACAATTGGAGATTGAGCGTGAGGCCATCAAACGCGAGAATGATACAGAAAAGATTGCCCTTCTCGACAAGGATATAGCCGAACTTCGAGAAAAAGAAAGTGCCTTTCGTGCCAAATGGGAGAACGAACGGGCGTTGTTGAACAAAATCCAGCAGGATAAGCAGGAAATGGAGAATCTGCGTTATGAGGCTGAACGTGCAGAGCGAGAAGGCAACTACGGACGTGTGGCAGAGATTCGCTATTCGAAACTGAGAGTGCTCGAAGAAGATATACGCAATATCCAGACGCAACTTGCCAATGCCCAGAATGGAAGTGCCATGGTTCGCGAAGAGGTGACGGCTGATGACATCGCCGAGGTTGTGAGCCGTTGGACAGGTATTCCTGTCACTCGTATGCTACAAAGTGAAAAAGAAAAACTGCTGCATTTAGAGGAGGAACTCCACAAAAGGGTGATTGGGCAAGACGAGGCTATCACTTCCGTGGCCGATGCTGTGCGTCGCAGTCGTGCTGGATTGCAAGATCCTAAGCGGCCTATAGCATCGTTCATCTTCCTTGGAACGACAGGTGTCGGAAAGACCGAGCTTGCCAAGGCTCTTGCAGAATATCTGTTTAACGACGAGCAGATGATGACACGTATTGATATGAGCGAATATCAGGAGAAGCATACGGTGAGTCGACTCATTGGTGCACCTCCGGGATATGTGGGATATGACGAAGGCGGACAGCTGACCGAGGCAGTGCGCCGCAAGCCATACAGTGTGGTGCTGTTTGATGAAATAGAGAAAGCCCATCCCGATGTTTTCAACATATTGTTGCAGGTGTTAGACGACGGACGTCTTACCGACAATAAGGGGCGTACGGCCAATTTCAAAAACACCATCATCATCATGACTTCGAATGCCAAGCGTGAACAACTCCATGCCATTATGCGGCCCGAGTTCTTGAACCGAATTGACGAGATTATCAACTTCCAGCAACTTACTAGAGAAGAGATTGCTGGTGTGGTGACTCTGCAGATGAACCACATCAGGCAGATGTTGGCCGAGCAGGATATACAGTTGGAGATAACTTCTCATGCCATCGATTATCTTGCAGAAACGGGCTACGATCCTGATTTTGGGGCAAGACCGGTGAAGAGAGCTATCCAACATTATGTGTTGAACGATTTATCCAAGAAACTGCTTTCTGGAGAAGTTAATCGAGAGAAACCCATTGTGATTGATTGTTTCGGTGATGGATTGGTATTTCGTAACTGACGTGATATAAGAAGTAATCATGCCACAAAAAGAAAGATATGGTTTTGGTGTCAGAACTGTGTCTTTCTTTTTTTATTGTATTCATTTAGAATGAGCCGGCTCACTTAAATTTTGGCGAATAGATTTGTCATTCATTTGATGTGTTCTATCTTATTTGTTTTTTTAATTGACATGATGGTAGGAAGTAATATCGATTTGAAAAACTACGTAAACGGTTTTCTCAAGAATTGAATACTTTTATTAAATGGTTCGCGTAGTTTGTACTACATTGTTCGGACGGCACTAACAACTTGCACAAAGGATGCCTTCTAATTTAACAAATAAAGTATGTTGCCAATAAACAATTCTTGTTCTGTTGAAAAGAAATGCGGACATCTTCAGAATAATTCCTTTGGGGAAGTCATCAAAAAGGTTTGTCCGAGTCCTGAAGACAGGTTGGGGAAGGAGGAAACTGCAGTGAAAAGTGGGCGAATTCTATTGTAATATGAGAAAAAAAAAGTAATTTTGCACCGAGAATATGAATCCTGCTTTAACAATGAGATATTTGAATCTTTGGTTGCCCGTGGTTGCCCTTTTCTTAGGATGCAGCTTTGTATATGCCTTGAACGCAGCAGAAGGTGATGGCAATGTGTCCTCCGACTTGTCTGTACTCAAGAATTGGCAGGCTGGTGCTGTGGTGACTGCAGAGATGGTGGAATCTTTTGGCGGACTGGATGCTTGCTTTGTCGCTAAACCAATTCCTGACAAGGTTTGGGAGAACATGCAAGGGAAATCATATAAGAAGAATCCTTACATCGGTCGCGATGACTTGAGGATAATCTATGCACTTCATTGGGACTATGACAACAGAATTCATTTGGGCGAAATGATTTGTAATAAGAAGATTGCCGGCAAGTTGGTGACCATTCTGAGGAAACTATACGTGCATCGTTATCCTATAGAAAGAATGGTTTTGCCAGATACTTTTGACAGCGATGAAAGCCAAATGCGTGCCAACAATTCTTCTTGTTTCTGCTTCCGTACCATTGCCCGCTCCAACAACCTATCGAAACATGCCCGCGGACTGGCCATAGACATCAATCCTCTTTACAATCCCTATTGCAAAAAACAAAAAAACGGGTCTTTGTTATTGCAGCCATCCACCGCAAAAGCTTATTGCAACCGGAAGCGTGATTTCCCATATAAGATAGAACGTGACGATTATTGTTGCCGCCTTTTCAAGGAAGAGGGTTTCCATTGGGGAGGCGACTGGAAATCGTGTAAGGACTTCCAACATTTTGAATACAGCGAAAAATGATATTTTGACAAAAACTGCTAAGAAAATTTTTTATGAAAATATATTCGGATGCCGAGTTGGCTAGCATACTTGATAAGGAGATATTCCATCAGATTGGCAGTTGTGCCGATGAGTTGTGCATGGAGTGCTACGTGGTAGGAGGATATGTTCGCGACATTTTCCTGGAGCGGCCCTCGAATGATATCGATGTGGTGGTGGTCGGTAGCGGCATTACGTTAGCAGAGGCGTTGAAAAAGAAATTGGGGCGCAAAGCCCATCTCTCTATCTTTCAGCGATTCGGTACCGCTCAAGTGAAACAGGGAAAGCTTGAAGTGGAATTCGTTGGCGCCCGCAAGGAAAGTTATAGCCGTGATTCTAGAAAGCCTGTGGTTGAGGACGGTACCTTGGAAGATGATCAAAACCGTCGTGATTTCACAATCAATGCACTTGCCATCTGTCTCAACAAGCATCGTTTCGGAGAATTGGTCGACCCATTCGACGGTCTTTTCGATATGGAAGACGGCATCATCCGCACACCATTGGATCCAGATATTACTTTTTCTGACGACCCTTTACGGATGTTGAGATGTGTTCGTTTTGCCACACAACTGAATTTCTACATAGACGATGACACTTTCGACGCTTTGCAACGTAATGCGGAACGATTGCGTATCATTAGCGGAGAGCGCATTGCCGATGAAATGAATAAAATCATGATGTGCCAGCATCCAAGCACAGGATTCGATTATCTTTACCGTACAGGACTTCTTCATTTCATTCTTCCAGAATTGGTCGCCCTTGACAATGTGGCTACACAGAATGGAAGAGCCCACAAAAACAACTATTACCACACCATGGAAGTGCTTGAGAATGTGGTGAAGAAACAAAATGAAAGCGATGGAGAAAATGTGGACGACGAAAAAAGACTCTGGCTCAGATGGGCTGCCTTGCTTCACGATATAGGGAAAATGAAAGTAAGACGCTTCGACCCAGCTGTGGGTTGGACATTTCACAACCATAACTATGTGGGAGCAAGGATGGTACCGGAAATATTTCGGCGACTGAAGCTGCCGCTGGATGGCAAGATGAAGTTTGTGCAGAAGATGGTAGACCTCCATATGCGGCCCATTGTGATAGCTGATGAGGAGGTTACCGACAGTGCTGTGCGCAGATTGCTCAACGATGCAAGTGATGACATCGATGATCTGATGCTTTTGTGCGAAGCTGATATCACCAGTAAGAACCAGGTAAGAAAAGCCATGTTTTTGGAGAATTTCCGTCTGGTGCGTGAAAAGCTTGCCGATTTGAAGATGAAGGATTACAAGCGGTTGCTGCAACCTGTGATTGACGGTAATGAGATTATGGAACTGTTTCATCTCACTCCCTCGCGCCAAGTGGGCGAACTGAAGAAATGTTTGAAAGATGCCGTGCTTGACAATCAAGTGGTAAACGAGCGCGAACCATTGATGATGTTGCTGATGAAAAAGGCTTCGGAATTGGGACTTGTAAAGGCTGCAAAAGATAGTTAATTGTTGCAAAAGATTCGTTTCTTTGCCGTCTGCTTCTATTTTATTGTGTATTTTTGCATTTTGAAAACTGAAGGTTGTCCTAGGGTTTTCTTTTCGTGTGTAAAGGATAAACAAGTAAAAAATAATATATATTAGTATGAAAATTAAGACTATTTTTATCTTAATGGCATGCGTGGCAATGCTTACCTCTTGCGGAGGTGGCAAACGTGGTGGCATGCCTAATTTTGGTGACAACGAGTATCCTGTAGTCACAGCTCAGTCGCAGAGTACATCATTGCAGACAACCTTTCCTGCAACAATCAAAGGTGTTCAAGATGTTGAAATCCGTCCGAAAGTAGCTGGTTTCATTACAAGGGTTTGCGTGAAGGAAGGTCAGTCGGTAGGAGCAGGCCAATTGTTGTTTGTCATCGACAATGAAACTTATCAGGCAGCGGTACGTCAGGCACAAGCTTCTGTCAATACTGCAACAGCACAATGCAACACAGCCAAATTGACATTCGACAACAGCCAGCAATTATTTGACAACAAAGTGATTGGCTCTTTTGAGTTAGAGTCTGCCAAGAATGCATATGCCAGTGCTCAAGCGCAACTTGCACAAGCAAAGGCCGTTTTGGCATCTGCAAAAGAGCAGTTGAGCTTCTGCTATGTAAAGAGTCCTTCTGCAGGTGTGGTCGGTTCTCTTCCCTATAAGGTAGGTGCCATGGTTAGTTCGGCAAGCATGCCGGCCTTGACAACGGTTTCTAACAATAGCAGTATGGAAGTTTATTTCGCAGTTGCCGAGAAGGATATGCTCTCAATGAGCAAGAATGAGGGCGGTACCAATGCTGCCATCAAGAATTATCCTCCAGTAAGGCTGATGTTGGCCGATGGTACTGTTTATGGACATGAAGGTCGTGTGACCAAGGCGAGCGGCGTGATTGATGCTGCAACTGGCAGCATTCAGATGATAGCCCAGTTCCCCAACCCTGAGCGTTTACTCAAGAGTGGAGGTTCTGGCTCTATCATTGTGTCAAAGGACGACCGTTCTACCATCGTCATACCACAGTCGGTAGTCATGGAGGTTCAGGACAAGAAGTTTGTCTATGTGCTTGGCAGCGATAACAAAGTGAAATATACAGAGATTACAGTCGACCCGCAGACCGATGGTAACAACTTCATTGTTCGCAGCGGTTTGAGAACTGGCGACAAGTATGTGACCAATGGTATCACCAAACTCTCTGATGGTATGGAAATCAAGCCCATCACTCCCGAGCAGTATCAGAAGAAAATTGATGAGGCTTCGAAAATCGGTACCGATGGCACAGCCAAGGGTTTTGTCGACGCCATGAAGGGAAAGTGATCTTTTGCCAAACTTATTTACAAACAAGTATCTATATAAAGAGCGATGTCTCGTGTATAAAGCATAAAGAATAAAAATATGACTTTTACAACATTTATAAAACGCCCGGTACTTTCCACGGTGATTTCCGTTGTGATTGTGTTGCTGGGTTTTATCGGCTTGGCAACACTGCCTATTGAGCAGTATCCGGATATTGCACCGCCTACTGTTGTGGTGTTCACCAGCTATCCTGGAGCTGATGCGGAAACTGTGAAGAACTCCGTGCTCGTTCCTTTGGAGGAAAGTATCAATGGTGTGGAAGGTATGGACTACATCTCTTCTTCTGCATCTTCGGGTTCTGCCAGCTTGTCCATCTTGTTCCGTCAGGGGATGAATCCCGATATGTGTGCCGTCAATGTGCAAAACCGTGTGCAACAAGCTCTAGCGTTGCTGCCAGCCGAGGTTACTCGTATCGGTGTGACTGTGATGAAGCGCCAAACATCTCAGGTGATGATGTTCACCTTGACTTCTGATGGTCGCTATGACGATGAGTTCCTCACCAATTATAACAATATTAACATTGTTCCAGCCATTAAGCGTATTCAAGGTGTGGGTGACGTGCAAAGCCCCGGAGTGAAAACTTATTCAATGCGCATTTGGCTGAAACCAGAAGTTTTGAAACAGTACAATCTGATGCCTTCTGATATCAGTGGAGTGCTTGCAGAGCAGAACATCGAGGCAGCACCGGGTATGTTCGGAGAACAGTCAAATGTAGCTTACGAATATGCCATGCGTTACACTGGTCGCTTGAAGACAGAAGAGGAGTTTGGCAATATCGTGATTTCGAGCGATGCCAATGGCCAAACCTTGAAACTGAAGGATGTGGCACGTATTGAGTTGGGTGGATTACAGTATTCTGTCTCCATGAAGAACAATAATATTCCTTCGGTGATGGGTATGGTACAGCAGATTGCCGGTTCCAATGCCAACGATATTGCTGTTAGGGTGAAAAAGGAACTGAAGGAGCAGGAGAAACTATTCCCACCGGGAATGTTCTATAAAATCAACTACGATGTTACTGAATTCCTCTATGCTTCTATCGAGGAAGTGGTTTTCACGTTGTTGATGACATTGGTTCTGGTGTTCCTCGTGGTATACATCTTCCTGCAGGATTTCCGTTCTACAATGATTCCTTTGATTGCCGTTCCAGTATCATTGATAGGTACGTTCTTCTTCCTGAAAGTGTTCGGCTTCTCTATCAATCTGCTCACCCTTTCTGCCTTGCTGTTGGCAATTGCCATTGTGGTGGATGACGCCATTGTGGTGGTTGAGGCCGTGCACGCCAAGCTTGACCAAGGGTATAAGAGTTCGTTGACTGCCTCAATTGATGCCATGAATGAGATTTCCGGAGCCATCATTTCCATTACGCTTGTGATGGCATCGGTGTTCATCCCTGTTTCGTTCATCGGAGGAACAAGCGGTACTTTTTATCGCGAGTTTGGTGTAACGATGGCTGTGGCCATTTTCATTTCTGCACTTAATGCCTTGACATTGTCGCCAGCCCTTTGTGCCATCTTCTTGAAGCCTCATGACAAGGACGGAAAAGAAGTAAAAATGTCCCGCATCGACCGTTTCCACATGGCTTTCAATACATCTTATAATAAGGTGCTAGGTCGCTATAAGGGTCGCGTTGAGAAATTGGTTCGCAAGCCTATCGCTATTGGCATTGCTGTTCTTATTGGTATTGCTGTATTGGTGGGTACGATGATGACAACCAAGACAGGTCTTGTGCCAAGCGAAGATACTGGAACATTGTTCTGCACTGTGTCCATGCCCCCGGCAACATCAGTGGCAAGAACCAAACAAGTTATCAATCAAGTAGACTCTATACTGGCTGCTAATCCTGCCATCTTGAGCCGTGAACAGATTCAAGGTTACAACTTTATTGCTGGAGCTGGTTCCGACCAAGCCACGTTCATCATCAAGTTGAAACCTTTTGAAGAGCGCCAGAAAGGCTTCTGGTGGAAACTTTCCGGACTTTGGCAGGGCGACGGTGTCTATCGATTCCTGGTGAATCCATATGATGCAAACTCAGTATTGGGCTTGATTTACAAGCAGACAGCAGCTATTAAGGACGCCCAGATTCTTGCTTTTGCACCTCCAATGATTCCTGGTTTCTCGGCAAATAGTGGCGTTTCTCTGGTGATGCAGGACCGTACAGGCGGTAGTTTGAATCGCTTCTTTGAGATTACTAAGGACTATATTGCCGAACTGAACAAGCGTCCGGAAATACAGATGGCGCAGACATCCTATAATCCTAACTATCCACAATACATGATTCATGTGGATGTGGCCAAGTGTAAGCAGTCGGGCATTTCACCAGCTACTATTCTCACCACATTGCAAGGTTATTATGGCGGTCTTTATGCATCCAACTTCAACGCTTACGGTAAGCTTTATCGTGTCATGGTTCAGGGTGAGCCATCCACACGTATGACTCCAGAAAGCCTTAATAGCGTGTATGTACGTACCCCGTCGGGCATGTCGCCTATTAAGGAGTTCTGCTCTTTGAAGCGTGTCTATGGTCCTTCCAACATCAACCGTTTCAACCTCTTCACATCCATCAATGTGACGGCAACTGTTGCAGACGGCTATTCTTCGGGTGAGGCCATCAAAGCAGTACAAGAGGTGGCTGCGCAGATGCTGCCCACTGGCTATACATATGATTATTCTGGACTTACTCGTTCAGAGGCTGCTTCAAGTAACTCCACGGCACTCATTTTCGTGCTTTGCTTCATTTTCATTTATTTGATTTTGAGCGCACAGTACGAGAGCTACATTTTGCCATTGGCAGTAGTATTGTCTGTACCATTCGGACTTGCAGGAGCATTCCTATTTACGCAGCTCTTTGGTCATTCCAACGATATCTACATGCAGATATCTTTGATTATGTTGATCGGTCTTTTGGCAAAGAATGCCATCCTTATAGTGCAGTTTGCATTGGAGCGTCGACAGACAGGTATGGCCATCAGTTGGTCGGCTGTGTTAGGGTCGGCAGCTCGTTTGCGTCCTATCTTGATGACCTCACTCGCCATGATTATAGGTTTGTTGCCCATGATGTTTGCATCTGGCGTTGGTAAGAATGGTAACCAGACGTTGGGAGCAGCTGCAGTAGGTGGTATGCTCATCGGTACCTTGCTACAGATTTTCGTTGTGCCAACTCTGTTCGTTATTTTCCAATCGCTACAGGAGAAGATTAGTCCTATGAAGTTCGATGACGAGGAAAACCATGAGGTGGCTGCCGAGCTCAAGCAGTATGCCCACCGTCCTGTGGAATATGTACCAGAAGATTAAAAACATATAAAGATAATAGATTTAAAAACGAAACATCTATGAACAAGATACAGCACCGGAAAGTGACAAAACGTTCCTGTTCGTTTTTCATTTTTCATTTTTCGTTTTTCATTTCAGCCGCCTTGCTGATGTCTGGCTGTGGCCTGTACACAAAATACGAGCGTCCTGAAGTGAATACAAAAGGGTTGGTGCGCGATGTGATGTCGATTACCGATACACTCGCCGTGACCGACACTGCCAGCTTTGGCAACTTGCCGTGGCGTTCGGTCTTCACTGACCCTCAGCTTCAAACACTCATAGAACGAGGACTTGAGAACAATGCCGACTTGCTCAATGCTGCATTGAATGTGAAGATGGTCGAAGAAGCTTTGAAGGTTGCAAAGTTAGCTTTCATACCCTCGTTGGCGTTCACTCCGCAAGGCACTATAGCCTCTTTCGACGGTGCAAAGCCAACCAAGTCGTACACTTTGCCCATCTCAGCCAGTTGGAATGTTGATCTCTTCGGTAATCTGCTCAACACCAAACGAAGTGCGCAAATGCAGTTGTTGGCAACAAAAGATTATCAGACAGTTGTCAAGACCAACATCATATCGGGCATTGCCAACCTTTATTACACGCTTCTGATGCTCGACCGTCAAGTGGAGATAGTCACTGATATGACAGGACTCACCAAGGATACATGGGAAATGATGAAGCTTCAGATGCAGCTCGGACGGGCTCGTTCCACCAGTGTGCAAAGCTCAGAGGCTGCTTACTATTCTGTCCAAGTGCAGGCCATGGACCTGAAACGCCAGATACGTGAGATGGAAAACTCTCTCTCGTTGCTCATTGGTCAGCCCGCACAAACCATTGCTCGTGGCAAGTTGGCAAACCAGTCACTCCCAAACCATTTTAGTTCGGGTGTCGGTATCCAGTTGTTGAATAATCGTGCTGATGTTCATGCGGCCGAAATGAGTCTTGCCCAGTGTTTCTACGACATTAATGTTGCACGTAGCCGATTCTATCCCAACATTACTATTTCCGGCACTGGAGCATTCACCAACCAGAATGGTCTCGTCAATCCTGGAAAGTTGCTGCTCAGCGCAGTGGGTAGTTTGGTTCAACCCATTTTCCAGCACGGGCAGATTGTTGCAGGACTCAAGGTGGCTAAAATGCAATACGAGCAAGCTTACAACACATGGCAGAACACCATTTTAAAGGCTGGCAACGAGGTGAGCAATGCCTTGGTGCTTTACAATTCCTCTAGTGAAAAAGGTGAACTTGAAGCAAAGCAAATAGAGATACTCACCAAGAATGTTGAAGACACTAAGCAACTCTATAAGAGTAGTACCACTAGCTATCTCGAAGTAATTCAGGCTCAGAGCATGCTTCTCAATGCAGAAATTTCAAAGGTTCAAGATGACTTCTTCAAGATGCAGGCTGTGGTAAATCTCTATCAAGCCCTCGGGGGTGGAGCAAAGTGATACACATTTGAATTGTATATAAGTATATTCGTTTATAAGTTGAAAATACAGCTATGGCAAGCGAAATCAGTCCCAAAGCCGAAATCAGCCCCAAGGCGAGAATAGGCGACAATTGCAAGATATTCCCCTTTGTGTATATCGAGGACGATGTGGAAATAGGCGATGGTTGCATCATTTTCCCATTCGTCAGTATCCTTAACGGCACGCGCATGGGTGGACACAACAAAATCCACCAAGGTTCGGTAATTGGTGCTCTGCCACAAGACTTTGATTTCCGTGGTGAAAAGACTGAGTGCATCATTGGCGACAGCAATATCATCCGCGAAAATGTAGTCATCAACCGTGCCACCCATTCCGGTGGACGCACCGTGGTAGGGAGCAACAATTTCTTGATGGAGGGTACCCACATCTCTCACGATGTTGTGGTGGGCGACCAATGTGTGTTTGGTTATGGTACAAAGATAGCGGGCGACTGCGAGATTGGTAACGGCACCATTTTCTCATCAAGTGTTATCGCCAATGCTGGCACTCGCGTAGGTGAGGGCGCCATGATTCAGGCTGGTACTACCTTCTCCAAGGATATTCCGCCTTATATCATTGCCGGCGGCAGTCCCGTTGAGTATGGTGGTGTCAACACCACTATGTGCCGTGCTTACGGTATAGACGAGAAGGTACTCAAGCACATTGCCAACGCCTATCGGTTGGTGTTCCATGGGCAGACTAGTCTGTTTGATGCTACCAACCAAATTCGCGAGCAGGTGCCCGACAGTGAGGAAATACGCAAAGTAGTCCAGTTCCTCACCACTAGCAGCAAGGGAATTATCACCAAGCTTTAGTTCCTTCTGTCTATACGGACATCTCTTGTCCTCGTGTCTTCGTCCACATTGTCCCTAGACAACAGTTCCTACCAACATGGATTCTGCAAGGCAACAAACATTTGAGCAGCTCTATCGCAAGTACTATTTGCCCCTCTATCGTTACGCCTTATCTTGGGTAGACGATGAAGAGGCGGCAAAGGATATTGTCAGTGCCCTTTTCAGCGACCTTTGGGACAAGGGTACCGTGTTGCTGCCTTCCACCAGTACTGCCTATTTGGGACAAGCTGTGTAAAATCGTTGTGTCAATTACCTTCGACACAAGCAGGTGGAACGCAAAGCTGTCGACGAGTTTATAGCCCGCAAAGAGTATCTTATAGCAGACACACCCGACTTGCAAGAAGAACGTATGCAACAGGTAACGCAAGTGTTGGATGGAATGAGCTCCAAGATGCGTTTTGTTGTGGAACAGCACTATTTGGAAGGGAAAAAATACGATGAGTTGGCTGAGTTGATGGGCACTACATCGGGCATGATTCACAAGTATGTGAGTGGTGCGTTGGCAAAATTCCGTGAGGTGTTTGCAAATAATAACACTCGCAGAGGTACCTCTCCCCAATAGATGAGTGTAGTAATAAAGAATTAATCTGATTTATCCAACGATAATAAATGGGTGAGATAAAGCAAATAGACGAACAGCAGATGGGTGAGTTGATTCGCATGAATCGCCATCTAAGTCAGTTGCAGCAGCCTGATGTGGATGCTATATGTTTCCGCCCTCGTTGGTGCTGTAGCCATGCTGGCCTTGGTGTTTTCATTGCGTAACTATATAGGTTTTGGAAACCAGGAAATGGAAACCCGTTTACAAGAAAAGGATGTCATGGCCATGGTTTATGATGAAAGTCCCCAGCGTGTGGCATAGCAGAGCGAAGGAAGCAAAGCTATAGACATTACCCAACGCGATTCCATCTCGTTTTTTCAAACCCCATCCCACCGATTACCCAATAATGCAACTGTCTATAAGATGCAGCATCTCTCCACGCCTAGAGGCATGGACTACAAGGTAATCCTTGCCGATGGCACCGAAGTGTGGCTCAATGCCGAGAGCCGAATAGAGTTTCCTTCTAATTTCCAGGGCAATGAGCGGCGCGTATCGTTGCAGGGCGAGGCCTATTTCAAAGTGGCGCGCAACGAGCAGTCGCCCTTCATCGTCAGCACCGAGCAGATGGAAGTGCGCGTGCTGGGCACCGAGTTCAACCTGAAGAGTTATTCCAACGAGGCCGCCCATGTCACTTTGGTGAAGGGAAGCGTGGAGGTAGGCGACAAACGACTGACTCCCGGGCAGGATGCCTGGTACGACAGGGAGGGAAATATCCAGGTGGCCGATGTGGATGTCTACGATGTGGTGCAGTGGAAAGACGGCTTCTTCTACTTCAACGACAAGTCGCTCGTCACCGTTTTGCGCGAACTGGGCCGCTGGTACAACTTGGGTGTCATCTTCCGTAACGCCCATGCCATGAACCATAAGGTGCATTTCTCTGCCCTGCGCGAGGGTACTATTGAGGAGGCTCTTTCCAGTCTGAACAGTCTGCGCAAGGTGAAAATATCCCTTCAGGGTAACAACATCGTAGTGGAATAGCGTGTTTCCCTTGTCGGACAGAGAAACATGTCATGAACCGAAACAACTTGTTTTGTCTTGTCAGTGACATTCTTTTTTCCCTGCTGAGATTTGTACGGACGGGTCGGTAAGGTATAAACCGGCAGGCCGCAGGTTTGGAAAAAACGCGACAAATTCATGTTGTCGTTTTCCTTCGAAATAGACGTGGCGTTTTGACAAAACAGGTGTTGAAAAAGCAAAAATGTAAAAAACCATTACCGCAAAGCACATTTCTTCGTGCAAAACCTATGCTTTTACCCTTCAAAACCTATGGTTTCACTGCCCAAAAACTACGGTTTCATCGGTCAAAACCTATGTTTTTGCAACCCAAAACCTATGTTTTTATCAGGCTGCATCAGATTTCTGCCTACATGAAACACATGTGCTCACTATAATTGTTTATAAACCAGCAAATTATACAATGTGCTTCAAAACTCGCGTATTTCGCGCCCAACGGTCGTCGGTGGCCAGTATCGCCCCGTATGAGAGCCGTTGATTTGAATTTTCCATGACAATTTTAAAATGATTACCATATTTTTTTTGATAATTGGAGGTACCGAAACTTCTGCGTTGTTGTATTCTCTATAAAAAACTAACAATCGTTTTTATGAAGAAAGTAAAGTTAATAAATCTGATGACGGATGAAATAAGACTGGGAGTCTTGTTCTTCTGCATGTGTTTCTTGCTGCCTGTCAGTGCACAGACTGGACAGGGGAATAGAATCACCTACAAGTGTAGTAACGAGAAGTTGCAGCGCGCATTGATGACTGTTGAGCGACAGTCGGGCTACTATCGTCTGCAATATGCGATGGAGGATGTGGCTCCCTATAGTGTTACTGCCAACATCAAGAATGCCACGGCAGAGGATGCCGTGAAACAACTGCTCAAGAACACGAGTCTGCAGTATGAGATGAACGGCCGTTTCATCCAGGTGTATGCCAAGAAGCAGCAAGCCTCCGGCCGCACCCGCACGGTGCGCGGCTATGTGCGCGATGCCGACGGCGAGGCGCTCATTGGAGTTCCTGTCTGTATAGGCGAGAGCCGCGTGTGTACGGTGACAGATGCTGACGGATTCTACACATTTTCCATTCCTGTTGAAGATACAATGCTGAAATTCTCTTATGTAGGTATGGAAACAGCCTATGTCCGAATACCCGGTGGCAGTCGTGATGTGTCGCGTGATGTAGCCTTACGTTCTGACAATGTGTTGGAAGATGTGGTAGTGACGGGATACCAGGAGATTCAGAACCCAAAATGACTGGTGCTGCCACAACGATTACTGCCGATAAGTTGAACGACCGCTATACCACCAATATTGCAGACAATTTAGAGGGAAGAGTGGCCGGTTTAAGCACCTATGGTGGTAGACTAACTATCCGTGGTACAAGCTCGTTGTATGCAGAATCGACCCCGCTTCTGGTGGTCGACGGTCTGCCTGTGGAAGGAGATATCAAAGACATCAATCCTTATGATATTGCCACTGTCAATGTGCTGAAAGACGCTGCCGCCACAGCCATTTATGGAGCCCGGGCCTCCAATGGTATTATTGTTATTACAACAAAAAATGCCAATAAGAACAAAATAGACATTGATTTCGCTTCGAACCTGACTATCTATGAAAAGCGGAACATGAACTATTCTGATAACTTCTATATGACTCCAGAGCAGCAGTTGGTTGTTGAAACAGATTATTATGACTATTATTTCTTTCATAACGACGGTGAGATTTACGATCCCATTATGTCGACCATGTCTGACATAGAAAGCGGAAAAAGCATTTCACCCTTGCGGTATGCCTATTATCAGCTGGCCAATGGTGAAATCACTCAGCAGCAACTGGATGCCATCATTGCCCAGTTGAAAAATAACAATTATGCCAAGGAATACGGTAAAAAGGTGCTTCGCCAACAAGTGCTCCAACAGTATAACCTGTCGTTGAGAAGCCGTACTACCAACAGTCAGCAGAACCTGGTTGTCAATTACAAGCATGATAACCTGGGGATGGTCCATTCGAGGGAAAATCAGTTTAATGTCCAGTATAAAGGCATTTTCAACTTTGCCAAATGGTTGACAGGAACATTTACGGTAAACGGTATTTGGGGCAGGTCGAAAGGATATACAACAGATGTAGCCGGCAGTCAGTTCGGCCCATTCTCGGTACCTGCCTACTATTCATTGCTTGAGCCTGACGGAGCTTATAGTTGGAACAATCCTCAATATGGCAATGCCTATAGTTCTTATGAGAAGGAGAGCGGTCTGCGCAGCATGCGTTACAATCCGCTGGAGGATATTCACAACGATTTGATGCAAACCCGTCATCAGAACATGCGTTATCATGCCAATCTGTTGTTCACGATTATTGATGGGCTGACCTTCAATACACAGTTTGTTTATGAGACCAACAACAGAAGTTCCCGTGAGTATGCCTCGGCCGACAGCTATAAATATCGCCAGATGCGCAATGCCTATACCACTCAGGCCAATGGCAAATACAGTTATCTTGTGCCTCAGACGGGCGGCATGCTGACTACTGGAAATACCGATAGCGACAGTTGGACATGGCGAGGACAGACTAATTACGACAAAGCCTTCGGGCGCCATGCCGTGAATGCCGTAGCCGGATTGGAATTCCGTGAGACAAAGAGTAGAGGGATCAATGGCCTGCTGTTGGGATATGACGAACAGATGGAAGTGAGCTCTACGGCAACAGTGGATTTCAATACCCTCAACAACACAGAGTATGCCCCCTACTTATATGGCGGACAATATGAGTCCCGCTATATGGCTTACGAGGCGTATATAGAGAAAGCCATGAGTCCTGTGGCGGAACAGCGTCATCGCTACGCCTCAGGCTATTTCAATCTTACCTATACTTACGACGACCGCTACAATGTGTTTGGCTCATTCAGAAAAGATTATGCTGATGTCTACGGACTGAATGCCAAGTTCAGGGGCAAGCCACTGTGGTCGGTAGGTGCTGCATGGAACATCAACAACGAGGCTTTTATGAATGATGTAGCTTGGGTGAACAGTTTGAAACTTCGGGCAAGTTATGGTGTGACAGGTAATATTTACCAAGAGGCTACCAGTTATATGACAGCCACTATCGACGGATTAAACCGCTTTACCAACCTACCGTTGTCAACAGTAGATAGTCCGGCAAATCCGAATCTGAAATGGGAACAAACTCGCACGACGAACATCGGACTAGACTTTTCGTTGTTGAACAACCGGTTGAGAGGTAGCTTGGACTGGTATCACAAAAAGGGAATGGACATATTCTCGTACATGAACCTTGACCCCAGCAACGGTTTCACCAGCATGTTTGTCAATTCGGCCAATATGAAAAACGATGGAATAGAGCTATCCCTGACATACGACTGGATGCGCTCTGCCAGCCGTGAAGGTCTCAGCTGGACCACCACTTACACCATGTCTTACAACAAGAATAAAATCACGCGCGTAGACAATGACGCCACCACAGCCTTTGTGCTGACCCAGAATCCCTTTAAGGAGGGATATCCATCGAGCGCCATGTGGTCGTACCGGTTTGCAGGCATCGATGCCGAGACTTATCCAGGCATGACGATGTGGTATAACGATAAAGGCGAGAAAGTGAGATGGGCAATGTCAAGTGGTATCGATGCCCTTGTCTTTTCTGGTCAGTCGGAACCTAAATACGTGATGGGAATGGACAATACGCTGCGTTATCAGGGATTCAGCCTGAGCGTGCTGATGGCCTACTATGGCGGACATCAGATGCGTGCGCTCTGTGAGAACGAGATGTACGGACTGCAGACACAAGCCATACCCAGCTATTTCCTGAATGCATGGACAAAGGATCATCCCACCAACACACCTGGAATAGGGCGCTACTCGGCAACGACCACCAGCACAGAAACCATGTTTTCGGATATCAGTGTGAAGGACGCCGATTTCCTGAAAATCAGGAATATATCACTCGGTTATGAGTTCCCGCACCACTGGTTGGGTTCGCTTGGAATCAATTCTCTCAGCCTGAGACTGCAGATTAACAATCCCAAGTATCTTTGGGTGAAGAACGGCGATGGAGTAGATCCTGAGACACTGGGCGTCAGGAATCCGTCTTCCTATGTGTTTGGTATTAATATAAACATTTAATAGAAAAGGTGATGAAACAACATATATTGACTGGACTCGTTGCTCTGGCAGCTTTTGCACTGAGTGCCTGCGACGACTATACGGAAATCATGCCCAAGGGCAAGAACTTGCTGGTAACCACCGAGCAGCTGGAGATGTTGCTCAACAAAGAGTATTATTTGAGTGGTGAGAGTGACGCCATACTGATAGGCGACTGTTATCCCACAGCTTCGAACATCCCTAACATGGTGTCGCAGCCCGCGCCTTCATTGGGACAAGTCCTGACATTGTGGCTTGACGATGTAAACAGAGAACCCTTAGTGGCGCAAGATGGTTTCTACACCAACTACTATAGTGTGATTGGAAAAATAGCCAACCCCATATTAATGCAGATCGACGATGCCTCTGGCGATGAGGCCATGAAAAGGCAACTCAAGGCCGAGGCATTGGTGTTGCGTGCCTACTTCGGCTATCTGCTAGTGAATCATTTCGCCAAAGCCTACCATCAGTCAACAGCCGCCAACGATGGTGGTATCCCCTACCCTCGTGAGGACAACGATATTGCCACACCCAATGAGAAATACACGGTTCAGCAAGTGTACGACATGATTTGCGAAGATCTTCAGAATGCCATCGACCTGAATAGTCTGCCCGACGTGAATGTCAACCAAATGCGTGTGAGCAAGGCTTTCGCCTATGCTGTAATGGCCAAGGTGATGATGTCGATGGGCAGATACGGCGATGCAGAGAAATATGCCGACTTGTCTCTTTCCATCAACAACCACATAGCCGACTACAACCAGATGGTTGAGATGGGAATGTATGGCAACCGGGAATTCCTCAGAATGTATATGGAGTGTGAAGAAGATCTGTTCTTCACTCACAATGATCTGTCCCTCAGAGCTTTTACTCCGGAATATTTGGCACGTTTTGAAGAGGGCAGCGTGGTGCGCAATTGCTATCCTAGCGACAAGAATATTTTCGGTTTCCCCTATTTCGGCCCGACATTCTACGGAATGAACATTGAGTGCTGGTACCTAGCCGATAACACTTTCTTCAATGAAGCCTGACTTTCTACCACTGACATGTATCTCATCAAGGCAGAGGTTTCTTTACGCAACAATCAAATCACCGATGCAATGCAGTTGCTGGACCTCATCCGCGTGAATCGCATCATGCCTGAAAGCTATGCACCTTGTGCAGGAACTATCACCAATAAGGGCGAAGCCATTGCCAAGTTCAAGCAGGTGGCACGTACCGAAAAGGTGATGAGCGTGATGAACTATATCAATATCAAGTGTTGGAACAGTGAAAACAACGAGTGGACAGAAACTGAACAGAAAAATATTCTTGGTAAGGAATATACGTTGAAACCAACCTCACAGCTTTGGATATGGACGTTCCCCTCCAATGCCACGAGTCTTAATCCTAATCTTACACAGAATTATTAGTAAAAATGAGGCTGATAGCATGGTCTGGAACCAAGACCTTTGATAAAAAATTATAATAACAACTAAAAACAACATCTAATTATTTATGAAAAAAAATATTCTCGTTTTGTTGCTTTGTGTATCAGCAGGACTTTCAATTAATGCTCAAAACCAGGGCAAAGCTGTACTCACTGGAACACTCGACAACTATCCGGGCAAAGGCTATCTGCTGTATATCGATGCCCATAATCACGTGAAGTACGATACTATACAAGTGGGTGCCGACGGCAGTTTTCGATTAGAGAAAGACTTTCCACAGCCCGAGACAGGAGGACTCTATCTGGAGTATATGGAGGACGACCGATCGGTGAAGCCACTCTATTTAGTTAACGGTACAGAACTCCATGTCGACGTGAAGACAATGCCTGGCTATGGCAAACGAAGAGTGATTACGGTGCCAACATATTCTGGTGTTCATGCCGTCGAGGCCGATTTTCTTTACAATGTGGATGAACTGTCGTTCAGTCCGATATTCAACTATGACAATATTGCAAAGATGGGTAGTTTCGCTATTTTTCAGCAGCAAATGCGTGCCAAGGCAGACGAACTGTTGGCAAAGCTTAGCAGTTCGAGCGACAAGGTGTTTGTAGGCGAGCAGACGAAGAAACTGAATGCCAGTCTGCGCGAGCGCGCTTTTACCTATGTCTGGGCCCAGTATAGAGCTGGAAATCCCATTGATCAAGATTCAGATTTTCTGAAAATCACGCAGTCTATAGATTTCGATAACATGGCCGATATGCAGCTTATCGGACAGTATCTGACGTGGCGAAGGCTCATTGAAGCACCGAACGAGCTGTCGGGTGTGTTCTCTATTCGCAAGATCAAGGAGATATCTCACAATCAGGATATTATCAACGCTGTGGCCGAAAACGCCATCTTCGGCTTCCTGGTGATGGGTGGTGGTGAAGGAATGACTCAGACTTGGCAGGCCTACGAGGCTGCTTGCACCGACAAGGAAAGCGTGGAGAAGAACCGTGAAACATATCAGCATCTGCTGAAATTCGGCAAGGGTGTGGCTGCCATGGATTTTGAAATGCAGGACGTAAACGGGAAAAAGGTGCGTTTTCTCGATGTAATCAAAAACGGCAAAATCACCTATATCGATTTCTGGGCCACCTGGTGCGGACCCTGCTGCATGGAGATTCCGTATGTAGAGAAGAATGTGGAATTGTTCAAAAACGAGCCGCGTCTGCAGTTTGTCAGCATCTCGCTCGACAACGACCTGAAGAAGTGGAAGTCGAAATTGGAGCGTGACAAACCCACGTGGGCACAATATGTGATTCCCGATAACTTCCATTCCGAGTTTGCTAAGGAATACTGCATAAAAGGCATACCACGCTTCATGATTTTTGACGGCGAAGGACGCATCATCAGTGTGAATGCCGAACGACCTTCTGATCCAAATATCGTAAATATCTTGAAAAGTTGTATGGAGGGAATGTAAAATACAGAATAATTATGGACAAAGGGGATACATTTCCGTGTATCCCCTTTGTCCATAATTTTATAGCCTACATAAAAGATTCAAACTATTGTTTTTCTGCTTTCTCATTACACTTATTTATCCATCATATGTATGTTATATAATACTCATACAACCATGAAGTTTTATTTATCTTTTGCAGTAACTGAAACTTTACCTAGATCTTGATTATTTCACCTTGTTTCGTAACTATACAAATAAAAAAGACTTCGGTGTTTAGTAACTGGCTGAGCAGGGAATTCCCTCGGCGATGACGCGATTGCGAATGCGGTCAAGCTGTTCGTGCGTGGCCTTGAGCAGATGGTGTGAGGGCGTCTCACGGTCGATAGTATAAATCATCACGCTCTGTGGAACAATCTCTTTGAGAACTTGTAGCCAGGGTGTGACAAATCGGTCGGACGTGTTGTCGACATCATTATCCTTATAATTACCCCGCATGAACATGGTCTGGATAATGCAGTGGCCTTGGAAAGCACGGAGTGACTTCAGCACTTGGTTGAGATTAAAACTTCCTGTGGGACGGTCAACCAAGGTAATATAGTCGATATCGACAGTGTCGAGTTTCTGAATGTTGTTGTCAACTTTCATCAGTGCGGCATGTACCGCAGGACGATGGCTGAGTGTGGCATTGCTTAGGACGGACACCTTGGCTTGTGGAAAAAATTTGTCGCGCAGTTGTATGGTGTCTTCGATGATTTCTGGGAAATGTGGATGCGCGGTTGGCTCGCCATTGCCTGCGAAAGTGAATACATCAGGTTCTGGACCGTGCTCACGCATATCAATCAATCGAGTTTCAAGGGCAGCTCTTACTTCTTCGCGCGTAGGCATTGGCAGACTTGGTCGGCGGTCGGCGTTGAAACCGCACTCACAATAAATGCAGTCGAATGTGCACACCTTGCCGTCGGCGGGCAACAGATTGATGCCAAGCGATACGCCAAGGCGACGACTGTGAACTGGTCCGAAGATGGGACTAGGGTAAATAATGGTTGACATGGTTTAACTGAATATTTTGTGCAAAGGTAGTATAAATAATGATGATGGGGGGTATGCGATTGTTAATGTTTGATAAAAAGCAACTCGGGCAGCCATCATTCTTTGTTTTTTGTGCACATTTTTCGTTTTAATTCGTAATTTTGCAGCAAATTAGGTGTAATACGGCCGAAAAATAATGGGAAAGAAACAGCATAAAGCCCGTAATCATAGAGGATTGCAGGCTGTAACTTTGTGTATAAGCACTGCCATGGTCCTTATCTTGTTGGGAATGGTGGTGTTCTCTGTGCTCACAGCGCGTAATCTCTCGGCGTATGTGAAGGAGAATCTCACTGTGACAATGATGCTTGCTGAAGACATCACGACACCCGAAGCTCAGAAACTTTGTAAAGAATTGGGGAACAAACGATATATCAGTCATCTCACATTCGTAAGCAAAGAGCAGGTGCTGAAGGAACAGAAAGCAGAGTTAGGTGTTGACCCGAGCGAGTTTGTGGACGGCAACCCCTATCTGAGCAGTATCGAGTTACAACTGAAGGCCGATTACGCCAACAACGATTCGCTTAAGTGGATAGCCAAGGAATTAAAGAAGAATGCAAGCGTGCAGGAGTTGGAATATCCGCAGGACTTGGTGAACGAAGTGAACAGTACACTGGGAAAAATAAATATTGTGTTACTTGTGCTGGCTGTGTTATTGACCATTGTCTCGTTCTCGCTTATCAATAATAGTGTGAAATTGGGCATTTATGCCCGACGATTCAGTATACATACTATGAAGTTGGTGGGTGCCTCGTGGGGATTCATCCGTAGGCCTTTTGTGCGACGTAGTTTGGTTATAGGTATTGTGGCCGCAATGATAGCTATTGTTGTGCTTGGTATTTGCATCTATGTGCTCTATTCGAAGGAACCTAATGTGCTGGCAGTAATTACATGGCCCGTGATGGCATTCACTGCAGGAGCTATCCTTGCTTTTGGAATACTAATTACGGTTGTATGCACGTATCTCTCTGTGAATATGTTTCTTAAGATGAAAGCAGGCGAACTTTATAAGATTTAACTGAATGTTGGATAGTGCGCTTAGCTATTGAGGGAATTAGAGGGATGACTATGAAGATAGAAATAGAAAAAGAATAACAAATATGGACAAAAAAAATTTTGCATTCGACCGCGTGAACTATATTCTTTTGGCGGTTGGTATGTTTGTGGTTATCGTAGGATTTCTGCTGATGAGTGGTGGGGGGTCAGACGAGAACAATTTTGACGAAACAATCTTCGACGCCATGCACATTACAGTTGCTCCGATGGTTACGTTTGTTGGTTTCGTTTCTATAGTGTTTGCCATCATGCGTAAACCGAAAGATAAGGAGTAGAAGGGTATGGATTGGATTCAAGCGTTATTGTTAGGTTTGATTCAGGGACTCACGGAATATCTGCCTGTGAGCAGTAGCGGCCATTTGACCATTGGTCAAGAACTATTGGGCGTGAGCGGTGGTGACAATCTCACTTTCGATGTGGCGGTGCATGTAGCCACGGTGCTCAGTACGTTGGTGATACTATGGCGCGAGATAGATTGGATATTCAAGGGCATTTTCAAGTTTGAAATGAACGAGGAGACGAAATATGTGCTTAACATATTGGTGTCAATGATTCCTGTGGGCATTGTTGGCGTATTCTTCAAGGATTATGTGGAGAAAGTTTTCGGTTCGGGACTGTTGATTGTGGGTATCATGTTACTAGTGACTGCTGCTTTGCTCACTTTCTCGTATTTCGCTAAACCTCGACAGAAGAGCCACATCAGTTTGAAGGACGCATTCATAATAGGTGTGGCTCAGGCTTGCGCGGTGCTTCCCGGCCTTTCCCGTTCTGGAAGTACCATTGCTACTGGACTGCTCCTTGGTAACAAGAAGGAACGGTTGGCGCAATTCTCTTTTCTAATGGTGATTCCGCCCATTCTCGGTGAGGCTTTACTCGATGTAATGAAAGCCGTGAAGGGCGAAGATGTATTGGGAGAAATAGAAACATTCCCGTTGTTGGTCGGCTTTCTGGCCGCTTTCGTTTCGGGTTGTTTTGCCTGCAAATGGATGATTAACATCGTAAAGAAGGGAAAACTGATTTATTTTGGAATCTATTGTGCAATCGTGGGTGCTATTGCTATCATCTATTCTTTGTGTTGATTAAAGGAAAATGAATTTCCGAACAGGCGAAATACTATATATAGACAAGCCTTATGCGATGTCAAGTTTCGGAGCATTGGCGCATATCAGATATTTGCTTACGCGACGGATGAATTACAAAGTGAAGGTGGGGCATGCTGGAACACTCGACCCGCTCGCTACAGGGGTGCTTATTCTGTGTACAGGCAAAGCTACCAAGCAGATTGAGACACTGCAAGGCCATACGAAGGAATATGTAGCTACACTGCAGTTGGGTGCCTCGACAGCGAGTCACGACATGGAGCATCCTGTGGACGAAGTGTTCCCAACAGAACATATCACGCGCGAAAGGGTGGAGAATGTGTTGGAAAAATTTGTCGGTGAGGCCGTTTCTCAAGTTCCTCCGATGTATAGTGCTGTATGCGTGAATGGAAAAAGAGCGTATCAGCTAAGCCGTAAAGGCAAGGATTTTGACATTAAGGCAAAGAATGTGAGAATTGACCAGATAGAATTGTTGCATTTCGATGCTGAGATGATGCAGATGTGTATTCGCGTGGTTTGTGGCAAGGGTACCTATATCCGTTCTTTGGCACGAGATATTGGCGAAGAGTTGGAAACAGGAGCATATCTCACTTCTTTGTGCAGAACACGGGTGGGAGAAGCGCGTCTTAAAGACTGTATCACACTTGAACATTTCCCCGATTGGTTGGATCGCCAGCAGATAGAAGGATAAGTAGTGGCAAACGCTTCGCATGTTATATAATAATGACCATGCAAAACCATAGAGATGATAAAGAATAATAACTTAATATATGAAATTATCACAGTTCAAATTTAAATTGCCCGAGGAACAGGTGGCATTGTACCCGCACAGTGTCTACCGTGAATTTGAGAACGAACAGGGCGAAAAGGAAAAGGTTCGCATTACTCGCCGTGATGAATGCCGCTTGATGATACTTCATCGCAAGTCGAAGAAAATCGACATGTTCAAAACTGATGAAAATGGCGAGCCGATGAAGGACGAAAATGGCAATCCACTGTATCTCGATTTCCGCAATGTGCTCGATCATTTTGATGCTGGTGATACTTTTGTCTTCAACGACACGAAGGTTTTCCCTGCCCGTTTGTATGGTACGAAAGAGAAAACCGATGCAAAAATTGAGGTGTTCCTTTTACGAGAATTGAATGAGGAAATGCGTTTGTGGGATGTGTTGGTGGAGCCAGCTCGGAAAATCCGTATCGGCAACAAATTGTTTTTCGACGATAGTGGGACAATGGTTGCTGAAGTGATAGACAATACCACAAGCCGAGGACGAACACTTCGATTCCTATACGATTGCCCGCATGATGAGTTCAAACGCGAACTGTTTGCATTAGGAGAGGCACCGCTTCCAAACTATATAGTAGAGCGTCGTCCTGCAACTGAGGATGATATGGAAGATTTCCAATGCATCTTTGCCAAGAACGAAGGAGCTGTGACTACACCAGCTAGCGGCATGCACTTCAGTCGTGAACTGATGAAACGCATGGAGATTAAAGGCATCAATTTTGCCTATATCACACTGCATTGCGCTTTAGGCAATTTCCATGATATTGAGGTGGAGGACTTGACCAAGCATAAGATGGATTCGGAACAGATGTTTATTGGTGCAGAGGCATGCAAACTGGTAAATGAAACCAAACAAGGCGGACATCGCGTGTGTGCCGTGGGTACCAGTGTGGTAAAGGCAACCGAGACGGCTATTAGTACAGACAAACAGCTGAAAGAATATGAAGGTTGGACCAATAAGTTCATATTCCCGCCCTATGAATTTGGCGTGGCCGATGCCATGATTGCAAATTTCTATCATCCCATGTCTACATTATTGATGGAAACAGCTGCGTTCGGTGGTTATGATTTGGTGATGGAAGCCTACGAAGAAGCTGTTAAAAACGGATATATGTTTGGGTGTTATGGCGATGCCATGCTCATTTTGGACGATTAATTTCCTGACTTTATTTGTAAGTACGAGCTATTTTATGAAGCATGTGGTATATCTTAGTCTTGGGAGTAATCTTGGGAATAAGAAGAGAAATATCTACAAAGCTGTAAAACAAATTAATGAGCTGGTTGGCGTGGTAAAGCGCCAGTCAGCTCTTTATATTACCGAGCCTTGGGGATTTGAATCAACCAACTCGTTTGTCAATGCAGCGATTTGCTGCATCACCGAGTTGTCTCCTATGGAAGTACTTCTCACCACGCAACAGATAGAGCGCAAACTGGGTAGGACTCAAAAGTCTGGTACATCCAAGGTTCCTTCTTCTATCGAAGGTATACCTTTGCTACCCCCATATCACGACCGTTCTATTGATATCGATATTCTGCTTTATGATGACATTAGTGTAGATGAACCGGAATTGAAAATCCCCCATCCACTGATGCAGATGAGGGATTTCGTAATGGTTCCTTTGAAAGAAATTCTGAGACCTATCGGCGAAGACCAAGAGCCTTGACGATGGCGCGATAACGGGTAATGTCGCGTTCCTTCAAATAGTCAAGCAATGCACGACGCTTACCTACCAATTTTGTTAGTGAGCGGGCTGTGCAATGATCTTTGTGATTCTTCTTTAGGTGCTCTGTCAGGTGAGAAATACGGTAAGAGAACAATGCAATCTGGCTCTCTGCCGAACCTGTGTCAGTTGCTGACTGACCATACTGACCGAAAATCTCAGTCTTCTTTGTCTTGTCTAAATACATTTTGTTGTTTGATTAATAATGTTTTTTAATTACATCCTTCGGAAGCAAACCGCCTTAATCACAACGGCCACATCTTCGAATGCATCGGACTTTCCGATTGATTTCATGCGAAATCGGCTGCAAAGGTACATCTTTTTATAAATAATGAAGAATATAGACAGAAGAAATGTCATCACTATCGTATATTTTTATTAAACATTAACAAATACGCTCCTTTTCTGACCGATTGTCGGGGGATGGTAGTAACAATTGCATTTCTAGGATATCGTTTCTTTTTTTATTGAATTGTTGATGGAAAATAACAAATGTACTCTTTTTCATTATTTATTTATAATTGTGTATTGTGAATGATGTATTATGAATATTTTGTAGTAACTTTGCAGCCGATTTATAAACATTGAGTGTATGCAAGATATTAGAAATATAGCAATCATCGCCCATGTCGATCATGGGAAAACCACTTTAGTAGACAAAATGATGCTCGCCGGACATCTGTTTCGCGATGGCCAGAATCTGAGCAGTCAGGTGCTCGATAGTAACGATTTGGAGCGTGAACGTGGCATCACCATTCTTTCCAAGAATGTTTCAATTAACTATAAGGGTGTAAAAATCAATATCATTGACACTCCGGGACACTCCGATTTCGGTGGTGAGGTGGAGCGTGTGTTGAACATGGCAGATGGTTGCTTGCTGTTGGTTGATGCCTTTGAGGGTCCAATGCCACAGACCCGCTTTGTTTTGCAGAAAGCTTTGCAAATAGGACTGAAGCCTATCGTGGTTGTTAATAAGGTAGACAAGCCCAATTGTCGTCCCGAGGAAGTGTACGAAATGGTGTTCGACCTGATGTTTGCCCTTAATGCCACCGAGGACCAATTGGATTTCCCCGTGGTCTACGGCTCTGCCAAGAATGGCTGGATGGGGGAGGACTACAGTACTCCTACTGACAATATCACGTATTTGCTTGACAAAATCATAGAGGTGATACCTGCTCCCCGCCAGATAGAAGGTTCTCCGCAGATGCTCATCACCTCGCTTGACTATAGCAGTTACACTGGTCGTATTGCTGTGGGACGTGTGCATCGCGGTACACTTACCAATGGTATGAATATCACAATTGCCCATCGTGATGGCAGCATGGAAAAGACGAAGATTAAGGAGTTGCACACATTTGAGGGAATGGGACACACCAAGACCGACCATGTTGACTCTGGAGACATCTGTGCTGTGATTGGATTGGAGAAATTCGAGATCGGTGATACCATTTGCGACTTTGAGAATCCAGAGCCACTGCCCCCTATTGCCATCGACGAACCCACTATGTCAATGCTTTTTACACTCAACGATTCGCCTTTCTTTGGCAAGGAAGGAAAATATTGTACTAGCCGCCACATCCAGGAACGTCTGCAACGCGAGCTTGAGAAGAATCTTGCATTGCGTGTCCAGCCTTTCGAAGACAGTACAGACAAATGGATTGTCAGTGGTCGTGGCGTGCTTCATCTTTCCGTTTTGATAGAGACTATGCGCCGCGAAGGCTATGAACTGCAGGTTGGACAACCTCAAGTCATCTACAAGGAGATAAACGGTGTCAAATGTGAACCAGTAGAAGAACTGACGATTAATGTGCCGGAAGAGTTTGCTTCGAAGATGATTGACATGGTAACGCGTCGCAAGGGTGACCTCACTTCTATGGAGACACAAGCCGACCGTGTGAACATTGAGTTCGACATTCCGTCGCGTGGAATCATCGGTCTGCGTACCAATGTTCTCACCGCTAGTCAGGGCGAGGCCATCATGGCCCACCGTTTCAAGGAGTATCAGCCCTATAAGGGTGACATTGTTCGCCGTTTGAACGGTTCGATGATTGCCATGGAGACAGGAACTGCTTTTGCATATAGTATCGATAAACTGCAAGACCGTGGTAAGTTCTTTATTGATCCAGGCGAGGATGTCTATGCTGGACAGGTGGTTGGTGAGCATGTTCACGACAATGACTTGGTCATCAATGTGACCAAGGCCAAGCAGCTTACCAATGTGCGTGCTTCTGGAACTGACGAAAAGGCACGCATCATTCCTAAGGTGATCATGTCGTTGGAGGAATGTTTGGAGTATATCAAAGAGGATGAGTATGTGGAAGTCACCCCCAAGTCCATGCGTATGCGCAAGATAATCCTTGATCATTTGGAGCGTAAACGAGCTAATAAAGAATAAGCCAATAATAAGCAGTATCCATTAAGGTAGGAAAAGATGTGTTTTTGTGGATGGAAACTAAAGCATCTTTTCCTATTTTTCTTTTTCTGAATTTCAACTTGTCTTTTCCCTCCAAACTTCATGTTAGGCTAGGATGATAGCCAGTATTTTTATATAATTGGTGTATGGCAATTGTTGTACTAATCGATTGGTGTGGCAGAAAGGTAATGGAGTGTGAAAAAGGATTTGAAATGGTTTGTTAAGTGAAATGCAAAGTGCTTTACAAGAATCTTGAGGTGATTCAATAAGTACTTAACGCAAAAAAAATTAAAAGTTTTTGTATATGCAAATATGTTTCATTATCTTTGCAGAAAAATAAGACGATGAAACATTTCTTTGCCTTTGTCTTTTTATTGTTTCCTCTTTTAGGTCATGCACAAGAGGAAGATGATTTCATGGCCGGTAGGCCAGGTGTTACAGGTAGTGTGGATGTGTTGCCCAAAGGCAGACTTCAATGGGAAACGGGTTTGGGATATGAATATTCAAAATTTGATGGATTGAAAGAGTCCACTTGGACGCTGAATAGTTCGTCTTTGCGATGGGGTATTGGTCATCAGGTGGAACTTGATTTCAATATCGATGGCTGCTATACAAAACTGGAGGATACCCACTTTAGTGGCGTGAGTGGAATGTCTGTAGGTGCTGTTGTGCGATTGTTCGATGGTTGGAAAGCGCTGCCCGTCATATCTTTCTGCGGTAGTTTGCTGTTACCTGGTAGCAAAGATTCCCATTATCTGCCAGAGAATATAGGAAGTCAGATGAGCATAGTGTTTAATAACCAACTGACCGAGATGCTTAGTCTGGACTACGATTTGGGGCTGAAGTGGGAAGATGACCCACGTGCAGAAGTGTTTTGGGGTGCAGCTCTTACTGCTCAGTTGACTCCTGTATTCGGATTCTTAGTCGAAGAATACAACACCAATCACCGTGATGGCACAGATTGTTGGATGGGACTCGGAGCCTTCGCCAGATTGAACAGCCGAATGCAAATGGATATTGGCACCAATCTAAACCTGAAACATATGGGCAAATATCACGATGTGTCTATTGGATTGGTGTGGCAGCTTACCAAATAGCATCCCGGAACAACGGAAATACAAAAGAAATACGTGTCATTAGGAAACTCTTTCTTCACGATTTTATTATTGTACGTTTCGTTGTTTGTCTGTAGTTTTTCAGTGGGATAGCGAAGTTGTTCTTGCCCAACAAAAAACAAGCAAATTTCTTTGTTTTGTTCTTGTTTTATTAGTAACTTTGCGGCCGAAAAGAATAACTAATAAATTGATAAACTAATTAACTTAATTTTTTTACCATGACAAATCCAACAATTCCATTGAATGCCAACCCTGTTGTGGCATTCCTGCAAAAGTCACCTAAGGAGTTCACCAAAGCCGATATCATTCGTTATGTGGAGGAGAATGGTATCGAGATGATAAATTTTATGTACCCTGGAGGTGACGGGAAATTGAAGACTTTGAACTTCGTCATTACCAACAAGTTGTATCTTGACACAATCCTCACTTGCGGTGAGCGCGTGGATGGTAGCAGTTTGTTCTCGTTTATCGAGGCTGGCAGTAGCGACCTTTATGTTCTGCCACGTTTCTGCACGGCTTTCGTGGATCCCTTTGCCGAGATTCCAACGCTCTGTATGTTGTGTTCTTTCTTCGATAAGGATGGCAATCCGCTGGCAAGTTCTCCTGAGAACACGCTCCGCAAGGCATCGCGCGCCTTCACCGAGGTGACAGGCATGGAGTTCCAGGCCATGGGCGAACTGGAATACTATGTGATTTCCGAAGACGACGGAATGTTCCCCGCCATCGATCAACGGGGTTATCACGAGTCGGCTCCCTATGCCAAGATGAACGACTTCCGCCAGCACTGTATGCTGTATGTTGCTCAAACTGGAGGACAAATCAAATACGGCCATTCTGAAGTAGGTAATTTCAAACAAGACGGCAAGGTGTACGAACAGAATGAGATAGAGTTCCTGCCTGTTCCCGTCGAGGAAGCAGCTGACCAGTTGATGTTGGCAAAATGGGTGATTCGCAATCTGGCATACGAATATGGTTTCAACGTGACTTTCGCGCCGAAAATCACTACAGGAAAGGCTGGCAGTGGTCTGCATATCCATATGCGCATCGTAAAAGACGGTAAGAATATGATGCTCAGCAACGGTGAACTGAGCAAAGAGGCACGTACGATGATAGCCGGAATGATGGAATTGGCACCTAGTATTACAGCATTCGGCAACAAGAACCCCAC
>CACZPU010000132.1 GCA_902783165.1 uncultured Prevotellaceae bacterium
GAGCACCGGCACGAGCGCGCTGCAGGTCACCCTTGCGCTGAGGACCGGCGAGAATCATCTGGTCGGCAGTGTAAGCGTGTACGGTTGTCATGATACCGCTCTGGATTGGAGCGAAATCGTTCAGAGCCTTAGTCATAGGAGCCAAGCAGTTTGTGGTGCAAGAAGCGGCTGAGATAACGGTGTCGGCGGGAGTCAGAGTCTTGTGGTTCACGTTGTAAACGATGGTGGGCAGGTCGTTTCCAGCAGGAGCAGAGATGACAACCTTCTTGGCACCAGCCTGAATGTGAGCCATTGACTTCTCCTTTGATGTATAGAAGCCTGTGCACTCGAGCACTACGTCAACGCCCAGTTCACCCCAAGGCAGCTCAGCTGCATTTGGCTTTGCATAAATAGTGATTTCCTTACCATCAACGATGATAGAATTTTCTGTTGCCTCAACAGTGTGTTTGCCTTCACCAAATTTGCCGGCAAAACCACCTTGGCATGTATCATACTTCAAAAGATGTGCAAGCATCTTGGGGCTTGTCAAATCGTTGATTGCTACAACTTCATAACCTTCTGCCTCAAACATCTGACGGAATGCGAGGCGACCAATACGGCCAAAACCGTTAATACCTACTTTTGTCATTTTACTTTTTATATTTAATTAAATGGTTAAAAAAATCTTTCAATTATCCTCTTCTTATTACCTTAAAAGTCTAAAAATGCGCAAAAAGTTAGAAATTTTAAATTTTAATTGCACTTTTTTCTTTTTTCGAGTGCAAAGTTACTATTTTTTTTCTATATTTGCATCAGATTTGTATATTAAATAATTGAAAATTGGAAACAGGATGCCGAAAAATTGCTTTTTGCAGAAGAAACGGCTCACGATTGCAAAATGAAGTTTGCAAAAATGACTATTTCTGTTGTTGCAATGAATTTAAAATGATTGTTTTTATTTACACCATATTAATTATTTAAATTTATAGACTATGGGATTTTTTAAAGAGTTTAAAGAGTTTGCCATGAAAGGCAACGTTATGGACATGGCAGTCGGTGTAATCATCGGCGGTGCATTCGGTAAGATTGTTTCTTCACTCGTTGACGACGTGCTGATGCCTGCTATCGGCATGGTTACCGGCAATGTTGACTTCACAAACCTGGTTTGCAAAATTGGTGAAGGAGAGGGTGCTGCAATACTCAAATATGGCACATTCATCCAGAACATCATCGACTTCCTCATTGTGGCATTCTGTATTTTCCTTATGATTAAGGCTATGAACAAGCTAAACCGCAAGAAGGAAGAAGAGCCAGCTCCTGCTCCAGAACCACCAGCAGAGGAAAAACTGCTCACCGAGATTCGCGACTTGCTGAAGAACAAATAATCAGCTTTGCTTACAGTAACAGGCACAACTCTTTGTGCCTGTTATTTTTTGCGGATTTTTCAAGTTATCCAAACTGTCATTTATATATAAGGAATGTTGTTCCCTTTGATAGTTGGAGTCTTGAACAGTCCGCTTGTTTTCTTAATTCCAAACAAATGTTATTATTCCTTAGGATTCAATTAAAAAAGATGAATTTTCTTTTTTTATACTCAGAAATGAAAATGAAATTGAGGGAATAATAGTAATTTTGCGACCTGTTATTAAACCACTGACCTCGTAACGATGAGAAAAATGTGCAACACCATCATGGCATTGATGCTCTCGCTGTTGGTAATATACCTGACAGTGGGTGCCACTTTTGTAAAATGCCAGTGCACAGGCATGACTCACATCATGAATCCGTTGGACAAAGCCAATTACGAGTCGGCTAAATTGCAGATGATGCCAAACTGCGAAAAGTCTGCTAACAAGAATGTCATGAAGCCCGACTGTATGAAATCGTCTGTCGAGAAATTATCAGTGTCTATTCAGGCTCCGGTTTACGCCTATGACTTTTCTGCCGACCAGCCTCTATTGTTCATTGTTCCTGGTATTGCCGACTTATTTTCAACAACCAATATCATCCATCAACAAGGGCAAGATTACTGTCTGAAGAAAGTTCCGATACCACCAAGAAGATATCTTGCGCTTACTCGCGTGCTCCTTATTTGATTTCCTTCATTCATTTTTAGGCCAAAGCTTTGACGGGCCTATCCGCCAGTGTGTTCATTTCATTTGAACATATAAAAGACGTGTTGATGCCTTTTCCGGTTTATCAACAGAAACAAAGGAAAAACAAATAAAAAACTGAAACATGAAGAAAATCATCATCTATATCGCTGCTGCACTCGCTATGCCTATGCAAATGAGTGCGCAGCAAGACAGTGTGAAACAACTCAAGGACCAAACATTGAACGAAGTGCAGATTGTGACACGCCGACCGGGCATGATAAGAAGCCGCGGAGCAGCTAATGCTGCCACCATTACCAGTGCAGAACTCACCAAGGCTGCATGTTGCAATCTTGGCGAGAGCTTCACAACCAATCCTTCGGTTGACGTTAGCTACAGCGATGCAGCCACAGGAGCCAAGCAAATCAAACTGCTCGGACTCTCTGGCACTTACGTGCAGATGCTCACAGAGAACATTCCCAACTTCCGCGGTGTGGCAGACCCCTACTCTCTTGGCTACATTCCCGGCCCGTGGATGCAGAGCATTCAGGTGTCGAAAGGCTCGGCATCGGTGAAAAACGGGTACGAAAGCATCACCGGACAAATCAACGTGGAATACAAAAAGCCTCAGCTCACCGACCAGATAAACGCCAACATCTACGCCAACAACATGGCTAAATTTGAAGCCAATGCCGACGGAAGTATTCACCTGAACGACAAATGGAGCGTGGGACTGATGCTCCATTACGAGGATAAATACAAAGAGCATGACGACAACAACGACGGATTCATGGACGACCCAAAGGTGCGCCAATACAACAGTCAGCTGCGCTGGGCATATTTCTCGCCTAACTATATCTATCAGGCTGGCATTCGAGCACTGAAGGAAGACCGAAACGGAGGTCAGACCATGCACGGCGGACATGCCAGTATCGACAAAACGCTCGGAATGTACACCATAGGAATGAAGACACAACGCTACGAAACATTCGCAAAGAATGCCTTCATTTTCGACCAGGAACACAACAGCAATATCGCGCTCATCCTCAATGGTAGCTTCCACCAAATGGACTCTTGGTACGGAGTACGAAATTTCGATGTCATTCAGCGCAATTTCTACGGGCAGCTGCTTTTCGAAACAGACTTCACTCCCATGCACAATCTGGCAGCAGGCCTAAGCCTTAACCACGATTACTACAATGAATGGTTCAAAACCTCCAACCTTCCCTATTGGGACGACAAGGATGGAATGTACAAAGTACAAACTTCTAACATTAATGATGGTGCCGTCGCAAAGGAAACAACCTACGGCGCATATGCACAGTACACATTCAACCTGAATGACAAACTGATTCTGATGGCTGGCTTCCGCGGCGACAAAACCGTAGATGGAGAGTCGTTCTTCACGCCACGTGCACACATCAAGTGGGCGCCCAATGATATCATCTCACTGCGCGCTTCAGCAGGCAAAGGGCACCGCTTTGTACATCCGTTGGCAGAAAACAGCTATCTACTGGGCAGTGGACGTATCATCAAATACAATTACAACGACGGCACATACGAGAGCCCATTCCATTTTACACCAGGCCCAACACAGTTGGAGGAAGCATGGAACTATGGAGTAAGCACAGCCATGAACATTCCGCTCTTCGGCAAAAACATGCAGCTGAATGCAGAATATTATCTGACAGACTTTATTAATCAGACCATCATTGATTACGACACCAATCCAAATTACATTTATATTGTTAACACCGACAACAGAAGCTATTCGCACACCTTCCAGATGGATGCCACCTATCCGCTCATTCAAGGTATGACAGTTACCGCGGCTTACAGACGCAACATTGTGAAAAGTACTTATGGAGGTGAACTGCTTGAAAAACCATTGCAGAGCAAGTATAAAGGATTGTTCACAGTTTCATACAAGCCAGGACTCGGGCTTTGGCAATTTGATGCCACCCTACAATTGAATGGAGGAGGACGTATGCCAAAGCCTTATAAGCAGAGCGACGGCACGATGTCGTGGGCAGAAACATTTAAGGGATTTGAGCAGGTCAGCGCACAAATCACTCGCTGGTTCCGCCATTTCAGCATCTATCTCGGTGGTGAAAACCTTACGGGCTTCAAACAAAAGAATCCTATTATCAACGCCTCTAATCCATGGAGCAAGCACTTCGACCCAACACTCATCTACGGTCCTGTGCATGGCATGATGTTCTATATCGGCATTCGCTTCAACATGGAGAAGAAAGACAGTATTTAAGGAAAGAATACAAATTAGTAATAGAAACAACAAAGAACAATATCATACAACATTAAAATCAAAATTGAATTATGAAAAAGTTAGTTTTATCAATGGTATGTGTGCTCGCAACAATTGCAGCAACCGCAAAGGACATTAAAACCCTCGTTGTAACTACCAACCCCGTTATGCACTGCGAGAGTTGTGAAAACAAAATCAAGGATAACTTGAAGTTTGAGAAGGGCATCAAAAAGATTGAGACCAACGTGGAAGAACAACGCGTCACCATCACATACGATGCTGATAAAAATTCTGCAGAGAACATCAAGAAGGCTTTCAACAAATTCGGCTATACCGCTACCGACGCTGAAGCTACACCTGCACAAGTAGAAAAGAAATGCGAAGGCAATCATGAAGAATGCCAGAAAGCACAGTCTACATGCGGCGAGAAAAAAGAATGCTGCGGAAAATGCCAGAATGCTGACAAGAAAGAATGTGGCAATTGCGAAAATGCAGGCAAAAAGGAATGTGGAAAGTGCCAGAACGAAGACAAGAAAGAAGTCAAGCCTGTAAAGGATTAAAAACAATAGTATAATCCAAATAATAAGAGTCCATCAGTACACGAGCTGATGGACTCTTATTTTATAAAACGCAAGAAATGGTATCAGCTATTCCGTCACTGCGTTGAGAACACCTTTAAGTATGCCGTTTATTTCTTCGCCGATACCTTTGATTCTGTCAAAAATACCCTCTTTGGCACCTCTAGACATATAGCCAGCACACTTGCCCTCAAGTTTTCCAATACGGGCTTTCTGCTCGGAAGTGTATTCAAACTCGTGCTTACTGATGTCTTTGCGGATATCCACAAACGTCTCAGCTGCTTTCTTCCAGTCGTCTAAATCGTAGTATGCACTATGATCGCGTAATTCATAGGAGAATTTCTCCAAACGGTTGATTGCATGCTCTTTGGTGGCGCATGAGTTCAATATAACTACAGAGAATACTGCTATAAAGGCAGCAATAATCATTTTCCTTGTTTTCATAATTCTACTATATTATATTATTATGTTGCACTTAATTGAGTTACTTTTCACATTAATACATATTATTATAATGATACACTTATAGCTTTGCCTGTATATTGCACCATCGTTCCCTCAGGATTGTCGAGATCCAATGGTTTAGGAGAGTCTTTCGTAATGAGAACGATGTTGAAGCGACGGTTCTTCAGCATCCCGGCGAATGAACCTTCGCGTTTTCCTATGTAAATAGTGCGCGATGCATCATCGTAGTTGATATCAATAGTGGAATAATTGCCTTTTTCATAATTATAGTTCACTCCCTCATCCTCGTAAAGTTGGAACTTTCCATTGGCTCCTGCATAGACATAAAGGTTGATCAGCTCTGCAGGTTTCTCATTACTCCACTCCATATCTGGACCAAAGGGGACGATTGAACCTTCTCGAACATAGACAGGAATACGCTCGAATGGGGCATCTACCACCAAGCGCTGTCCGCCGTGAACATATTCGCCAGAATATAAATCGTACCATCCGCATTGTTTGGGGAAATAGACAACTCGGTTGCGCGCTTTATATTCAGCAACAGGACATGCCATAAATGCAGGTCCAAACATCCACTGACTGCCAATGTTCTCTACTTCTGGGTCGCCATTGAAGTCCATCACCAATGCACGCATCATGGTATAATCCTTGAAATGCACCCATCCTGCCATGGAATAAAGATATGGCATGAGGCGATAGCGAAGACGGTCGTAGTACACAAATGACTTATAAGCAGGATGATCATCGGGTGCCACATTCCATATTTCACGCAAGGGCCATTGGCCATGAACGCGGAAAAGAGGTATAAAGGCACCAAACTGACTCCAACGAGCTTGCAACTCGCGCCATTCATTTAGGTCTTCATTCACAACACCCTTCTCGTTGAATAACTGTTGTGCTGCCACATAACGGTTCTCTACACAAAAACCTCCTTGATCCATTCCCCAGAAAGGAATGCCAGACATGGAGAAGTTAAGTCCTGCTGTCATCTGCGCGCGCATATCCTCCCATCGTGTGCCAATGTCACCACTCCAAGTGGCTGTACTATAACGCTGTTCACCTGCAAAACCACTTCTAGTGAGCAAGAAAACACGAGGTTCGTTCTTTTTACCTTTCCACACCGAACGCTGACCATTATATATAGCATCGGCATTCACTGTTGAATAAGCATTAAAATACTCAGTTGAAGTACCCAATGCTGTTGGTCCACAAAGCGCCTTGCGATACCACATGGGGGTGCAGTCGCGCACATTCGGCTCGGAAGCATCCATCCACCAGGCGTCCACTCCGGCAATGCCGTCGTGATTGTATTTTGAATAAAGATTGTCATCCATCTGTTTCCAGAACAGTTTGCGAGCGCCTTCATCGTAGGCATCATAGAATGAGCCTCGGAATCCAAGCCAATCGTGTATATCATCCTTTATTGCCTGACGATACATCCATCCTTTGCTATCGAGCTGTTTGTAATGATCTACTGTATCATAAAACTTGGGCCATACAGAAATCATAAAGCGTCCATGCATAGCGTGTACAGAGTCAAGCATCGCTTGAGGATTGGGGAAACGCGAAATCTCAAATGTATGGTCTCCCCAAGAGTCGAGTTTCCAATAGTTCCAATCCTGAACGATATTGTCAATCGGAATATGTCGCTTGCGGAACTCTGCGAATGTTTCCTCAATCTCGCCACTTGTCTTGTACCGCTCACGACTCTGCCAAAAACCTAATGCCCATTTGGGATAAAGCGACGCACGACCTGTCAATTGTCGGTATCCGGCAATCACGTCATCAAGATTGTTTCCTGCTATGAAATAATAATCCATGTCACGGGCCATCTCACTCCATATAGAGAGCTGACCGCGCTCCTTGGCATCTCTAGGTTCCGATACCCGAAGTCCGCAATAACTCTCACCGCCATCGGGTTGCCATTCTATGCGAAGCTGAGTTTTTTTTCTTGTTTTAAGCTCGGTTGAGAATTTATATGTATTGGGATTCCAAGCTGTTCGCCACCGTTCGGGGACCACCTCCTTGCCATCAATATATACTTTAATGTATCCTGCATAGTAAAGGATGAACTGATATAATTGTGATTGATTAACAGAAGAATTGTGAAGAGGCTCAATGAATCCTTCATAGGTGACACTTGCACCTTGCAGATTAAAGCCCATGGGAAGGTTCTTGATTCCACCATTATCAGTTTGCTTGGCTATTTGGGATGTGGCAGGATAAGCGTATTCATAATAGATAGAATCTTCTCCACGTACCAGTTTCTTTCCATCTTTATCAACATAGATTCCTGTTAGATGTCCTTCCCTACCCTGTTTATCGTATAACTTAAATGCATGGTTCAACTGCAAATAGTCATTAGGATTGCCGAAGCGACAATAACTGTAACTGTCCCAAAGCACACCATAATTCTTATTTGAGAGAACAAAAGGAACAGACACCTTTGTGTTATATTGGAAAAGATCCTCGTTCTTTCCTTTCATGTTAAGTTCTTCCGACTGATGCTGCCCTAGTCCATAGAAAGCCTCATCATCAGGAGAATCGAATTTCATCTGCCAAGATAGCGCATTTTTCATCTCTTCAGTTACTAAAGGGCCACCTTTCTCTCCCAATTCTCGCTCTGGTACGGTAAAATGTTTAAAATACTTACCGTCGGCAGCTTCTTTCAACAGAAGTTTTCCATTTCCATCAAAGAACGTGATGCAACCGGTTTGTTGACTGACGGAAACTCTCAACCTGGCTGTTTTCAATGATATCTCTCCTTTATCTTGTGACAATTCGAAGGGAACAGGCTTTGCACTTTGTGGAACAATCATTAAACTAGGCTTCTTGACAGGAAACTGGTCCTCACATGTGGCTTGCACACGGATAATACGATCGTTCATCACTTGCAACCTCACAATCCTTGCCCCATCCTTTTGGGGATGATCC
>CACZPU010000133.1 GCA_902783165.1 uncultured Prevotellaceae bacterium
AGTGCGGGTTCAGTGTGGGTTTCAGTGAGGGTTCCAGTGTGGGTTGTTTTTCTGTAACCGTTTGATATGCAGACAGATGAAAAAAATTAGTGTAGGATAACCCTATTTTTTGTTTTTTTGGAAGTCCAAAATTTATTTCCCGGTCGACGAAACCTTACTTTTCACCTTGCGAAACCATATCTTTCACAGGGCAAAACCTTATCTTTTGCAAGGTGAAACCATATCTTTCACAAGGCGAAACCTTATCTTTCACAAGGCGAAACCTTATCTTTCACAAGGCGAAACCATATCTTTTGCAAGGCAAAACCATATCTTTTGCAAGACGAAACCATATCTTTCACAAGGCAAAACCTTATCTTTTGCAAGGCAAAACCATATCTTTTGCAAGACAAAAAGTAACCTTTTGCATTGCTATAAAAAATATATTGCACAACGATAGATTATTTATCGTCGTGCAATATATCTTCATTTGCGAATAAAAGAGACTGTAAATTTCTAGTCTTTATACAGATGGGCAACTATTTTTTTGTCTTGATGAGCGAGACACTACATGCACCAATGACAAGCAACACTCCCGAAACAATCATCATTGTTGCGGAGTGGCCACCCACCATGTGCAGTATGAATCCACCGCAAATGGCGGCAATAATCTGGGGCAGACAGATGGTGCAATTGAAAAGTCCCAGATAGGTCCCCATGTGTCCATAACCTTGCAGTGCATTGGTGACAAAGGTGAACGGCATGGCAAGCATGGCAGCCCACGCGCATCCGATGAGCAAGAACGGGAAAATTTGTCCGTATTGGTTGGGGACAAACGGAATGAGCGCAAAACCGATGCCACCAAGCAGGAGGCTAACGGCATAGGCCATTTTCGTGTTCTTGAAACGTGGCAATACGGCGGCCCAAACCACTGAGCCCATCGCTTGAATGGCATAGAGCACACCTGTCCAGTTGCCTGCTACCTGATACTCCTCACTGGTGGAGTCGGCTGTATTCCACACGGTCTCGGCAACAGCGTCAACCACATAGGTCCACATATAGAGCAGGGCTGCCCAACAGAAGAACTGCACGAGTCCCACCTTCCAAAAGGTGGCAGGAGCTTGGCGGAGAAGAGCGAACCAGTTGGATTTCTCTGCCTTTCCTTGATTGGATTCCTGTGCTGCCTCAGTGTCGTCTTTCTTGCCGTTATATTGCTCGTAAACCTGCGGTGGCCACTCGCGTACCTTCACCGTTGTGTAAAGGGAGCAGAGGATGAGAATGGCGGCACCGATGTAGAACGACCATACCACTGTCGGAGGCACGACACCGGGAGCGGCAACATTGGCAATGCCCACAGCTGCGAAGATGTAAGGGAAGAGGAACCCTACCACCGAACCGGCATTGCATAGGAACGACTGAATGCTGTATGCCTTGGCCTTTTGCTCCTCGTTGACCATGTCGCCCACGAGCATCTTGAACGGCTGCATGGCCATATTGATACTTGTGTCGAGTAACATCAGCATGATGAGGCCGAAGAGCATCACCTGCGACGCGATAAGTCCGAGTGAACCCGCATTGGGCAGCAGGCACATCACTGCCACAGCCACAGCGGCACCTATGAAGAGATAGGGGATACGGCGCCCGAAGCGCGTCCATGTCTTGTCGGAAAGAGTGCCTACTATGGGTTGCACAAGCATTCCCATGAGAGGCGGCAGAATCCAGAAGTAGCTCAAATCGTGCGGGTCGGCACCTAGTGTACGGAAAATTCGCGAGATGTTGCTACTCTGCAAAGCATAGGCAATCTGTACGCCGAAGAACCCAAAGCTTAGGTTCCACAGGTTCCAAAAACTTAAATTCGGTTTTTTTAGATAGTCCATAATACACAATGATTTGTTATTTCTTGTTGTTCACTTTTCTCTTGTCGTAGGCTTCACCTGGTTGTACCCCGCACGATGAGTCGTGTGCGCACCACTTTCTTGACCACCTTGTCGAGGGGAGTAATACCCTCTACATGGTTTACGAGGATGTCGACAGCCTCTTCACCCACCATGTGGCCCCGCTGTTCCACGGTGGTGAGCATCGGGTCGCAAGCAATGGCGCGCTCACCGTTGGTAAATCCGCATATCGATACATCTTGTGGCACCCGGAATCCCATTCGCTTGGCCGTGTAGAGGATGCCGATGGCCGTGTCGTCGTTCACGGCGAAGAATCCGTCTGGACGGTCTTCGCGCTGTAGCAGTTTGGGTGTCATCTTTTCCGCATCGCTTCGGTTGTCGCAAATGAGTTGTAATGATTGGTCGGGTTTCAATCCGTGCTTGAGCATGGCATCGTGATAGCCGTTGTATCTGTTTTTCGATATTTCCAATTGCATGGGAGAGCCGTAGAACGCAATGCGTTTGCATCCTGTTTGTATAAGATGGGTGACGGCGGTGAAAGCTCCCATATAGTCGTCGACCACTACCCGGTTGGTGTTGATGCCTGTGCAGATGCGGTCGTAGAACACCAATGGCACATGATTGTTGATGAGTTCTTGGAAATGGTCGTATTTGGTCGTGTCTTTGGCTTGTGAGACAATGACTCCGCATACACGGTTGGCGAGAAACGACTCGCAGATGCGCTTCTCCCGGTCGTAGTGTTCATCGCTCTGTGCCACCATGATGCGATATCCACGTACGGTGGCTTGTTCCTCAACGCCTGAAAGAATAGTGGAAAAATAGTAGTGGGCTATTTGTGGAATGATGACGCCGATGATTTTTGGCGGGGTCACCTTGCTCAACCTGAGCGATTCGGCAATGACATTGGGGAAAAAATTATGTTCGCGTGCGTAAGTCTTGATGCGTTGCCGTTGAACCTCGCTGATGCGCGGACTGTCTTTCAGTGCTCGCGAGACGGTTGCTACGGAAACTCCGAGCTCCCGAGCAATGTCTTTCATTGTGATAGTTGTGTTCTCGTTCATAAGCATCTTACCTTGTTGTTATGAAATGCGTGGCATTCTTTGTGCAAAGTTATGCAAAAGATGAGTTTGTTGTTTCGCGTACAAATATAATAATAGGATTTTAGGGATGCAAACGTTTGCATAAAATGAAGACTTGATTTATCTCAATTTCTTGTATAACGTATGCGAACAAATACTAAATTTGCACACTGAAAGCCATGATTGTGTCATGGAAAAATCAGAGTGCCTAGAAAACTTCTTTAGAAAGGTAATTTTGAAATTATTATATATAACTAACTTTAAACAATAAAATGATGAAGCAGGTAAAAACTACAGTGCCTTTGAGATTGCTCGCATTGATTTGCGGGCTGATTCTCTCGGCAACGGCCTTTGCACAGCAAATCACTGTGCAGGGTAATGTGAAGGATGCTACCGGCGAGGCAGTCATTGGTGCTACCGTCCGTGTGGTCGGACAGTCGGGTGGCACGATTTCCGACTTCGACGGTAACTTTACGCTAAAGGCAAATCGTGGCGACAAGATTTCTGTTACCTTCGTGGGTTATCAGAATGTTGTCGTTGATGCTGCCCCAACGGTGAACGTTGTATTGCAAGACGATTCGCAGATGTTGGAGAATGTGGTGGTCATCGGTTATGGTCGTGCCAAGAAAGACGACCTCACCGGTTCTGTGACTGCCATGAAGCCTGATGAGCTGTCAAAAGGTATTACCAACAGCGCCAGTGATATGCTTGTGGGTAAGGTGGCTGGCGTGGATGTCATCACCGCTGGCGGTTCGCCAGGTGCTGGTGCCCAGATTCGTATCCGTGGTGGTGCGTCGCTGACAGCTTCCAACGACCCGCTCTATGTGATTGATGGTCTGCCCATCGACGGCAACACAGCTAAGGGTATGACCAACGTGCTGGCCATGATCAATCCGAGCGATATTGAGAGCTTCACAGTGTTGAAGGACGCCTCAGCAACAGCCATCTATGGTAGCCGTGCATCAAACGGTGTGATTATCATCACCACGAAGAAAGGCCGTTCGGGCCAGGCTCCCAAGGTTACTTACAATGGTGATGTGACGCTTTCGATGATTCAGAAGAAGTATGATGTGCTGAACGCTGCCGACTATCGTGCCCTTGTTGAGCGCACCGAAGGCTTGGACGCCTCGCTGCTGGGCAAGGAAGATACCGACTGGCAGGATGAGATTTTCCGCAAAGCCATCTCTACCAACCACACCATTTCTGTGGCCGGTGGAATCGAAAACATGCCTTATCGTGTGAGTGTTGGCTTTAATGCCTCAGACGGTATCCTCAAGACCAGCTACATGCGCCGTTTCAACGCATCGGTAAACTTGGCTCCGTCGCTGCTCGACCAGCACCTTACATTCAACATCACAGCCAAGTATATGCACGAGAGAAACCGCTATGCTGACAGTGGCGCTGCTCTTGGAGGCGCTCTTTCTTTGGACCCCACACGTCCGGTGTATGGCGATGGTGACGACTATAAGAAGTCGACAGGCGGATATTGGCAATACCTGGCCAATGCTAGCGGTTTTACTGACCCCTCATGGAAAATGACAACCAACAGCAATGCTCCACAGAACCCTGTGGCAGCCTTGGAAAACCAGAGCACCAGAGCTTTTGCCAATGACTTCACCGGTAACGTTGAGGCCGACTATAAGATACATGGTTTCGAAGATCTCCGCATCCATGCCAACTATGGTGGACAATACACTGCATCGGAGCAGCGCGACTATACATCGCCCTATTCTTGGGGTGCCAACTATTGGGGCTGGAATGGCAAGACATATCATTACAGATATAGCATCACGGCCAATGCCTATGCCCAGTATGTAAAGGAATTTGGTGCCAACAATATCGATGTGATGGCAGGTGCCGAGACAAGCCACTTCCACAGCCTTGGTTATAATTGGGGACAGGGTTCCGACTTCTTGACAGGTAAATCCCACAATCCGACTAACCGCAAAGACACCGAGTGGGCAACGCACAATTCGCTGCTTTCTTATTTCGGACGACTAAACTATAGCCTGCTCAACCGTTACATGCTCACTGCCACATTCCGTGCCGATGGTAGCTCACGTTTTGCTCCTGGCAAGAAGTGGGGCTACTTCCCTTCTGTGGCATTGGCTTGGAAAATCAGCGAGGAGTCGTTCTTGAAGAATGTTGACGCTATCGATGAGGTGAAACTGCGCTTGGGCTGGGGACAGACAGGTCAGCAGAACGGTATCAGCGACTTCTATTATGTACCGCTCTACGTTCGCAGTAATCCGTATGCACAGTATTCTTTTGGCGACACCTATTATTATACAGCCCGTCCTAATGTGTATAATCCCGACCTGACATGGGAGACAACCACCACATGGAATGCCGGATTGGACTTCAGCTTCCTCAATGGAAGAATTGCTTTCAATGTAGATGGCTATTTCCGCAAGACAACCGACCTGTTGAGCACAGTCGACATTCCTTCTGGAATCAACTTCGGCGACCAGATGATGCAGAACATCGGTAACTTGGAGAACTACGGTTTGGAGTTTGCCATCAATGTGAAGCCCATTGTCACCAAGGATTTCACTTGGGACTTGAGCTACAACGTGGGCTGGAACCACAATGAAATAACCGAGCTGAATGCTGGTGGTGACGATTACGTATGGGTAGGTAATACCATCTCGCGAGGCAACGGAACACGCATCCAACGCAATGCCGTGGGCTATCCGGCCAATTCGTTCTTCGTGTATCAGCAGGTTTACGACAAGATGGGCAAACCCATCGAGGGTATGTATGTTGATCGCAATGCCGACGGCATGATCAACGACGACGACCGCTATTACTTCAAGAAGCCCGCTGCCGACGTGGTGATGGGTCTCACCACTAAGTTCCTCTGGAAGAACTGGGATTTGAGTGCTGCCTTCCACGCATCACTTGGCAACTATGTGTACTATGACTTCTTGTCGAACAACGCTTCTCTCGACGGTCTTTATACAAACAGCTGTTTCCATAACACCACACCAGAGGCTGTGGCATTGGGATTCAGCGGTGTGACCACCGTTGGTGACGGCTATTGGATTAGTGACTATTTCGTGAGAAACGCTTCTTATGTGAAATGCTCAAACATCACGTTGGGCTATACTTTCCCGGCCTTGTTCAAGAGCCATCTGTCAGGCCGTATCTTTGCTACAGCACAGAATCCGTTTATGATCACCAAGTACAAGGGTATCGACCCAGAGGTGGCTAGTGGTATCGACCGCAATCCATACCCACGCCCCATGAGTTTCCAGCTTGGTGTGAATCTTAACTTCTAACATTTAACGAGAATAAGCATTATGAGACATACATATATTTTAAAGACGGCTGTTGCTGGTTTGCTCATTGCTGGTCTGGCATCTTGTGCCGACGACTTGAACATCTCGTCTATCGACCCGCAGTCTTCTCAGAGCTACGATGACATGGAGCTTCTGGCAAAACAGTATGCTACTTTAGGCGTGACAGGACAGGCAGGTCCTAATGGCAAAGGTGATATCAGTGGCGATGAGGGTGAGACAGCTTTCTATCGCGTGGTATTCAATTTGCAGGAACTGGGTAGCGACGAATTGATATGGGCTTGGCAGACCGACCCTGATATTCCGCAGATTACTAATTTGCGTTGGACTTCCAGCTCACTGCGTGCAGGCTGGGCATGGAAACGCCTTGCCTACGACATTACCAACTATAACTCTTATCTGGAGCAGATGAAAGGTCGCACTGATGGTGAATATCCTCACTATCTGGCAGAGGTGCGTTTCCTGCGTGCATTGCACTACTGGTATTATCTCGACCTCTTCCATAAGGCACCTTTCAAGGATGCTTTAGAGGAAGGATTCAGTATGTCGGCACTGCCAGTGGAAAAGGCTGGTAAGGATCTCTACGACTGGCTTGATGCAGAGCTGACTGCCATAGAGCCGATGTTGGCCGAAATCGGTGCATTCAACAACGCTAGTAATTTCGGTAGGGCAGACCGTGGTGCTGCCATGATGCTGCATGCCCGTCTGGCACTGAATTCCGTCATCTATACCGATGGACAGGTAAACGACTATCAGAAAGCTGTCAGCTACTGCGACCAGATTATCAACAGTGGTAAGTACGCATTGTCAACAACTACCAACGACAACGGCTATACCGGTTATGAGCAGGTGTTCATGGGTGACAACGATGTGAATCAGCAGGCCATGAAAGAATGCATCTTCCCAATCCGTCAGGACGGAAAAAGTACCGAAGAACATGGTGGCTCCACTTATCTCGTCAGCAGTGCACGTGCGCTCGGCATGCCCTATATGTCGACCAACAATGCCTGGACATGTAATTTCGCACGTGAGGCATTGGTGAAGAAGTTCATTGCCGATCCTGAGAAAGACTGTCCGATTGCAACTGCCGATGAAATCAAGAATTATGTTGAAAATGGTCATCCTTATCTGTTCAAGAATGAGAAAGGTGAACTCCGCACCCCGTCAGAGATGGAGGTGATAGCGGCAGACAATGAATTGGGTGGTGCCACTAAGGATATCATCAAGGTTGCCGGCGACGACCGTGCCATGTTCTATGCTGGTATTGGTGGCTGTACGGTGGAAGAATCACGTATTTTCCGTGCCGGGAAGAATATCACAGGCTTCCTCAATGGTCTCTCCATCGTGAAATGGCAGAACCGCCGTTCGGACAATAGCAAACATTCTGACGACACCTTCTCAGATACTGACATACCAGTGTTCCGTCTGGCAGAGGCTTATCTCACTCGCGCAGAGGCTAAGTATCGTCTGGGACAAAACGAAGCAGCGCTTTCCGACCTGAACGTGCTACGTTCACGTGCCCATACCACTGCTTTTACCTCAATAGATGAGGATATCCTTATTGACGAGTGGTGTCGTGAGTTCTATATGGAAGGCCGCCGTCGCTCCGACCTGGTGCGCTTCGGACGCTTCACTACAAAGAAATATATTTGGGATTGGAAGGGCGGTTCGCCCAATGGCCAGGCTGTGGATGCCCGTTTCAACATCTATCCTGTTCCTGCCAATGAACTCAGCACCAACAAGAATCTTACACAAAATCCTGGCTACTAATCCAGTGATTGGATTGAATATTTATTTAAGTAATCAATATAAAGATACAACTGAATATGAAACATATATTTAAAGCAATGCTGATGCCTGTGCTCGCACTCCCATTGATGTTGGCTTCGTGCGAGACAGACAACAACAGCAACCCGACACTCGACTTGAGTCAGGCCACCAGCTTCGTGCTCAATGTTCCGGGTAATGCTGCGAACAATACATACGACCTGCTGAATGGTGAGCGACTAAACCTCACTTGCTCGCAGCCTAACTATGGCGGCGTGCCGTATGTCACTGATTATCATGTGCAGGTTTCGCTCAAACAAGACTTCAGCGTCTTCAAGGAACTGTACACCAGTTATCAGACAGCCAAACTGCCTGTGGATGCCTCTGAGGTGAATGCTGCCATGGTAGAACTCTTCCAACAGGAGAACCCTGACACAGACTATCCTAATGAGCCATGCCCACTCTATGTCAGAGTACGTGCTCATCTCTATGCTATGGATTTGGGTGAGTGCATGTCGAACATCATCACGCTGCCCAGCGTGCTTGCCACTTACAAGGCTCCTGCAGTAACACTTCCGACAGAGTTGTTTGTCGTAGGTTCGGATATCCAGACAGCATGGAGTAGCTGGAAGCCAACGGCTCCTGTCTATGGTATCGATGGACAGTTCTACACCATGATCTATGCAAACCAGAACAGCCAGTTCAAGTGGGGATTGTTCAACAACGACTGGCGTGGATACGACCGCATCAAGGCTTATGACGACCAGGCAGGTGCTGGTGTACATGAGGCTGCTAATGATGGAAACATCCAGATTGACAACGCAGGTTGGTATACCCTATTGTTCGAGTCGGAGATTGTGGGTAATAGCATTCAATTCACCCTGCACATCTATCCTGCCGAGGCATATATTATCGGTGCTGTCGCAGGTGACAGTTGGGACGATGCTGCTGCAGCTTGGGCTTTGCAAGCACCTTCCGACAAGTCTGGTCAGTGGGTTTCACCCGCATTCACAGGCAATGGTGAGTTGCGTGCATACATTAAAGTTCCAGGCATACCTTGGTGGCGTACTGAGTTCACGCTTTCCAGCGGAAGTCTGTATTGGCGTACGGTCGATATACCAAACAACTGGAAAGAAAATGTAGGTGAAGCTTATTCTGTAGGCTGTTCTGCTGGACAGAAACTCTATGTTGACTTTGACAACAACAAGGGTGAGGTTAAATAATTAAAATAGCAAGTTAGAGATATGAAGAATATATTTAAATATAGCTTTGCAGCTTTGGTGGGCATTCTGCTCGCCAGCTGCAACGGCGACTACGATGACTGGGCAAGCCCACAGGCCAATAGCCCAGAAGAAGTGGCAGCCAAGTATGGCGTATCTTTCGCTGCTGGTCCAGATGCCAATGTAGTGATGCCTGTTGACAATGACGAAGTGCGCTTGGTGGCTATCAGTGCCTCCTCCGACAAGGTTGCAGGTTTTGCCGTGAACAAATTCATTGTGAACGGTGAGGAAATTGAGGCAAGCGTCAACGATGGTTTCATCGTAGCTTCTGCCAGCCAGCTCAGTTCACTGCTTCAGAGCCAATTTAATTCACGTGCCAGCACCAAACGCACATTGGAAATCGTGTCACAAGTATCGCTCATCCTGAACAATGGTGATGCTGTGACAACAGATGTGATTGGAAACACAAATGCAAGTTTCACAGCCAAACCGACGCCTGTTATCGATAGCAAGGGCTACTTCCTCTTGGGTAATTTCGAGGAGAATGGCTCAGAATGGGATCTTGGAAGCCCCGTGTGGATGACCGACAATGGCGATGGTACCTATACAGCAATTGTGAACACCACAGGCGAAGACAACTGGTTCAAGTTCTATGAGGGCTCGAACTATAGTAGCAGCTGGGATGAAGTGAATCTCGGACAGATGGGTTGTGCCGTGAATGGCGATAATGCGCGAAACGGATTCGTCGTGTTCACTGGTGACGACCAAGGAGTGCAGACTCCTGTCATCTCTGGAAAGGGAAAGTTTGAAGTCACCCTCGATATGGTGAACCTTACTTATACCGTGAAGCAGTTGGCAGTAAACCTCTATATTGTGGGTGGACCTAACGATTGGGTCGCCTCGGCTGCAAGCAAGGAATTGAAGTTCACGCAGCCGAACCCCGATGAACCGTTCTATACCATCACCTTCCCAGGTGTTGAGGATGGAGATTGCTGGTTTGCCATCGGTGACGATGATGCATGCGATGCCATTACTAACGATAATTTTTGGAAAAAACTCTTTGGAACGACCAGCGGTAACGGTAGCCAGGGTGAGTCAGGAACCCTTACACGTCGTACGAACCTTTCTGACGATGGCTCGTTCTGTGTGAACAATGCTAAGTTCATCACTGTTACTGTGAACCTCAATGATATGAGTTATACAGTAAAAGCAGCCAATTTTGCAACATACATCTATGAGGCCGGTAATGACAACAGTTGGGGTGAAATAGAGAAACCGTTCTATAGTGCCAATGGTGATGGCGTGTATGAAGGATGGTTCGAGGTTCGCCAGCTCAGTTGGGGTATCGGATTCAAGTTCCGTGGCAATAAGTACAACTGGGACAATGGTGACTATGGTGCTGGAAGTTGGAGTGACGCTGGTGGAACACTTGTGAATGGCAACGCGGGCAACCTGGAAGCCACACCTGGATTCTACCGTGCAGTGGTCAATTTAGGCAATATGTCATACTCTTTGTACAAGATTGATGTCATTGGCATCATTGGCGATGCCACGGCTAATGGTTGGGATGGTGACACCGACATGACCTACAACAGCGATGAATTGTGCTGGGAAGTGGTAACAACACTGAAGCCAGGTTCGTTGAAGTTCCGTGCTAATCACGATTGGAGTAGCGACTTTGGTAACTGGGGTGGTACCATGGATAACATCATCAATGGTTCGAACGACAATATTCCAGTTGACTTCGACGGCAAGGTGAAGATTAAGTTCTATCCACTCTGCAACACAAGATCGTACTGCACAATCACCTACGTTGACTAAATTATTTCTCCTCATGGAGATGAAGCTATGAAACATTTGGGCATGTCCGCTATCGGGGCATGCCCAAATTGTATAAATAAAAGTAACATATTCGCTCACTTTTCTGAGAATTATATACAAATGACATACCGTTTGTGTCTCTGATAATAATTGTCAGAAAAGTGATTATTTGTTGTTTTACGTAACTTTGTCTTCGTCGAACAGACGATTCTTTCGGAAAAATTCAAATTAATTTGGTTTTTCTCCCATTTTTTCATATCTTTGCGATTGAAATAGCGAAATGACTCCGTGTCGGAAAATAATAAGATTAAATTCTTTTAGTTCCGCTATCGACTTTTCGTGGTTTTGCAACTATCACCGGGCGCGGTGGCTCTTAGGTGTAAAAATAATAATCTAATAACAATTATACAATTAATCTATTATGGTACTAATGATTATCCAACTGCTCATTGTATTGGGCGCTTTGTGGGTAGGTTCCCGATACGGAAGCCTTGCTCTTGGTGCAATCTCCGGCATCGGTCTTGCTATTCTCGTTTTTGGTTTCGGACTGAAACCTGGTACTCCTCCAACTGATGTGATTTATATCATCATTGCTGCTGTTACCTGCGCCGGCATTATGCAGGCTTCTGGTGGTATGGATTGGCTGATACAGATTGCCGAACGCTTGTTGCGCAAGCATCCGGACAGAATCACTTTCTTGGCTCCTTTGTGCACCTTCTTCCTCACTGTGCTTGTGGGTACAGGTCATGTGGTTTATACGTTGATGCCCATTATCTGCGATATCGCTCTGAAGAAGGGCATCCGTCCTGAGCGTCCTTGTGGTGTGGCCAGTGTCGCCTCTCAGGTAGGTATTACTTGTTCACCCATTGCTGCCGCAGTGGTAGCCTTTGTGAGTATTTCAAATGCCAATGGTTTTGAAATCACTATCCCGAAGGTGTTGATGGTCAGTATTCCAGCCTGTCTGTGTGGACTGATGGCAGCTGCCACCGCTTCCTTCCGTCGAGGACTAGATCTCGACAAGGATCCCCAGTTCCAGAAGAAGATAAAAGACCCCGAGCAATATAAATATATCTATGGCTCGTCGGCAACAACGCTCGACAAGGAAATTCCACAATCAGCCAAGAATGCTGTATTTATCTTCCTCGGTGCATTGGCTGTCATCGTCTTCTTCGCTATCTTCCAGAACGCGCTGCCATCGTACGACACATTGCGTGCCGTAAAGGATTCCAATCCTTTGGTGCTCGACCAGAATGCCACCCTGACAGCCGATCAGTTGGTGAAGGCAAAGGTTCATGTGTCGGGTATGACGGAGTGGTTCCACAAGCCGTTGGCCATGAATCTTGTCATTCAAATAGTGATGATTGCTGCCGCCGCTTTGATGATTATCTTCTGCAAGGCATCTCCAAAGAAAGCCGTTGCAGGTCCTGTTTGGCAGTCGGGTATGGTGGCTGTAGTGGCTATCTATGGTATTGCATGGCTTGCTGACACATACTTCTCCAACTATATGGATGAGATGAAGTTGATGTTGACCGATGTGGTTAGCCATTATCCTTGGTCTATTGCCTTTGTGTTCTTCCTTGTATCTGTGCTTATCAATTCACAAGGAGCTGTCGTGGTGGCTATGCTGCCATTGGCCTACTCGTTGGGCATTTCCGGTCCAGTGTTGCTTGGTGTACTCCCCTCTGTTTACGGTTACTTCTTTATTCCTAACTACCCAAGTGATATTGCAACGGTGAACTTCGACCGGTCGGGAACGACGGTTATTGGCAAATACCTTCTCAACCACTCGTTCATGATGCCTGGTCTCATCTGTGTGTGCGTCTCAACAATGGTTGCATATCTTTTGTCCATGCTGTTTTATTAATTGAATACAGCATAAACCATCGCGTTTTTATACTACAGAGCCCCAAAAGTTTCATTACTTTTGGGGCTCTGTATTGAATATGGCTGAATCATTACGGTTTCAAGTATTGCTCAAAAAACTGTAGCACTCTTTCTTGTGCTTTCAATCCACAACTATGGGGGATGTCCCACAGCTCGGTGATCAGTTTGTCATCGGAACGCTGGCTCTTCCAGACATCATGCATTTGTTGGAATGCTTTTTCAACTCCAGGCACTGGAAACAACTTGTCTTGCTTGCCACTGATGAACAGCATAGGATTAGGACAGGCAAGACTGGCTATGTGAGGATAGTCCATCCAACGGCGAAGTCCAGGGAAACAGTTGGCAAAGCCGCCGTTTTCCGAACGGCCGTATTTCCATGTCATCTGTACATCGGTTGTCACCATCCAGCAAACGGAAGCCCCAGCCTTGATGCGGTCGCTTAGGGCAGAGAGCATCCATGCGCGGTAGGCTCCCATCGAACAACCCATGCACCCGATGCGGTTGGCGTCCACTTCGGGCAATGTGGCAAGGAAATCGGTGCTGCGGATGTCATCGTAGGTCATATAGGCACTGAGGTCAATGCCATACATCATCATGTTACCGGCAATGATATCGTATTTGTTGCGGTCAACCCCTTCTGCCCTTCCACGCTCTCCCCACAAAGGGGCATCGGCAGAGAATACCACATAACCGTGCTTGGCCAAATAGTCGCCAACATATTGCCCCTCGTAAAGATTTGCCGCCCATGCATCGGCATCCTTCACCACCTCGTCACTGACGTCGAATGGCCTGATCATTTTCTCTTTGCCAATAAACAGGTGGGCACCATGGTCGTGGAGGGCGTTCACTGCAGGAAATGGCCCCTGTCCATTGGGAATCAGCATGAGAGCTGTCACACGGTAGTATTTCGAGAGGTTGAATTCTATCTTCCGTGCTTTGTAGCCGTCGCGTTGTTCCTCTGCCAGCACCTTCATATCGTAGCTGTCGGGGGCGGGTGGTGGAGTGAGCATGCACTCAAACACCTTTTCTCGAGCAGCCTTCTTCCATTTCTTGAAATTCTTTATCTTGCTGTTGCCCCACGCCCAGGGATAGTTGAGGTCGGCAATCAGCTGGTCGGCATATTTGGGAAAATTTTTGTAAAACTCATAGTTCTCTCGTTTCTGCGCATGAGAAGTCAAGGGGAAAAACAGAGCGGACAATACCAATAATCTACTTAGAACTTTGAACATAATCGGTGTTTTTTTAGAGGTTCTTCACATCTCCTATGCAGGGCGCTTTCTTTCAGTTTGGAATGAAATCCGTTGAGCCTGTTAAGTTACTTGATGTCTTTGCAAACAGACTTGCCCCACAGACAATGGTAGCGGATATGCTTGTTTTTGATGGATTTGTTTTCGGAAACAATATTCACACTATATCATCTGCCGAGACCTTGCGCCACCTTGACCACCTCGTCTATTTTCTCGGTGTCCCTGTTTTAGAATATCATTGGCCGTCTGCCTTTTTGTCACCTTCCCTGAGACGATTACCGATGTGCCGGCTTTGCTAGTGGCTGTGAAAGGCATGATGATACCGACAATCAGTGTGATGATTTCACTGAAGATATCCACAAATCACAATTGTTATAAGCTTTGCTCAACAATACGTCGCAATTTAATATTTGAAAGAACTTCCGCCGAGGAATTCTCGCAAGAGCGAAGTGGGCGGTATCTGTGTATGTGGCACAGGCACTATATACTTGAGGAATTTCAACAGTCGATAGGCCTCTGAAAATTCCTCGCAGTTTTCTGGCACTTGCTCTAAAAGAGGGATGGCCTGTTCGCGGATGACGGCAAGCTCGAAGAGCATGGCAGTGTTGAACATGTCGTCGGCATTTTCCTGATAGGGGAATATCCATTTGTTTTCACCAGCTCTGACACTGGGCCAGCGGTGTATGGTTTCACGTGCACTTACACCACGGTATTTATAGTCGCGAATGATGCGCCGAAGCAGTCGGTTGTCGGTGGTGGGTATGTAGTTGTGCGTGTCGAGCAGAATGGTGGTGAGTGCAGAAGCATAGACGCGATACTTGAGTTGCTCGGGAATATGAGCGGTCAACTCAGGGTTGAGTGCGTGGATTCCTTCCACGACGAGTATTTCGTTCTGCTTGAGTTGCAGTCGCTTGCCGTTGCCTTTCTCGCTGACACCAGTCTGGAAATTGTATTTGGGCAATGTCACTTCTTCGCCATCGAAAAGTTGCTGCAGTTGCTTGTTGAGCAAATCGATGTCGAGTGCATAAAGGCTTTCGTAGTCATATTCTCCGTTTGCATCGCGTGGGGTCCTTTCGCGGTCTACGAAATAGTCGTCGAGCGACATCATCACAGGCTTGATGCCACAAGTCACCAATTGGATGGACAGACGTTTGCAGAAGGTGGTTTTCCCACTCGATGAAGGACCTGCTATGAGTACCATTCTCACACCTTTTTTTGCGGCAATGTTCTCGGCAATCTTTGCAATCTTCTTTTCTTGGAGTGCCTCGCTAACATTGATAAGAAGTGTGCTCTGCTTTCGTATGACGGCCTCATTCAACTCTCCAATGGTTCTGATTCCTCCCAAGCCTTGCCAACGGTGGTGTTCCTTGAAAATCTCGAACATCTTGTCTTGGCGGGTCATTTCTCCCAATTGGGATGGGTCGCTCAGCGATGGGATGCGGAGTAATGCGCCATCGTAGTATTTTTCCAGTCCGAAGAGGTAGATTTGCTTGGTGCTGGTGAGCAGTGTGCCATAGAAATAGTCCTCATATCCGTCTAATTCATAATAGGTGGTGTACATGCGCCCAAGGGTTTTAAGAAGTGTCACTTTCGATTTGGCACCTAGGCGTGTGAAAAGCTCAATGGCTTTTTCTGTGCTGCATTCGTGGCGGTGGATAGGTATGTCGGCGTCAATAAGTTGCTGCATGCGTGTACGGATAGCGTTCACATCTTCTTCGGTCACAGGATGGCCGATGTTGAGGTTGCAATAGTAACCATTGCTAACAGGTATGTCTATAATCACGTTTCCGTCAGGATAGAGGTCGTGAACGGCTTTGCAAAGTATCAAGAAGAGCGAGCGGGTGTAGACGCGGTTGGCCGACTGGTCGGTCATATCAAGGAATTCGACAGTCTTCGGGTTGTATACGCGATAGTGCATTCCTTCCACTTTGTTATTCACTTTTGCTGCAATGGGACCATACTGCAAGTCAAGTTGAAAATCAGAAAAAATATCAGAAAGTGTGCTTCCTATGCTGATATCTAATTTTTTTTTGTTATTTTTGCAGCAGATTTGAACGAGTTGTTTCATGATGGCTATTTTTTGTGTAATAATAGAAGCAAACCAAAATATGCAAAGCCTGCTCTGTTGAGAGCCTTACATGGCTTGTTATATGCAAAGATAGTAATAATTTTTCGAGACATCTCTTTTTTGAATATTAATTATTAATTTTTAAATTTCATCCATGTCGATTTGGGTTATTTTTAAACTTCTGGGTTCGCTAGCATTGCTCATGTTTGGTATGAAGAGCATGAGTGAAGCGTTGCAGAAG
>CACZPU010000134.1 GCA_902783165.1 uncultured Prevotellaceae bacterium
ACACTGTCACGCAACAATGTAATATCAGCCTTTCTATAAAAATCCAAAGAATTGGGTGCTCCTGCGTAATACTCATGATTACCAAGACATGCCACCACTGGCGCATTCAACCGCAGAAATTCCTCTTCCATCTTTTGCTCTTCGAGTGGGCGCAATGCGTTATCGATAATGTCTCCTGCAATCAAAATCAAATCAGCCTTCTCTTGATTCATCATATCTACCCATCTAGCAAACTCTTCCCTGCGATTATGATAGCCCAAATGTAAATCACTTGCCATGATAATCTTCATGGGCCGGCTCAAATGTTTGCTTGTTGTAAGGGTAAGCGGCTGCCTCACTTTGTGATGATAATGAATATTGCCATAAACGAAGACAACAAACATAATGCTAAGTACGGTCAGTGTCCCCGTCCAGCTGTTCTTCATAAACGACACTGGTATTAGATGCATCAGTCTGCCAAAGTCGAGTAACAAGAACAGCATAAAAAGATATAGCAACATAATGAGCCACGAAGTGCCAATCTCGTAGACAGCTATAGACAAAGGCATCGACATCTTGCCAGAAAAGCGCAACCCCACAAAAAGAAGAGCGAAAGCCGCAACCATCAGGAAAGCCACCACCATCTTTGCCCAAATGGCAAAAGGCAGCATTTTCCAAACATGCATCACCACGTACACAATACCAAATAATGGCAACAACAAAAACAGCAAAAAACCAAGTTTCATACTTTACAGATTGTATTTTCAATTTCTCATGTAAGCCATGTCAGATTTTCCTGTTTGCATAAGGATGATAGAACAACTATTCTAAACAACACGACACAAAAAACAGAGAAATGAAACGTGACGATGGAATGAATGTTTTAATGGATGCTTTGAACAAAAGAGTAAATAAATATCACTTGCCACCTCTCTTATTTCCAAAGAGAGTTAGTGACAAGTGATATGATAATAAATGTCAACCACCGAAGTTGTCGTACATAATGCTTTCAGGTTCCACGCCGAGCGAGTCGAGCATCGAAACGACGGCTGCCGACATTGGACCAGGACCGCACATGTAGTACTCCACATCTTCGGGGGCTTCGTGGTCCTTCAAATAAGTGTTGAGCATCACTTGATGGACAAAGCCCGGAGTATACTTCACGCCAGCAGCATCGGCAGCAGGATCGGGACGGTCGAGTGCCAAATGGAAATGGAAATTGGGGAACTCCTTTTCTAGACCGAGGAAGTCGTCGAGATAGAAAACTTCGTTCAACGCACGTGCTCCATAGAAATAGTGCATCTCACGGTCCGTAGTATGAAGTGTTTTTGTCATGTGCATAATCTGAGCGCGCAACGGAGCCATACCGGCACCACCACCAACCCATATCATCTCCTTCTTAGAGTCGAAGTGCGGGTGGAAGTCGCCGAACGGACCACTCATAATCACCTTGTCGCCTGGCTTCAGTGAGAAGATATACGACGAGGCGATACCTGGATTAACGTCCATAAAGCCACTCTTGTCTGCCTTGAACGGCGGCGTAGCAATACGCACGGTTAACATGAACACATCGCCCTCGGCAGGATAGTTAGCCATAGAGTAGGCGCGGATAGTGTCCTCGGGGTTCTTGCACTTCAGCGGGAACAATCCGAATTTCTCCCAGCTGGGCAGATACTCCTCGCCAATCAACGATTTGTCGAAGTCTTTGTCATAGTCTATACAATCAAACTTAGGAATCTTTATCTGTGCATAAGAACCAGGCAAGAAGTCCATGTGCTCACCCTTAGGAAGCTGCACTTTGAATTCCTTAATGAACGTTGCGACATTCTTGTTAGAGATGACGGTGCATTCATATTCCTTGACACCGAGAATCGACTCGTCAACGTGGATGCTGAGGTCGCCTTTCACTTTGCACTGACAGCCCAAACGCCAATGGTCCTTTATCTGTTTACGAGTAAAGTGGGGCTTTTCTGAGTCAAGGATTTCTCCACCACCCTCGAGTACCTGTACCTTACACTGTCCGCACGAGGCCTTACCACCACAGGCAGAGGGCAGGAAGATGCCATTCTGGTTGAGCGTTGCCATCAGGTTATTGCCTTGAGGCACGTTGAGCACCTTATTGCCGTTCACTAAAATATTCACGTTTCCGCTGGGGCTAAGATACTTTTTGGCCACCAACAGAATAATCACCAAAAGGAGTATGACAATGAGGAATACTCCAATGCTATATGCTATAAACTGTGCCATACTTCCAATCAGATATTAAGTCCACTAAAACACA
>CACZPU010000135.1 GCA_902783165.1 uncultured Prevotellaceae bacterium
ATGTTTGTTTTAGTTATAATAATGATAAAAATATCATGGTTAGTCGGTCACCTATTTTTAATGTAGCTATTTTCTCTGCAAAAATAACACCTTATTTAGCATTTTCAACGATTATGGGTCGTGATTTAGTAAATTTTAATAAAAATAACTGATTATGCTGCTATTTGGCATGAAAACTGGCGATTTTAAAATGGTGGCATACATTTCGAGTACCTTTTATATTTGTATATGGCTTGTGGGAAAAACGTCTTCGCGGCGTAGAACAAATTGACAAAAACTGAATTCTCTTGAAACAAATAGGCTTTCGCTATAGTTTCTTCTGTCATTCGTCGAAAAGTATTTTATATTTGGAGTTTGGGCGGGATAAAAGTATTTTTTTTCATATATTTGGCAGTGTTTCCCGAAAATTATGTATTTTTGCAAGCCAAAAAACTGGCAGTTTATATTTATGGATGTATGAGAGTAAAAGGCAATTCGGAGAATAAGGGCAGAATGGGCAACATTGTCCACGGGCTTCGCGACGGAATTCCTATTGCCATGGGATATTTTGCTGTAGCTTTTTCGCTTGGCATTATTGCCAAGAAGGCTGGGCTTACTGCCGTTATGGGCTTTTTCAGCAGTTTCTTTACACGTGCCTCTGCCGGAGAGTATGGCGTTTATACCCTTGTGGCCGTCAACGCCGCTTTCCTCGAGATTGTTGTCATGTGCTTCGTGGCCAATCTTCGCTATATGCTGATGAGCGCAGCCCTTTCACAAAAGATAGCTCCGGGCACGCCTTGGTATCATCGGTTGCTCATGGCATGCTGCGTCACAGATGAAGTGTTCGGCATCTCCATCAATCATCCTGGCTACACTCCTCCTGCCTATACCTATTCGGCGGCCATACTCTCAGGCCTTTTTTGGGGCGGCGGCTGTGCTGTGGGCATCATTGCCGGCGGAGTGCTGCCGGGCAACATTGTCTCGGCTCTTAGTGTGGCTCTTTATGGAATGTTTATTGCTGTGATTATGACTCCGGCACGAACCGATCGCAATGTGCTCTATGCCCTTGTGGCAAGTTTTGTGATGAGCGGATTGTGCGCCGTGGCTCCTGTGGTAAGTACTTGGAACAGCGGCACGCGTACTATCGTGCTGACAATCATTATTTCTGCCGTGGTCGCGTGGCTCAAACCTATTAAAACCGATGCCGATGGAAAAGCATAATATCATTATCTGCATTCTGTTGGCCATCGTGGCCACCAATGTCATACGTATCCTGCCTATGACGCTCATCAAGGGGCAAATACGTAATCGGTTCTTGCGTAGTTTTTTGTATTACGTACCTTATGTCACTCTGGCTGTGATGACTTTCCCCGCTATTGTCGACACTACGACAACTCCCGTTGCAGGTCTTGTTGCGCTGATTGTAGGAATCGTGGCTGCATGGTGCGGGCTCGGTTTATTTCCCGTAGCTGTCATCTGTTGTGTTATTGTTTATTTGATAGAATCTTTTGTTTAAGCCCAAAGTTGAACTGGCAATAGCTGATTGTGGTAATGTCAAGTAAGAGAAATGGGAACTATGGAAGGAAAAAGGAAGTTGATTGAAGTAGTTGCCGCGATTATCCACGACGACCAGGACCGTGTCTTTGCCACTCAACGAGGATATGGCGATATGAAGGACGGCTGGGAGTTTCCTGGTGGCAAAATGGAACAGGGCGAAACACCCGAGGAGGCATTGAAGCGTGAAATTCTGGAGGAATTGGAAACAGAAATTTTTGTAGAGAGGTTGGTGACGACCGTGGAGTGGGATTATCCCAAATTTCATCTCACCATGCATTGCTTTTCTTGCCATATAGAGAGCGGTAGCCTCACGCTCAAGGAACATGAGGCAGCGCGATGGCTGACAAAAGAACAATTGTGCACCGTTGATTGGTTACCTGCAGACAAAGTGGTGGTTGATAATCTGATGCTTATGTGAGGCTGAACAGAAACTGCTGGTTATCGTATTCCCATCTTATCGTGCCGAAACTGATAAGGCAAGCCAGAAGGTTGATGACTTTGTACCGTGGAAATGAAGTCTGGCGCACTATTTGGTTAAGTGTCAGTCGGTTTTGCATCACACTAAGCACTTTGCTTACGTTTTCGTTATAGGCCATGATTGTGCCTTGCTTTTTTTGCGATTGTCTCCAAAGAGCTAGATGAACAGGCGATGCCACAATGTTTTCATCCTTGATACGGATGTAGGCGCGTTTCTTTCCTTCTTCATCTATAGCACAAATAGGGCGTTTGGTGGAGAACGGAACGCTGGCAATGACAATGGTGCGACCTTCTGCATGGTAAGTGTCGAATGTGATGCTTGGCTCCGGATTGCAATATTTGTAAGCTGCCTGATGCATCATATAGATTTCCTCTTCAGACTTTATTCCAGACAAATGACCGTCGTCGCGGACGCCAATCAGCAATCTTCCTCCCTCGGTATTGGCAAATGCCGATACCGACTTGGCTAGCTTGCAAGCATCTGACACTCGATACTTGAAATCCTGTTGCTGGTGTTCTCCCTCGTTGATGAGGCTGAGAAGATAGCGCTTGTCGTCCATGCGATGTGCAAAGATAAGGATTATTGGACGTATATCCAAATCTATATCTATGATTCTTGGATAAGTCTCCAAATCTATACTTGTGGTTACTGGATGTCAGTGGTAGACCGTATCTATATATGTTATCAATCTATGTCTATCTTTGTCAACCTATATAATATAGAGTTTGTTGCGTTCATGTGTCTTACAGGTGACTACTTCTCTAGATGTTTCAAACGAATGACAAAAAAGATTGGTTAAAAGAGCTACGTTTTCAGATTAAATGATTACTTTTGTTGCCAAGAACCAATCTCTTTGGTTTTCCCAAATACAGGAGACTTGAATGTCTCCTCTGAAAGGTCAAGAATATGGATAAACTCTCTGCAGAACAGCGGCGTAAATGCATGGCTGCTATACGGTCGAAGGATACAAAGCCTGAGATGATTGTGCGTCGTGGATTGTGGAGTAGAGGATTTCGATACCGTCTGAACCACAAACGGTTGCCCGGTCATCCAGACCTTGTGCTGAGAAAATACAGGACTTGTATTTTCGTGAATGGTTGCTTTTGGCATGGACACCATTTGAACTTCACTTCTTTTCTAGCACATGCTCAAAAGTCGCCTGTTAGTGGTTTCTCCGCGATAAGCGATGGGGACGATGGAATTGAGAATTCCATTTGCTGCAAGATTCCAAAAACCGACCGTGAGTTTTGGGTGGCGAAGATACGCCGCAATCAGTTGCGCGACCGAGAAGAGCAGAAGCGTCTCGCACAGATGGGATGGCACTGCATCACCGTGTGGGAATGCGAACTGACACCCAAACGGCGTGAGGCAACAATAGAGTCGATAGCTTACACGTTGAACAAGATATTTCTTGCCGACCATTCCGTTGTCAGGAAATATAACAATTTGGAGGAAGAAGACGGACCGATGCAAATGGCCGCAGAAGAATATCAAGCAGAAGAGAGTTAATGCTAATTGTCCTTATTCCGTTATTACCTTTTGTTGAATAATCCGACTATTTCTTTTCCTGTACATTGTCTCAAATCGGTCGTAAAGCCGATTAGGTTTATTAATAAAGTAATCACCCTGGAAGCATTTCGTTGCTACCAGGGTGACCTTGTTTTAGAATAATTGTTCGTTTACCAAGATATTAATAACCGGGATTCTGAACCCAGCCAGGATTCAGGTCAAGCATCTCCTGTTCCACGGGGAAGATACGATGACGCTTGTCGAAGTTAGCATCGGGGAAGTTCTTGTAGTGGGGGAAGAACTCATCCTCGAAGTGACC
>CACZPU010000136.1 GCA_902783165.1 uncultured Prevotellaceae bacterium
CAGACCCGCGTTATAATCATTACATTGTTCTGCATCGTGTTTATGATTGCTTCGTTGGCGAACATAAAAAAGAAAACTTTGCCGAAGGCATAGGAAAGTCGTGCCGCATTAAAAAACTAAAAAATACAAATATAACATCAAAGTAAATTGTCGCTTGGTTAAGCGCTATTATTTTAGTGGCGAATAAAGGTGATGTTTTATGTACAAGTTTTGCAGGAAAATGGAATGGTTGAATATAAATCCTTATTGACATACCAAACTTCTTCTGGAATATAAATATCAGCATTATACAACTCTTTGATTATTCCTTCTCCATATTTATTACGGGCAAACTTTTCTAGACTTGTTTTTACCTTGGGATAGATGTTTGGACAATGCTTCTTTATAAAATACTCTTCATCTGCATCAGAATGACGGTTTATCCATTCTTCTGTTTGCATCCATGTTCTTTGGGCGTTGCAGAGTTCATCAAATTCTTCACCTGTTAATAACACAGGGAATTCTTCATACCAATCTTCATAATAAGTTTCCAAGTGTATTAAATCAACATGAAACATATATTCTTTTGCTTTCATACTTCTTCTATCTGATAAGTTAATAATTTAGGTGTTAATTTGGCGTCTGTCTATCGTCAGGTTCGAATGGGAGTTTTCTAAAGCAACTGAAAAATACATAATCTAATATTTTTACTGCAAAGATAACACAATTCTTTTTTACTGCAAAACAAAAAGAAGATGTAAGCCTTGCAAAAGAAAAGAACACACGCCTATTCAAAGAATCTATAGAAATAAGAAAGATTTGCCAAGCGAGAACAACTCTGAAGAAATCGTTCAAAAAAATGATGGAACAGAATAGAAGATAAATATTTTTTTGTATTTTTGCATCATCATAAACAACTATCTACAATTCAGAAAATGAGAAGCATACTTCAGAGTTCGATATTCCGTGCCATTTGCGCTTGTATCGTGGGCTATTTATTGGTAATGTATCGCACAGAGATGGTTCAATGGCTGACCATGGCCATTGGGGGATTGTTCTTTGTTTCGGGACTCATCTCTGTCATTGTATATTACGTGGAGAAGCGAAAAGCAGAACGCTTGAGCGAACAACTGTCGACAATGGCAGAACTGCGTGACGGTGCTGATGCTCCTGAAGAAAAAAGTGCTATTACACGTGCCGTGAGGCCATCGTTCCCGTTGGTTGGCTTAGGCAGTATGATTCTTGGTGTTATTCTGGCTTTGATGCCGGCAACCTTTGTCACTGGAGTGATGTATATATTGGCAGCCATCCTCATCTTAGGAGCCATCAACCAATATTATAATCTGGCGAGCATTGTGAAGATTTCGCGAGTGCCATTCATTTTCTGGTTGTTCCCGACGATTATCCTTGGTGTTGGCATCTTTATGATAGTGAAGCCTATGGAGATGTCTGCATTGCCTTTCCGTATTCTCGGTTGGTGTCTCGTATTCTATGGTGTGGTGGAATGTATCAATGGCATCAAGATTTACAAGGTAAAAAAACAATACGAGAACACACAAAGGCAACTCGAAAACGTCTCTTCTCCTAATTCCAAGGAAGAAATACGGGATGCAGAAATCGTAGAGGATGGGGTGAATTAATCAGAAGAAACAAATTACTAAAAAGAATCCGTGTAGCTTTTGTTGTTACACGGATTTCTTTTTATGTTCGTTTTGAAAAAACTGAAAAGCTTTATTGGTCGGGGTTCTCTACGAATCCCTGATATTCGGGAACCAAGGCAGACATGATAGTGCTGTAGCTGCTATCCATCATTCGCTTGATTTCCTCTGCACCTTGTCCTTGCGGATGAATTGGTTTGTGAATGGTCAGGCTTAAAGGATGCCATGTAACAAAAGCCAAGCCTTTCATACGAGGCAGTATATCGAAAGAACCATTGATGGTCAGTGGCACTACAGGCAGCTGCAGCTCATCGGCAAGCATGAAAGCCCCACGGCGGAAAGCCCCCATGTGTCCAGTGAAAGTGCGAGCGCCCTCAGGGAACACTGTCACACTGATTCCATTACGCAAAATGCTTCTTGCATCATCGTATGTTTTCTTCACCTTACTGGCTCCACGTTTATCAACAAAAATCTGATGTGACTTCGCACAAGCATAGCCAACAAAGGGTATCTTGCGCAACGACTGCTTCATCATCCACTTGAAATTGCGACAAAGATGACCGTAAATCAGGAATATGTCGAAAGCACCCTGATGGTTGCTGACAAAGACATACGACTGCCCTGGGGCAAGATTCTCTCTACCGTTAACCTTCACTGGTATCAGAAGGACCTTCAGGATGGCCCAAGCCCACCAATGGCCAGGGTAATAGCCAGCCCAATGGCCACAACCTATCCACGTTCCAATCACCACGGTGACCGAAGTAAGTATTGTCAGCACAATGATGATAGGTGCTGCTATACATAACTGATATAATCGGTAGAGATATTTCATCCTATATTAAGAAGAAAGTTGTCACGAACTGATTGCTCACTATTTCTTGCTATCTTATAAAGAACACGGCAAAGGGAAAGACTTAGTCCTTAATGGCAGGATACTTGCGGAAAAAACCATCCCAACGCAAGCGCATAACACCAAAGAAGGCCTCGCCAAAGATACCGCCGCTCATCTTAGACACCCCTTCACGACGATTGACAAAGACCACTGGCACTTCCTTTATCTTAAATCCTATCTTATAGGCTGTAAATTTCATCTCAATCTGGAAGCCATAGCCTTTGAAACGAATCTTATCGAGTTCGATGGTGTTCAGCACACGACGCTTATAGCATTTGAAACCGGCTGTGGTGTCGTGTACCTTGAAGCCTGTCACCAATCTTACATACTTGGAAGCAAAATAGCTCATCAGCACTCTGCCAATGGGCCAGTTTACAACATTCACACCTGAAATATAGCGCGAACCTATAGCCAAGTCGTAACCTTCATCATGGCAGGCGGCATATAGCCGTGGCAAGTCGTTAGGATCGTGACTGAAATCGGCGTCCATCTCAAAAATATACTCATAATCATGTGCCAAAGCCCACTTAAAGCCTGCGATGTAAGCGGTTCCCAAGCCAAGCTTTCCGCTGCGTTCCATGATAAAGAGTCTGTCAGCAAACTCGTCGACCATCAGGCGTTTAACAATCGCTGCTGTTCCGTCGGGAGAGCCATCGTCGATTACTAATATATGGAAACATTTTTCAAGACCAAACACAGCCCTGATGATTTTCTCAATGTTTTCCTTCTCATTATAAGTCGGAATAATAACGATACAGTCACTTGTATTCATAGATATGATTGGGTTTTATGTTGCAAAGATAGCAAAAAAATAATTACTCATGCGAGAATGTCGCGGAAAAATTGTAATTTTGTCGAACTTTAAGATGAAAGTACAAGATTTAATCAGTTTGTATGCCCACTCGCCGCAATCGGCGGCTTTGGCAAAGGCTTTGGAAGACACTCGTATCAAATACGTCTCCCTTCAGGGGTTGTCTGCATCTGCCCCAGCAGTGTTGTTTGCATCTGTTGTCCATCGCATGCAGAAAGACGGATGCCGCAAGAACGGCACACTATTGTTTGTATTACCAGATGCAGATGAAGCAGGCTATTTCTACCACGACTTGACGCAGATGTTGGGCAGTGAAGAAGTGTTGTTCTTTCCCTCTTCGTTCAGAAGACAAGTGAAATACGGACAACGTGATGCAGCAAGCGAGATACTACGGACAGAAGTATTGGCAAGGCTCAGCAGCATGGAGCTGCAAGAGCGGCCAATGCAACAGGCAGCAGAAGCCAAGCCTTCCTCTATGCTTATTGTCACCCATCCCGAGGCACTTGCCGAATTGGTGGTTTCAAAAAAGCAGTTGAACGAACGTAGCATCATATTGAATGTGGGCGACGAAACTGATGTGGTAGAGTTGGAACGCCGAATGCGCGAGTTCGGATTCGTTGAGGTGGACTATGTATACGAACCTGGGCAGTTTGCCTTGCGCGGTAGCATACTTGACGTTTATTCCTTCAGCAGCGAATTCCCTTTCAGAATAGATTTCTTCGGAGATGAGATAGACACCATCCGCACATTCGAAGTAGAGAGCCAATTGTCTAAAGACCGAAGACAGACAGCTGAGATTGTACCAGAGCTCACTGGAACGGCTAACGAGAAAATTCCATTCTTAAAATTCCTTCCGGCCAATACCATCATAGCTGCAAAAGATTTCCTTTTTGTACGCGACATTATAGACAGAATATACAATGAAGGTTTCTCATCGCAAGCCATTACCGAACGCTTAGAAGGTGTTCCCGAAATGGAGAGGCAGATGCTCTTGGAGCAGATGCGTGCAGAAAACATGTTGACCACTGCAGCACAGTACGAAGAAGACTCAGCACCCTTCAGAAAAATAGAATTTGGAAGCAGGCCCAGCTCAACTGCCGATGCTGTGATTAAATGCGAAATAGTGCCCCAGCCTTTGTTCCATAAGAACTTCGAGTTGCTGACAACAACATTCAAGGACTATTTGCAAAAGGGCTACCACCTCTATATTCTGGCTGACAGCCAAAAACAGCAGGAACGACTGAAAGACATTTTCGACGAGCGAGGAGGTGTTGAGTTCACTCCTGTTGACCACACCATACACGAAGGATTTGTGAACAACGCATTGAAACTATGCTTCTTTACGGACCATCAGATTTTCGACCGTTTCCACAAATACAATCTGCGAAGCGATGCCGCACGCACCGGCAAAGTGGCTCTCACGCTGAAAGAGCTTCAGGAGATGGAACCTGGCGACTTCATCGTCCATGTGGATTTGGGTATCGGACGGTTTGCTGGACTGATGAGAGTGCCCATCCCACCCTCTCCCACATCAGGCAAATCGAATCAAAGTGCATATCAAGAAGTCATCCGTATCATTTATGCAAACAATGACAAGGTGGACGTAAGCATTCACTCATTGTATAAAATCAGCAAATACAAGCGGAAAGACAGTGAGACACCACCACGCCTCTCCACATTAGGCACAGGCGCTTGGGAGCGAATGAAGGAACGCACCAAGAAGAAAATCAAGGACATTGCTCGCGACCTCATCAAACTCTATGCCGCCCGCCGTCACGAAAAAGGCTTTGCCTTCAGTGCCGACTCTTATTTGCAGCAAGAATTGGAAGCTGGATTCCTTTACGAAGACACACCCGACCAACTCAAAGCAACCAACGAAGTGAAAGCCGACATGGAGAGCCAACGACCCATGGACAGATTGGTTTGTGGAGATGTAGGATTCGGAAAGACTGAAGTGGCCGTACGTGCTGCATTCAAGGCTGCCTGCGACTCCAAGCAAGTGGCCGTACTTGTACCAACCACCGTTCTCGCCTATCAGCATTATCAGACTTTCTCTACTCGTCTGAAAGACATGCCTGTGCATGTAGATTATCTATCGAGGGCACGCAGCGCGAAAAAGACAAAAGAAATACTTTCCGACCTTGAGGCAGGAAAGATAGACATTATTATTGGAACACACAAACTGATTGGAAAAGCTGTGAAGTTCCGAGATTTAGGATTGCTTATCATCGATGAGGAGCAGAAATTCGGAGTTGCAGTAAAAGAAAAGTTGCGTAAGATGAAAGTTAATGTGGACACACTAACCATGAGCGCAACTCCTATTCCGCGAACACTACAGTTCTCCCTTATGGGGGCACGTGACATGAGTATCATTCAGACACCGCCACCCAACCGCTATCCCATTCATACAGAGATACACACCTTCAACGGGGAACTCATTGGTGAGGCCATCAACTTTGAGATGAGCCGCAACGGACAAGTGTTTTTTGTAAACGACCGCATATCGAATCTTCCAGAGATACAAAAGACCATAGAAAAGTATGTGCCAGGCGTCAGAGTGGCTATCGGAAATGGACAGATGAAACCCGAAGAACTGGAAAAAATCATCATGGGATTCATCAATTACGACTACGACGTGTTACTCTCGACAACTATCGTTGAAAACGGTATTGACATTCCAAATGCCAACACCATCATTATCAATGACGCACACCATTTCGGATTAAGCGACCTCCACCAAATGAGAGGCAGAGTGGGACGTAGCAACAAGAAGGCGTTCTGCTATCTGTTGGCCCCCCCCATGGCAAACCTCACACAGGAAGCACGACGGAGATTGGAGGCTTTGGAAACATTCTCTGAACTGGGTAGCGGATTCAACCTGTCGATGCAAGATCTCGACATTCGAGGAGCAGGCAATCTGTTGGGTGCTGAACAGAGTGGATTTATGGAGGATTTGGGCTATGAAACCTACCAAAAGATTCTCTCACAAGCTGTCACAGAACTGAAGAACGATGAGTTCTCCGACCTTTTCTCTTCTGAAGAGAAAACCGAAGAAAAACCATCGGCTGACACGCAACAACTCATCGACTCCACACAATTTGTCGATGACTGTACCATTGAAAGTGACTTGGAAATGTACTTTCCTGAGTTATATGTGCCTAGTAGCAGTGAAAGGATGTTACTATATCGCGAACTTGAAAACATTAAGAACGATAATGATTTGGAAAAATATATGGCTCGTTTGCGAGACCGATTTGGGGAGATACCCAACGAAGGGCTCGAACTGTTGCAAGTGGTACCGTTAAGAAGACTTGGCAAACAACTGGGTTGCGAGAAAATCACACTCAAGAAAGGACAACTCATGCTCTATTTTGTCAGCAATTCAAACAGTCCATACTACCAAAGCACAGTTTTTGACCACCTACTCGACTATGTCGCAACACATGCACGCCGATGCAACCTGCGGGAAACCAATGGCAAACGCTCACTGGTCATCAAACAAGTAGAGTCGGTGAAGAACGCTGTAGAAATATTGAGAGCCATCATCAAGGTAGACAAGTGTTAGGGCGAGTCAACTTCGCATATATTTTCAATGAAATAGCACCACCTTCACAGTATGGATATCCTGTCTGCAAATATAGAACTTTATATAGACAACAGGCTAAACATGTGATTAAATATTGTAAGAAAAAGTGCTATTATGGGTTCGCGATGCTGAAAAATTATCCCTCTACACAGAAACAATGGCATTAGCCACTTAGATTCTTGTACCTTTTGCTTTGATAATAAAGAAAAAAAACTATCTTTGCAAAGGAATGAAAAAAACCAGTAATTGATTCATCCTGCTTAAAGGGTGCCAAACATAAGAATATGTCTAACTAAAAAATAACAAAATGATGAGAAAGACTATCATGGCAGCGTCACTTATGCTGATTAGCATGTCTATGACTGCCCAACAAAGAACAGGAGGCATCACTCAACAGATGCTACAAGAAATTCAGAAAGCACAGCCCACGGCCAAACAAAGCAAAGCCATTGCCAACGCACTGGCTACCAACAAAATTGACGACCTGGCCAAAAACTTCGCACACCAAGGAGCTATCGACACCCAGTTCAGCGTTGAAACAAAGAGCCAAAGCATTACCGACCAGAAGAGCTCTGGCCGCTGCTGGATGTTTAGCGGAATGAATGTTCTTCGCTCAAACTTTGCCAACCGCACCGATGAAGTAGCTGGTTTCACACCTGCAAAAACCAACGTACAGTTGGAATTCTCACAAGACTATCTCTTCTTCTGGGACCAATTGGAAAAAGCCAATCTGTTTATGCAAGGTGTCATCGAAACAGCCCAAAAACCGATGGACGACTTGCGCGTACAGTTCTTCTTTAAGAAACCTGTCAGCGATGGTGGTACTTTCTGCGGTGTGTCTGACCTCACCGAACGCTATGGTTTGGTGCCGAAGGATGTGATGCCCGAAACATACTCTGCCGACAACACAAGTGTAATGGCCCGATTGGTCAAGAGCAAATTGCGTGAACAAGGACTGCAACTACGCGACATGGTGCAGAAAGGCAAGAGTGCGAAAGATATCAACAAAGCAAAAACCCAGATGTTGGCAGAAATCTACCGCATTCTAACACTCACTTTAGGTGAACCAGTAAAGGAATTCACCTATGCTTTCAAAAACAAGGACGGCAAGGCTCTTTCTGAGCCAAAGACCTATACACCACAGTCATTCTTCAAGGAAGTGATAGGCAATAAGCTCGCCGGCTCGTTTGTCATGGTGATGAATGACCCACGTCGCGAATACTACAAGACCTACGAAGTGGAATACGACCGCCACGTACAAGACGGAACTAATTGGGTGTATCTTAACCTTCCGATGGATGACATTGAACAGCTAGCCATAGCTTCATTGAAAGATGGACGCAAATTATATAGCAGCTACGATTCAGGCAAGCAAATTGACCGCACGCGTGGCTATGCAGACTTGGCAAACTTTGATTATGAAATGCTCTTTGACACCACATTCCCAATGGACAAGGCACAGCGAATCGCCACCTTTGACAGCGGCTCAACCCATGCAATGACTCTTACTGCCGTTGACCTCGATGCACAAGGAAAAGCAAAGAAATGGAAAGTGGAAAATTCATGGGGACCCACTTGGGGACAGAAAGGTTGCCTGATTATGACAGACCGCTGGTTCCGCGAGTATATGTTCCGTTTAGTAGTAGACAAGAAATACGTTCCTGCTGAGATGCAGAGGATGGCACAGCAGAAGCCTGTGATGGTTATGCCTGAAGACCCGTTGTTCCAATGTGACGAATAACGCCACACGAAACAAATAAATAAGATATATATACATAGAGTAAGAAACTTTGTTAAAAAAATAGGTAAAGTGTTGCAAATTACGAAATAAAACTCTAAATTTGTAACACTTTATTATACTAATTTGTTTAACAAAAAAATCATTAATCATGAAGTACAAGATTATCGATGTAGAGGGCATTGGTCCTGTTTATGCAGAGAAATTACTTGCTGCTGGTATAACAGATACAGACATCCTGTTGGAGAAATGTTGCAAGCCTGCTGGCCGTAAAGCTTTAGAGGAAGAGACAGGCATTAGCGGAAAACTTATTCTAACATGGGCAAACCATGCTGACCTCATCCGTATCAATGGCATTGGCCCACAGTTTGCCGAACTTCTTGAGGCTGCAGGTGTAGACACCGTGAAAGAATTGAAGCATCGCAAACCTGAGAACCTTCAGCCGAAATTGGAGGAAATCAATGCAGAGAAACACCTTGTGGGTCGCGTTCCTGCTTTGAAGGAAGTAGAAAAGATGATAGCACAGGCTGGCGAACTGCCCGCTGTTATGGAATACTAATAATATAAGGTATAGCTCTTATATCAATAAAAGAACGAGGAATGGATGGTTTTCCATTCCTCGTTCTTTTATTGAATGTTATTACTATACGAGATGTTCAATCAAATCGGCTCTTTCACCAGGAAGCATATCAATAACAGGTATCTCAACCATGGTGTAACAACCGGGCTGTTGGCGCATGGAAGCTCGAGCGACATTTACCAACACCTGAGCTGTAAGAGCAGGGTTGTTAATGCTCATTCGGAACTCCAAACGTTGGTTTTGAGTTTTGCCACTAACGCCCTTGCGAACCAAATTAACTCCATGACCCATATCTTTCACTGCATCCACCGACTCAACTGCAAAAACATGTGTCTCGTCATTGGCAAAATAAGGGTCGGCCTTAATGGCGGCAGTAACATCCTCCAGTTTTGCGCCATCCTCCAATTCAACGTAAACCATGCGGCGATGGATTCCCTCACCAAGTGGAATGGTCATCGACAATGCATTCTTGACACCAGCCTTAGAACGCACGCAAACACTATGTCCCATCGACATACCAGGACCGAAGTTGGTATAAGAAAGGCCTTTGGGTGCAAGACTTTGCATCAAGGTTCGCACAATGCTGTCTGAACCTGGGTCCCAACCAGCGGCAATCACACTCACTGTTCCTGTTTGCTTGTTGATTTCCATTAGGCGCTCACGGTAACCACGAATATTTGTGTGAATATCAAAACTGTCAACAGTATTGATTCCTAATGGAAGGATTTGCTTGGCATACTCTTCACAAGAACGGGTTGGAGTAGCAAGAATAGCCACATCAACATCTTTCAGTTCCCTGATATCCTTCACCACATCGTAGTTAGTAAGTTCAAGTGGTTTGTTGTCGGCTCCGTTACGACGCACCACACCAGCTATTTCAAAATCATCGGATGCTTCCAAAGCCTCAATGGTGAACTTTCCGATATTGCCGTAACCCACTACGGCGGCTCTGATTTTTTTCATTTCTTCTTTCTAATTAATGATTATTATCCTGTTTGGGTTGCAAATTTAAACATTTTCAACGAAACAACAAACAATAATAAAGATTTTCTTGACAATTCTTTAGTTTCGTATTTTATTTCGTCACCTGAACGACAGGATTGCCAATACAACCATTAGGTGCCTGAATATGGATGAGAGAACAAATTGTTGGCGCAATATCGGTGATATGGCATTCGGCCTGTGTACTGCCATGGCTGACCCCCCACCCCATCAGAACAAAGGGGATGTGGCAATCATATGGATTCCATGCCGAATGGGTTGTACCTGCGTCAATCACATCGCCTACTCCATAGTGGGCTGGGTTCATAATTATCTGCATATCTCCACTCCGCTTATGATTGTACCCATTGATGATTTTCTCTCTAATAAGCGATGGCACACTGCTGTTAAGAACGTTCTCCATGTCTACACAATACTGTACTTTAGGATGATTGCTAAAGTACTTGATAATGGACTGTCGCACCTTGCAGTCTTCAGCTCCAATACGGGCAATGGCCTCCTTGTTGAGAACAATCTGATTGTTCATGAAGCGCTTAACCAGATTTTCTGACGTATTGAATGCTTTGCAGAGATAACTGTTGAGTGATTTTTCTTCTTTGCCAGAAAAGAATCCGTCTGAAGGAATCTTATGCGCCTGATTCTGAAGGATACCGTTAGATGCACCATGGTCAGCAGTAAGGAAAACGAGATACTGCCCTTTTCCTATCTTTTGGTCGAGGAAAGAAAAGAAATCGGCCAACTGCTTGTCGAGATTTACATATTGGTCGTGTGTACGTTCATGGTGGGTGCCATACTTGTGTCCAACGATATCTGTACATGAGAAACTGAGTGTTAGCATATCTGTTTCACCTCGCTGGCCCAGTTTTTCATTCTCAACAGCCGCCTTCGCCATGCCGACAGTTATTTCGTTTCCATAAGGTGTATATTGTATCTCATCTATGGGTATTTGTTTGATTGTCTTATTATACTTGGCAACCCATGCGGGAAGCTGTTGCATGTAATAAGTACTGGTAATAAAGCACAGTGCTTTCTTGTCAAACCAATATGCAGCATCAGCGCTATGACCTGCGGGCAAAATGGCAGCACGATCCTTGAAACTAACACCTATCACTTTGGAACGCCAATTGGTGGCAGTTTTCAGTTCGTCGCCAATGGTGGTGACCAACAAATTGCGAGGCGACATCTTTCCGGCTTTTGTATCGCTGCCCACCGTCTGCACAGTGGAATCGCCTGCGCAATAAGCAGACTTACCATTAATCAGGAAACTATTACCGGCTATTCCGTGAATGGAAGGAACACTACCTGTAAACACAGAAGTGTGGCCAATGGCTGTAATGGAAGGAATATAGTTAATTTGGCAGTTCTCACAATTGAATCCTTCGTTCATCAACCTACGGAATCCTCCCAACCCATATTCGTTGTAATACCGATAAAGGTAATCCCATCGCATCTGGTCAACTGCGATGCCTACAACAAGCTTCGGTCGTTCCTGTGCAATGCTTGCTAAACTTACAAGCATCATTGCTAATAAAATAATTTGTTTCTTCATGATTATTACATTTATTTTTTTATGATATAATATCTTTTTCATCATGTTCCCACAGCCTATCAATTATCATAATCTGCTCCAGATACCGTTTCATTACATCAATCAACGTGTATGACTTCATTTTCTCATGATACTTTTATTAACCGTTTTGCATGAAGTGCATATCACTGATGACCTTATCTTGTCAGCGAGAATTTCAGGCTTAAACCAAAATCACGAGTCGTTGTAGGATAGCTACTGCTGGACAGCAATGGCGTATTGGTTTGCCTATCATAGTAGAAACTCATTGTGAGAAGTCGTGACAACGTGTAATCGGCAGAGAAAGCAAGTTTGAATGCACTATTTCCACCACTTGCCGTACTAGTCATAGATGCGATGTCTCTTACTATGGATGCCTGACGACGATAACTCAAATCAAGACGCAAGTTCAGGTCGTGGTTCACATTGCTTTTCTTCGATGCGTTATTCTGAGTCTGCTGTTTGGCGTTTCCAGATGCCCCAGATTTCCGAGGAGCAACTTTCTTCTTACCACCCATTAGGGAACTGAAATTGAAATCGTTAATCTTATAGCCCAATCCTATCACCCAATCGCGGCTCGACGACTCATTGATTTGTATACTTGTCATGGACAGGTTTAGTACACGAGTGGTGCGATACTCAAGTTTGCAGGTCATGTTGTTGAGCAACGTGACGTCAATTCCCAACAAAGGTGAGAAAGCTTCATTAATGCTTACAGTACTGACATTGAACATTGTGTTGGGTATCGGATTGCCTGTTGTCTGGTCATTGATGAATCCGAGTCCGTTCATATACTCCATAAACGTGCTGTAAGTACTATACGAACCCACGGCAAATACACTTTTGTAAGCATGATTAATATTCACACTCTTGAAATGATCGCGCAACCAAGGTAACTGACTTAGACCACTATAGCGCAGCGACCAATTGGGAAGTATCCTCGACAAAGCTGGGAAAATGTCAAGGCCGCTACCGCCCATGCTTGTATAGGTGGCGAGGAATGCAGGAACCATTACATCTGCACTATATTTGTTTACACCGCCATTTGCAGCATCAAAGTTTTTACCCTCCAGTCGTGAGCCAGAAGGATATACTGCATTGGCATATTGTGACTCAACGCGCTGACGAAACACTTCAAGTGAATTACAGAAACGCTCGAAAGACGCAGAATGGTAGCCGTTATTGGCATTGCCCATGCCTTCCAAGGCACTTCCCAAGCTGATGGTGGTCATGGTGAAAGTACCGCTTTGGGTTGTGGGCATCCCACTATACATATATTGTATTCTCTTGGCTCGCGATTCTGCACGACTCGCATTTAAGTCGATAGTGAAATTACGAACAGGTTCCAAAGTCATACGCAACTGGAAATCTTCCGAAAGATTTGTTGAAGCAGGCGTTGACACGTTATCGGCCATCAGCAGCCATCCATTCTCAGCCGCCTTGTTCAGATAATTGTCGCCAGCAAAGCCAAAGGCAAAGTCAAGTCCCGGTGACATGATATCGCCGCGGCGTTGTCCGAACATGTCTCCCACGGAAGGCAAGAATCCTGGGATGGACAATGTGCGGTGATTCTGATATGAGAAACTGACATTTCTAACCAACATCAAACCACGCGCAATAACTTGGGCGGTTTTGTACCACCCTTTGTTGTCGTTTGGTTCCTTTGCAGCCACTGTAATTTTCACTTTAGTGGCAGAATCGACTTTGGTAAGTATACGTATCTTGTTATTATCAAGCACTTTGTATTTTAGTTCAAATGACTTTCCTTCTGGTGTTTTTCCACCAACAATCAATCGACGGCTGTTCTTTCCATGACTGACCGTGATGGTTGTATCAGGTAGCAATGTGATTTCCTTTTCAAAACTCTGTTTGTTTTTAGGTAAATTCTTTTGCTCGTTGGTTTTGGCTTGCGTAGGAGAACCCTTTCTCTGCTGCTGTCGAGCTGCAGCACGTTTTCTTTTTTCTGCCTCAGGATTATATCGCTGCGACTTGTTGAAGCGTTCGTTTGTTTTCTTCAAGAAAGGAATGTGGTTGTACAATCGTTCCAAACTAAACGAACCCTTAAAACTCAGTTGCCGATTGTTGGAAATGACATTGCCAAGTGAAGTTCCATCTTCCAAATCGGTACCACGCTGCCATGTATAGGTAGAAGAATAGCTGGCGTCACCATTAATCCAATCGAAAATCGGAATCAAATTAAGAGGAAGTTGATATGAAGCATTGAAATTCTGGGAATAGTCGAGCGGTGTTCCCATATGCTTCAGACTTGTCCACACAGAATCTTTCCATGCCTCGTAGTATGTGGGATACAAATCCTTGTTTATCGGAGTATACGGTTCTTCCACTTGAGCGTGTGTAGCACTGTTGAAATTCATATGCAGATTGCGCGTGAGGTCCCATCGCAATGAGAAATCGCGATTCCAAAGGAACTGTTCGCTAAATGTAAGAGGCAGAGCCGAATTATCGAGCGATTCAAGATCGCGTTCTTGTAGTTCGTAATACTTGCGCACGATATCCGAATTGAACGTGATGTTTTGTGGCAACCAGTTCAACCCGAATCGCTTCAGGATGTCAAACCATTTGCTCTTATTCTTCGCAAACAATTTCTTGAATGGCTCGAAAGTTTTGTAGACAGGTGTATAATTATAACTCAACGAGCCTTGCCATTGGTCGTCGTTCTCATAAACGGTAGTTTCCCCAGTGGTGTTTCGATGTGAATGGCTATAGGTGAAAGAGAAATTGCCTGGGTCGTAAGGCATAGGGTGACGCTTTGTAGTGATACCCACACGCACATTGGACAAAGAAAAATTAGTGCTGGTTGTCTTTTTCACTGCTATACTCTCTATAGAATCCCGTTCATGGCGGTTGGCTGTTGTCTCCAAAGCATCCTTCAGGAGCATATCTGTGTCGAAAGGATTATATTTCGGACTTGATTTCTCTTTTGTGACAGAATAATACAAAGGTGCGCTCACCCTAGCTTTGTTTGGGAAGAATTTGCCAAGTTCAACACTTGTCGTGGCACTATAACTCCCGAAATTATCGGTACTTCGTTGAGAAACTCCTTGTTCCAAGCCGCCATAACCTTCGCTTGTATAACGACCTGACATGTTCACATTTGCAACATCAGACAACTGCATGTTCAATGCCCCTTGTGCTGCCCAACCGCCTTCGTTGTTGTATTCCTTCAAGCGCAGTTCGTTGACCCACACTTCTCCCGACTTGATTTCGCCAGATAGATTACGGACACCTATAATCATCGTTTTTATTTCACCCAACGACGGGTTTCCCACAATGCTGAGTTTGTTGTTGGGCTTGTCATCGAGATAGGCGGAATACACATGGTTGAACGATGCCAAACCATTTACCCTGGCGCGATTGCGCTCTTTTTTCAAGTTTGTGAATGCCGACAATGGTATGTCCAGCATGTTTTCAGCAGGCCATACTGCCAAACAATCAGCAGAAGAGAACCGGTTGTAATTATTCCTCGGTTCTGTAAGTTTCAGTGGAATTTCATATTCATAATAGTTGCTCTTGTAGTCAGAGCCAAGACGTATGAATACGGCAAGCTGATTATCTTGCAGATTGGTTATGTTTTGTTGCATGATGTTTGCATGCACGAACATCTGGATTCGTTTGTATTGACGCAAATCGACATTGGTATTACGATAAACGGCCTTGCTCTCGCCACTAGAGAGATTGGTCACCACAATGTCGAGTGCCTGCTCGTTGCTTTCCACCAACTGACGCTGTTGCGGGTCTTGGTCTCTTCGGATACCTGGAGGCAGAACGTAGTTCACGGGCTCTTTATCATTGTTTTCCTCTATGTTCACAGCACTCACTGCCATGCTCCCGCTCTCGGCACCACCATTGTTCAGCGATTGCTCGTATACCCGCCACTCACCACGAACCAAATCGAAACTACCAAAACGGAGAATCACCGGCTTCTTGAAGTTTGTAAGGAACATACGCATAAAACGGACAGACGTGAAATCGTTGATGGCACCAACCCGTTCCTCGTATTCCTTCAAAGGAATGCGGAACTGATACCAAGTGGCTGTTTCCGTATCACCGTTGCGCAACTTTCGCGAATCCTCTCTTTTATCCACAATAAAGTTATTGCCAACCACAAGGTCCTCTGGACGTATGCTGACATGATACTGGAAATATTTTTCGTATTCGTTGAGCGTGAAGTCCTGATTGATGTCTTCGACATCGGGTGTCGACTTATAGGCAGTGCTATAATTCTCTATGCTGTTGTTATTTTCCGGAGAGTTTCCCTGCGGCATGTTGATTCGCTTATAGCGCTGAAGCACAGGAGCCTCTATTTGGTCGAAGTCAGAACCTCGGAAATAATGGTAGTCATCGTTGGCAGGATCATTGGCGATGCTGTCCATCACACTTTGTGACACTTTGCCACGAATGGCATCCAAATATTCCCTATATACTCCAAACTCACGTTCTTCGCTGTTTAAAAGTCCATTGAATCCAACATCCTGTAGCTCGCGTGAGCCTGATGTCGTGGCAAAAGCATACTTTACATTAGACTGGGTAGGAACTTTACCCCATTGGGTGGTGGTATAGCTATTGCTTCCATCCACAGACATGCCGCTCTCATAGAATTTTTTTCCATCGCGCAAGATGTCCTCGCTTATTTCTCCCAAGTTGATATAGAAGTCACCGCCATATTCATGGGCATCAGACTCCTTACTACTGTAAATAAAGGGATCGAGCATCCAGAATTCTATATACTCGATATTGGCAGCCTCGAAATCGCTTGTATCCAGCTTTCGCATCATACCACCCCACTTGTTGAGCGGATTGTTCAGAGTTCCGTCTTGCCTCAAGTCTGTGTTCAGATTGTAGGGGCCACGCTCCGAAGGATAATAAGCAAGATTCAACACCGGTAGAGTGTTGGTAGACCCGCTATAACTTGCCTGGTCGCGGTTGGGATACAATTCGTTGACGTAAATCTCTCTCACATACCAATTGGACAATTGGTTCAAATCGCTCTTGATATGACTTGGCGTAAGTGATGAGGAACGCCTTGTAAATAGCGGGTCGATAGTATACCATGCCAACAAGGAACGGTTAAAACCGCTTGTGACAGAGGTCTTGTCGCGATACTCAGGAAACATGGTCGGCACGCTCGAAATCGTCCACGACGTAGGAGTGCTCACATCTATCGTGCTCTTCGTATTTTCGAAATCATCCAAATAGGAAGCATTGTCTTGTGTGCCATGCGATTGACCAGCAATGAGGTGGGCAAACTCGCCTGTAAACGAGATGCTCGAGGGAGCCGTACAATGAAGTCCGGGAAGCTTGTCAAGAATATTTGTAATCCACTGGCTCTCCTTTCTCCAATTCAGATTAACGCCCCACAAAGTATTGTTAAGTGGTTCGCTGCCCATTGTCACCTTGGTGGTGAGCGCCTGCTCTGAAAGATGCTGGAAAGTTCCGCTCAGTTGGAAGTCTTTTGTGAAATCGTACTGCCAATTCAACCCATACATGGTTTTCCGCTGCTGCCCATAGTCGGTGTTGCTCTCAAAAGAAGCCCTCACCTCCGTCTCAGCATCAATAATGCTTTGGTTCAAAATGGTGACTTCACCAGCAGAATAGTTTACGCTGTAATCAGAGCCTTCGGTCAACCTGACACCACCTGCAGTAACCACAACAGAACCTTGCGGAACATTGTACGCTCCCAATGGTATAACTTTCGAGGAGGTTCCCCTGTATTGTCCGGAAAGTATGTATTTGTCTTTTTCAGCAATTTGCTTAGCAATAGTCTTCGTCGAATCGTAAAGTTCCCTAAAACAATACTTTTCAGCCACATTGGTTGGCACTCCTTTAGACACAAGTGCTTTGTAAAGGTATTCGCCAAAGGGCTCTGCCTGAGGAAGGAACACGCGGCCATTGCTGACTGTGAACCCTTCCACAAAATCAAAATAGCCATTGCTGTGTGCCTTCATGTTATTATCCAACCGGTCGGCGCCCAACAATTTGATGAGCATCTGGTCTTTCACCTGCGGCTCGGGAATATAGGTAAGATACACTCCTGCCGTGTCGCTTTGGAATTTCACGTCCAGACGAAACTTGTCTCTCTCAACGGAGGAAGCAAGATAGTAGACATTCTTCATCATCAGGTCCCAGTTGCCTTGAGAAGGATTGTTGCTAGTATTCTTCAAAGACTTCACAAAAAGGGCCTTCGTCACATCGGTTATATCCGAAGCAAACTCACCCACCTGATACGTAATGCCACCGTAAGTGTATTCATATGCCACAGCCAACACTTGGTCGGTTTGCATGGAAGTGTTCAAAGAAACATATCCCAACGAATGGTTCACCGAATACTCCGAACTATTTAACAATCGGGCACTCTCCAACTTCTCATAATCTGTACCCCCCACAAAACCAGGGATGGCGTCGAGAATAGTGCTGGTCTGGTCAATGTCACGAGCTGCAGCATAGCTGTTAACCATTTCATAGTATTCGCCGTTGGCACCATTGCTTGGAACAGGCGACCCGGTCAGTCCCCACATGGAATTGGAAACCTCTTCGTTCTCTCCCAAGTCGGTCAGCGCAATGATGTTTCGAGTGTTGGATGTATTTTCCGACTTGTTGGTCACCCAGATTTCCACGCGGTTGATAGTCACACCCGTTGTGATATTGGGCAGCGTCTTCATGGCGTTGTCGTAGCGGCTACGGAAATACTGGGAAAGGAAGAAATGGCGGTTCTCTTCATAGTTGGCGACATCTATCTCGAAGGGGGTGGTGTGAGCGCCGCCTTTAGTCGAAACGCTTGAACTCGACGATTTCTTTTGAGACAATACCGTTTGCAGCTTCAGTTTTCCGAACTGCAAGTCGGTGCGGATACCAAACAACTGCGATGCTCCACTTACAAGCGAGGAATTACTAGGGAAGGAGACATTACCGGCCTCTACCAACTTAATGATTTCATCTTCTTTTCCGTCGTATTTCAGTTTTAAGTTCTGTGTGTCGAAGTCAAAGGTGGCATCGGTGTTGTAGTTCAGGTTCATGTTTACCTTGTCACCCACCTTACCGTTTACGCTGAGATTGATTTTCTCATCGAAATTCATGTTCGTGGTTTTGCGGTTGCGAATGGGCAGCGACGGATTGTCGATGTTCTTCAGCGTGGCTCCGAACTTCAACTCGGCAGTTCCTTGGGTCTTCACGCGCACACCGCCTGGACCGAAAATCTTCTCAGCCGGGCCCAAGTCGAAATGCATGTCGGCAAAGGAAAACTTCTCTTTTTCTTTCTCCTTGTAAATCTCGTTGTTTTTTTCACGATAGAACTGGTGGCGCAACTTCATTTCAGTCCATTTGCCAAACTCCTCGGAAGTCATCATAATGGGCGTGCCGACATAGTAGTCGCCCATTTTTGAACCAACGATATAGGTGTCGAGTGTATCGTTATAGACTACATCCTGGCTTAAATTCGATGGCATGCGGAGGTCGACCATTCCCGGTTTCAGGTCGTCCATCACAATTGGCTGTGTGCGCTGTATCTTCCAGCGAGGATGAAGCAACGAGTCGGGAATGCTGTCTTCGTTGGCTAATACGGGCTGAGCCGTAATAGAATCCTTGGCGGCCGTCTTTTGCTGACGTCGATTTGTACGATTGTCCTGAAGCAAGGGTGCAGCAGTCATGGCGAGTACACTCATGCCCACCAACCACATTGCCACAATATGCTTCAGCTTTCTCATCAACTATTCGTAAAAAAATGCCCGCACACGTCTCACTTTATCTGTTTTAATGCCAATTTCACCACCTGTTCTACCGGTAGGTCGGGTTGTGCTTTCAATATTGCTACAACCACTTTGGCCGAAGGAGCTGGAGAGAATCCAAGCATAGTGAGAGCGCCCACGGCCTCGTCCTTCACACTGTTGTTCACCAAAGCTGCGTCGTTACCAGCGTTAGAAGGCAATTCTGAAGCGATTCCGCTGCTCACAATCTTGTCTTTCAAGTCTACGATGATACGCTGTGCCGTACGCAATCCTATACCCTTCACGCTCTTCAACACACGCTCGTTGCCAGTGGAAATCACATTGCAAACCTCTGCCACCGTCATTTCCGACAGTATCATGCGTGCCGTGTTTGCCCCGACACCAGAAACCGTAATCAGAAGCAAGAACATGTCCCGTTCCTGCTTTGTGGCGAAGCCAAAGAGCACATAGGCATCCTCACGTATGGCCTCATAAACCCAGAGGCGCACATCCTTATTTCCTTGGATTGCCGTATAGGTGTTCAACGAAATATTCATACCATAGCCCACCCCATGGGCATCAATCACAGCATAAGCAGGGGTAACTTCCGCAAGTTCACCCTTCACATATTCTATCATTATCTAAATAATTAATGTATATATACTTTGTTTAAACGCTGATTTGCACGGAATATTGTACGGGCAACGTTAAAACTGTCAATTTAGGATTGGTATGTTTTTAATAAGGTTAAAAAAGTCTACACGGCGTAGAGTATTTATCCACGCCATGTAGACGATTTTAAAAAGCCATGGAATAATTCTTATAAAAAGAAGGAACCGAGGGGATGGGAGAGCATCCCCAGCATTCCATATGCTATCGGAAAGATATTTTACCAGATATGAGCTCGCTTCTTTTTTGGTATGAACAGCTTGTCACTCTTCTTGATCTTGAAGGCATCATACCAAGCATCGATGTGAGGCAAAGCTGCATTCACACGTGCATGGTTTGGCGAATGGGTGTCAACAGTAATGAGATACTCCACATATTCCGGACGAGCATTGCCGGCCCATACGCGAGCCCAGCTCAAGAAGAAGCGCTGCTCGGGTGTGAAACCGTCGATGACACCAAGCGGTTTCTCCATCATAGAGTTCTGCAAAGCACGGAAAGCAACGTTCAATCCTCCATTGTCACCGATATTCTCACCAAGTGTCTGCTTGCCATTGATGAACTTGCCAGGCACTGCCTCGAACTTTCCAAAGTGATTCTCAAGAACCTTGGTACGCTCATTGTAGTTCTTCTTATCAAGGTCTGTCCACCAATTGCGCTGGTTGCCTGTCTTGTCGAACTGAGAGCCTTGATCATCAAAGCCGTGGCTCATTTCATGTCCAATCACACCACCAATGGCTCCATAGTTGACAGCATCGTCTGCATTGGGGTCAAAGAACGGCGGTTGAAGGATGGCTGCAGGGAAACATATTTCGTTGGTAGTGGGCATATAGTAGGCGTTGATGGTTTGTGGTGTCATCATCCATTCTGATTTGTCCACAGGCTTGTTTACCTTGCGGTTCAAAACATCAAGTGTCATGAACTCGGAGATATTCTGCAGGTTCTCATAGAGCGAAAGCTGCTCGTCCACTTGAAGGCCGCTATAGTCTTTCCATTTGTCAGGATAGCCAATCTTAATAATGAAATTGTCAAGTTTGTCTTTGGCCTGTGCCTTGGTTTCTGCACTCATCCAAGTGGCCTCCTCTATACGCTGGGCCAATGCTTTCTGAAGATTGCGCACCAATTGGAGCATCTGCTGCTTGCTGCTCTCTGGGAAATACTTCTCCACATAGAGTTTACCAATGGCCTCGCCCATCACATTGCTTACCAAGCTCACTGCACGCTTCCAGCGAGGACGGTCTTGCTGAACTCCATTCATCACCTGGCTCAACTTGAAAGCCTCGCTGCGGAACTCATCGCTCAGCTGACTGGATGCACCTGCAATGACCTTGATTTCTGCATAAGCCTTCAAGTTGTCGAGCGAAGTCTCGGCAAGAATCTTCTCCACCTCATGGATTGGTTCTGGTTGACCTACATCAACCAAGTCGAAGGCTGGGAAACCGCTGATGAGGAACACATTCCCCCAGTCAATACCAGGGAATTCCTCAACCAACTGAGTATACGGCATCTTATGGTAGTTATTGTCAAGGTCGCGCATTTGAACACGGCTATAGCTAACTTTTGCTATGCGGTTCTCTATTGCCATCACGGCCTGCATTTTCTTTTCTGCTGTGACCTCATCGTTGCCAACAAGTTTGAAAAGGTTTTTCATATAATTCTTATACGCATCGCGAATACGAACCGTTTGGGCATCGTCGTTCACATAGTAGTCGCGCGTGCCTAAACCCAAACCGCCCTGACCCACACTTACCAGGTTCATGCCAGCATTGCGCATGTCAGCGCCGACACCGATGCCGAACATCATCGTGCTTTCACCGCGACGGTCTAGCTGAGCTGTCACCAACTGATATTCCTTGCGTGTTTTGATTGCAGCAATCTTTGCCAAAGTTGGTTTAATGGGACTGCAACCTTCTTTGTTAAGACGCACGCTGTCCATCATCAAGCGGTAGAGACTGCCTATTTTCTGGCCAAGAGTGCCCTTGGGTTGCTTGCCGTCGGCATACTGTAGGATGAGTTCCTGTATGCGAAGTTCGTTCTGGTCGCTCAGGTCAACAAATGAACCATTTGAAACATGCTCTGCGTCAAGTGGATGAGTGGCAAGCCAACCACCTGCTGCATAATGATAAAAATCGTTACCCGGACGCACAGAGGTGTCAAGATTGTTCTTGTCAATTCCCGTGTAACTGCCTTGTGCCCATGCGGAAGATGCCGCAAACGCCAAAGCTACTGCTAAAAACTTTGTTTTCATCTTGTTGTTTTTTAATAATATAAAGTTGAACAATTTCATTTCATGCTCTTCATCCATTTCCCGCTGAACATACGCCACAAGAAAATGACGCCACGGAATATCAATTCGATGGCCATGGCCGTCCACACGCCACGCAGACCATAGTCTTTTGCAAGCAATGCAGCCAAAGTAAGACGCACCAGCCACATAGAACCTAGGTTCATCACTGCTGGTTTTAATGTGTCACCAGCTCCAACAAACACGCTATAGCACACGATGGAAGCCGCAAACATAGGTTCAGCAAAGGCTTCTATACGCAAAACGGAGGCGCCAAGGTCTATGATTTCCTGAACTGGTGACATCAATGCCATCAGTTCTGGGGCCAACACATACATCACTGCACCCATCAAGGCCATCACTATCATTCCAGAATAAACCGACATGCGGGCGAAGCTCTTGCAAAGATCCAAACGTGAGGCACCCATACTTTGGCCTATCAAAGTGGTGGCGGCCTCACCGATTCCATAGCCAGGCATATAGCAAAGACTCTCTGCCGTAATGGCGAATGTGTTTGCTGCAATAGAAATGTTGCCTAATGGTGCGACAATCATCGTACTTACTATCTGTGCTCCACTCATCAAAATGCTCTGTACGGCCATGGGGGCACCTATTTTCAAGGCATTTCTCAGATAGTCCCAACAGAAAGAAAATTTCTCTGCCACACGATACAACGACAGTATTTCGCTTCGGCAAATAGCATAATATGCTTGTACGCAACCGCCAATGATTATTGCCAGTCCTGTTCCCATAGCTACGCCCAACACCCCAAGATGGAATACGAAAATGAAGATAAAGTTGAATGTAACGTCCATGACACACATGGCAATGCTCATCATGCTGGGTATGCGCATGTTACCGGAGCATTTCAGCATTGCACCTGATAAATTGGAGAGCTGAAAAAAAGGCATGACAAGCATAAAAATGCCAAAATAGATGGTCGCATCTGAAGCAATATCATCGCCTCCACCTAACCAAAACGGAAGTTGACGAGAAATGAGCAAGCCTGTGCAGCCGACAACCATGCTGAAAATAAAAGTACAAAGCAAGGCATGACGGAATACGGCGCGCGCTTTGGAAAAATCATTTGCTCCAATGAAATGAGCCACTTGTACTGAAAAACCCATAGAGGCAGCACTTGTCATACTTCCACAAAGCCATGTGGACGATTCTACTAAACCACAAGCAGCAGCAGCCTCCACACTAATACGCCCCACCATGGCCTGGTCAATGAAAAACATCATTACGCTAGTGATTTGGGCCAAAATGGAAGGTATACTCAACTGGTAAATCAAGTTGAGCTTTTGGCTATTCGTCATAGGTTTTCCATAACGAATCAGCTCTAACAACTCTGAACTCTTTTTGGATCCACCCATAAGAATTGCAAAGATACGAAAAAAATAATAGCAGAATATGATTTTTATTGTTAATGTAATCAAAAACAAATAAAATCTGTCATTTGAAGTAGATGATACAGAATCATTTGTATTGCTTGTTCTTTGTCAAAAAACATTAGAAAAGAAACCACAAAAAATGGCTGCCTTACGACAGCCAAATGTTTATTACTATTCTGAAAACTTTCTCTTAAACCGTTTAAGGATGGAACTTATGATTATTATTTTGACTATTTTCCATCCATTTGCCTGTTATTGCAAATACTGCAAATAGGGCACATAATGTAGGAATGCTCATAAATATATCCTGATATATTATTCAACAATTTTGTTTTATACACCTTCACAGGGGTATCGTTTCCTTAACAACAATCTTTTTTACCTTACTAATACGCTATCTACTTCTTACCTTAAAAAATTATTAACCCATAAAACCTCATCAAACTCAATATCTTAATGATTCTATTCACTATGCAAAACTACAATTGTTTTCGCACACAGCAATGGTTTACACCATAATTATTTCTTTAATTCAAAGAATTCTTGACATAAATCAAGTCAAAAGAGGTCGGTAAGAATCAGCAACACTTGACAATACACATTGTTCGGGAATTGAATCAATATGCCTTTTCATCATAAAAAGCAACAGAGGACTTTGAATTCCACGATGGTATTTCGGCGCCTGGATGGAAGTAAGCAACCAGCGAGATATCGAAAATCAAGAGAGTAGAACCTTTATAGCTGTACTTAACACCACCCGATGATGTTGTTGTGTCGTTCAAACCATAAGCCAGCATATAAGGAACATACACTCTCCATCGATCACCTATATGCATATTCATCAAGGCCGTGGTGAATCCGTCAACCAATCTGTTTACGACAAACGATGTTGGCTTTAGCAATTTAGGTTCGTACGCGCCTGTATACGATTGGTCAAAAACATAGCCTTCAGGGTAATGTGCAGTAGGAATGTATCTGCCACGATAATGCACCATCACAGAATCTGTATAGAGCGGGCTTCCGCTGCCATGTCCTTCTTCAATAACCTGCACCACAATGTAATCGTCAGGCTTGGAGGCCATGTCTTCGTTAAGCGACCAATTTCTGATGATTTTCCATTCAGCACTTCCCTTTGCTATGGCATCTTTTGCTTGATTGTACACATTATTAAAATAGGCGTCGTTACGTTCTTTCCAATTGGCATATTCATCCTCATTCTCATCACTTTCACTACAAGCAGCAAAAGACAAAGAGAAAAGAACACATATAACGAAAAGGTACAGTTTATTTACCTTATCTATCAATGGCTTTTTCATTCTTTCAACAACCACTTTATTTAAACTATTCGTTTTATTCCAATAGCCAGGTATTAAGTCTTAATTATTATAAATCAATGTTTTGCTATTTATGACTCTAGGACATTAGAAAAACAAATCATTACAACTTCTTCAAAAGTGAGGCAATGCTTACCTTGTCTTCTATAATACCAAGCAACTGGTCGATACTGACACGCTCCTGTTCCATGGTGTCGCGGAAACGCAGTGTTACACAATTATCCTTTAGAGTGTCATAGTCGACAGTCACACAATAAGGTGTTCCTACAGCATCTTGGCGACGATAGCGCTTACCAATGGTATCTTTTTCATCGTATGCACACTTAAAATGGAATTTCAGATTATCGATAATTTCACGTGCCTTCTCTGGTAGGCCATCCTTTCTCACCAAAGGCATAACGGCTAACTTCGTCGGTGCCAAAGCGGCAGGCAACTTCAACACTACGCGTGTTTCACCGTTTTCAAGTTTTTCCTCTGTAAAAGCATGGCACATAATACTCAAGAACATACGGTCCACTCCAATAGAAGTTTCAATCACATACGGAGTATAGCTTTCGTTAGTTTGCGGATCGAAGTATTTAATGCTCTTACCACTGTATTTCTCATGCTGCGAGAGGTCAAAATCGGTACGGCTGTGAATGCCCTCAACTTCCTTGAATCCAAATGGCATGTGGAACTCGATATCCGTAGCAGCATTGGCATAATGAGCCAACTTCTCATGATCGTGGAAACGATAGTTCTCTGCACCGAAGCCAAGAGCCTGATGCCAATTCATTCTTGTTTGTTTCCATTTGGGGAACCACTCCAATTCTGTTCCAGGCTTTACAAAGAACTGCATTTCCATCTGCTCGAACTCACGCATTCTGAAAATAAATTGGCGGGCCACTATCTCGTTTCTAAAGGCCTTTCCAATCTGTGCTATGCCGAAAGGTATCTTCATACGGCCTGTTTTCTGAACATTCAGGTAGTTAACGAAAATACCTTGTGCAGTTTCAGGACGAAGATACACCTTCAAGGAATTCTCTGCGGACGCACCCATTTCAGTAGAGAACATCAAGTTGAATTGGCGGACATCAGTCCAATTGCGTGTGCCACTGATTGGACATACGATTTCCTCATCAAGGATAATTTGCTTGAGTTCATCCAAATCCATCTTATTCATGGCAATCGCATAACGCTCATGCAAAGCATCCCGCTTTTGTTGATTCTCTTGCACTCGAGCATTTGTCTCACGGAACTTCTGTTCGTCAAACTGATCGCCAAAGCGTTTCTTTGCCTTGTCTATTTCTTTTTGGATTTTCTCTTCGTATTTAGCAATCTGGTCTTCTATCAAGACATCTGCACGATAACGTTTCTTGGAGTCACGGTTATCAATGAGAGGATCGTTGAATGCATCCACATGTCCGCTGGCTTTCCATATCGTAGGATGCATAAAAATTGCAGAATCAATACCCACGATGTTCTCGTGAAGCAACACCATGCTCTTCCACCAATATTCTTTGATGTTGTTCTTCATTTCAACGCCGTTCTGTCCATAATCATAGACAGCTCCCAAACCGTCATAAATTTCACTACTGGGAAAAACAAACCCATACTCTTTACAATGTGAAACAATCTTCTTAAAAACGTCTTCTTGTGCCATATTTTTCTTTAAATTTGCAAATTTGGATGCAAAGATACATTGTTTTTCCGAAATTTGTTGTATTTTTGCGTTAAATTTGAGTAAAACGATTAATAATACGATATAAGCCTTGTGCAAATCTGCATTGGCATGACCAATGCAGAAGAAAGCTATTCACAAACATGGACGACGAAATAAAGAATATTGACCTGAACGATTCTCTAGAGGAAAATGAGCATTCAGACTACAAGCCAGTAAACCGCTTTGACGCCGCTGCGGTACACCACCTTAGCGGCATGTACCAGAATTGGTTCTTGGATTATGCCAGTTATGTAATTCTGGAACGTGCCGTTCCTCATATCGAAGACGGGCTCAAGCCTGTACAAAGAAGGATACTCCACTCCATGAAACGAATGGATGACGGCCGATACAACAAAGTGGCCAACATCGTGGGGCACACCATGCAATTCCATCCTCATGGCGATGCATCTATTGGCGACGCCCTTGTCCAATTAGGCCAAAAGGATTTACTTGTAGATTGTCAAGGCAATTGGGGGAACATATTGACTGGCGATCGTGCTGCCGCACCACGTTATATCGAAGCAAGACTCTCCAAATTCGCACTCGAAGTTGTATTTAATCCTAAAACCACCGAATGGCAACTTTCATACGATGGCCGAAACAAGGAACCAATCACACTTCCAGCCAAGTATCCGCTATTGCTTGCACAAGGCGCAGAAGGTATTGCGGTAGGACTTTCATCGAAGATTCTCCCTCATAATTTCAACGAAATATGCGATGCCGCCATCTCCTATCTCAAAGACGAACCATTCATGCTGTATCCGGACTTTCCGACTGGAGGCAGCACTGACGTGAGCAAATATAACGACGGTCAACGCGGAGGCGTTCTGAAAATTCGGGCCAAGATTGAAAAACTCGACAACAAGACATTGGTCATTCGTGAATTACCTTTTTCCAAAACAGTGAGTTCGTTGTGCGAAAGCATTACCAAAGCAATTGAAAAGGGAAAAATAAAAGCGCGTAATGTGACTGACCTCACTTCAGCCCAAGTAGAGATACAAGTACACCTCTCACCTGGCGTGAGCAGCGACAAGACTATAGATGCCCTTTATGCATTCACAGATTGTGAAATAAATATCTCGCCAAATTGTTGCGTCATAGAAGACAACAAGCCACAATTCCTTACTGTTAGCGATGTATTGCGACATTCAGTCGACCGCACCATGGATCTGCTACGCATGGAACTGGAAATACGCAAACATGAATTGGAAGAGCAACTACATTTCTGCTCACTTGAAAAGATATTCATCCAAGAACGAATCTATAAAGACCGTAAGTTCGAGCAAGCGCCAACAATGGATGCGGCTTGCGAACATATTGACGAAAGACTTACACCATACTATCCTCAGATGATTAGAGAGGTGACGAAAGAAGACATTCTCCGCCTGATGGAAATCAAAATGGCAAGGATTCTCAAATTCAATAGTGACAAGGCCGACGAACTTATTCTACGTCTTCAACAAGAGATTGAAGACATCAACAACAAACTACAACACCTGGTGGATGTTACCATCCAATGGTTTGAACATCTAAAAGAGAAATATGGAGCAGAACATCCGCGACTTACAGAAGTTAGAAATTTTGACACCATCGAAGCAACCAAAGTGGCTGAGGCAAACCAAAAACTATACATCAATCGCCAAGACGGTTTTATCGGCACATCACTAAAAAAAGACGAATTTGTTTGCAATTGCTCTGATATAGATGACATCATTCTGTTCTACAAAGACGGCAAATTCAAAGTAATCCGTGTTGCCGATAAAGTGTTTGTAGGAAAGAACATTATCCACGTCGCCGTTTTCAAGAAAAACGACAAACGAACTATCTACAACGTAGTATATCGTGATGGCAAAAAAGGATTCTATTTCATCAAGCGATTTAATGTAACCGCCATGACAAGAGATCGTGAATATGATCTCACCCAAGGAACCGAAGGCAGCCGCGTGGTTTATTTTACATCAAACCCCAATGGTGAAGCAGAAGTCATCAAAGTGACACTTGAGCCACGTGATAGACTAAAGAAAATGTTTATCGACAAGGATTTTAGTGAAATCATGATAAAAGGACGTGCCAGCAAGGGTAATCTACTTACCAAGTTCGCCATTCATCGCATTTCCTTGAAGAGTCACGGACATTCAACACTTGGTGGGCGAAAAGTATGGTTCGACCCAGACATAAATCGTCTTAATTACGATGAGCATGGCGACTTTTTAGGTGAGTTCAATGATGAAGACCAAATTCTAGTGGTATTATACAATGGCGAATACTATCTAACCAACTTCGATCTCAACAACCACTACGAAAGTGATATCCTTAGAATTGAAAAATTCAAGGCAGACAAAGTTTGGACGGCCATCCTCTATGACGCAGACCAACAAGGTTATCCTTACATCAAGCGTTTCCTGATGGAAGCATCTAAGCGAAAACAGAATTTCCTTGGTGACAATCCAAATAGTAAGTTAATCATTCTCACAGACACTGTATATCCACTCTTTAAAGTAACATTTGGTGGTAACGATGAATTCCGCGATGCCTTGGAAATTGATGCAGAGCAGTTTATCTCTGTAAAAGGTTTCAAAGCCAAAGGCAAGCGCGTCAGTACATGGACAATTAACTCCATCGAGGAACTTGAACCTACACGTTTACCAGAACCAGAAGAAGTTGATAGCACAGATGAATCTCCTGAAGAAGGAGAAGATGACGACGTGGAAAACAATAACGAAGATGTTTCACCAGATTCCGAAGAATCTCCCAATGATGATAATCAAACGCAGTCTGAAGCACAATCTTCCAGCACGCAACGAACAAATCATCAACTACGCCAAGATTCCACCGGTCAATTAAATCTGTTCCCCGATGAAGAATAAACTGTTTTCTCTTTTGTTTTTCCTCCCTCTCTCCATTCTGAGTACACAAGCACAGAGGTATGACAAGGAAAAAGCGACAATTGTCCCAGCCGATGAGAAATCATGGCTTATAGGAATTGGAAGTGCCAACATTCTTGACTCATATATCAGTCCAGAAAACTACCATGGTACTGACATTCGTTTCATCTCACAATCCAGACACCATCAGAAAAAGCGTCCCCAATGGATAACAGAAATGACGCATATGGGCAGCTTTCAAACCGCAAAGCCACGCTCTGAAGATTCAAACAACTTGGCGGGTGCCTATACCTTTTGCATTTCTTTAAAGCGCCAATGGAAGCTATCTGAACAGCTTTACATGGAAGCTGGAGGCGAGGCAGGTTTTTCGTTGGGTTTTCTCTACAACAACCGAAATGGCAACAATCCTGCCCAATTAAAAAGTAATATGAACATATCTCCCTCTGCCGGTACTTCATATTTTTTCCCCCTATGCCGTAAGACGATTAAGATTAACTACGAGGTTAGTGCACCGCTCCTAGGCTTGATGTTTTCGCCCAACTACGGTCAATCTTATTATGAAATCTTCTCTCGGGGAAACTATGACAGAAACCTTGTGCCTGTTACTCCTTTTAATTCGCCCTCACTCCGTCACATGCTCTCCGTTGACGTTCCTTTAAAATGGACCATACTCAGAGTTGGATACCTTGGTGATTACCAACAAGCCGAAGTGAACCATCTGAAATATCACACATACTCCCATCTGCTAATCATTGGCTTTACCATTCATCGATAAACAACCAACTATGTCACATAGATCCACATTATACTATTCCTTATCTTGGCTCACACGTCTACTCATCGTCCCCATAATAGTGTTGTCTGTTACATGTTCCTGTATCGAAGAAGAAAAATTCAGCGACAACGCCTATGGAAATTTCCAAGCACTATGGAAAATATTGGATGAGCACTATTGTTTTTTCTCTGAAAAAAACATCGACTGGAACGCAATACGCGAAAAGTATTCCCGGCAGGTAAACGAAGGAATGAATTACCAACAACTCTTCGAAGTGTTAACTAACATGATTGGCGAATTGCGCGATGGTCATGTGAATCTTTACACATCATTTGATATGGGGCGCAATTGGTCATGGTTTGAAGATTATCCCATCAATTTTTCCGACACCTTATATAACAAATATATGGGCAAGGATTATAAAATCGCGGCGGGATTGAGATACAAGACTCTCGACGACAATATTGGCTATATTTATTATGGCTCATTTAACGACTCATTCGGAGAGGGAAATCTAGACGAAGTACTGATGGAACTCGCGCCCACACGAGCTCTCATATTAGACATACGTAATAATGCAGGAGGTTTGCTTACAAATGCAGAAAAACTGGCTGCGAGATTTACCAACAAGGAAGTTCTAGTTGGATATATGCGACACAAGACGGGACGTGGTCACAACGACTTCTCCTCACTCAAGGAACAACACATCAAACCTAGCAAGGGCGTTCGATGGCAGAAGCAAGTTCTCCTTCTTACCAACCGCAGTGTGTTCAGTGCCGCCAATGAATTCGTAAAATACATGAAGTGCTTCCCACAAGTCACCATCATTGGCGACCAGACTGGCGGTGGTGCTGGACTTCCTTTCTCCAGTGAGTTGCCCAACGGATGGGGTGTACGCTTTTCAGCATGCCCCATGTATGACGTCAACAAGCAATGCACCGAACAAGGAATTGCCCCAGACCACTTTGTGTCACTCACACAAGAGGACTTCCTCAAAGATAAAGACAGCATCATTGAGTATGCGCGAAACCTCGTTCCTTGACAAGGTGCATTTCAACTATCTCTCAATTCAAAAGGTCCATTATTTTCACCACATATGATACAGTTATCATCACTCACCATTGGATATCACAATAAGAACAGCAAGAAAATTGTGGCTGATAATATTAATGCCACAATACATCCCGGTGAACTGACATGCCTGATAGGTCCTAACGGTGTGGGAAAATCGACATTACTTCGCACACTCAGTGCATTCCAGCCTCCTCTGTCTGGTAGCATCACTGTCAACAAAAAATCGCTTGACAGCCTCAACGAACGCCAATTGAGCCACCTCATCGGCATTGTTCTTACCTCCAAGCCCGACATTCAAAACATGTCGGTATACGAACTTATTTCGTTAGGACGCAGCCCCTATACTGGATTCTGGGGAAAACTGTCTGTCGATGATTGTCAGATTGTAGAAGAGAGTATTCGACTTACAGGAATAGAACATTTGAAAAATCGCATGGTTCAGACTCTCAGCGATGGTGAACGCCAGAAAATGATGATAGCAAAGGCTTTGGCACAACAAACGCCCGTCATATTCCTCGACGAACCAACAGCATTTCTGGACTATCCAAGCAAAGTAGAAATGCTCCAACTGCTCCATCGACTTAGCCGCGAGACGCATAAAACCATTTTCCTTTCCACCCACGACTTGGAACTGGCTTTGCAGATTGCCGATACCCTATGGCTTATGCAGCCAAATGAACCTATTGCCATAGGCACTCCCATAGAGCTTGGAAAAGGTGGGAGTCTTTCCCATTTTCTCAATCGTCCCGGCATACGATTCGACGCGCAAGCACTTACAATTCATGTGGAATAGCCACTGCCCGTTACCAATTGGCTAATACCACTGCACAGCATTGGCATAACCCGAACGTTTGTCATATTTCAACGCATCGGTCAATGTGGATGCGTTGCATCTAAATGAAAAATCGTAGGAAGTGTACGGCGCGAGCACTACCGAACACGACATGCTGAAACAGTGCAAATCGCGCGATAGCGATGCCCTCGTCATGGACAGTTTTTTCATTTCAAAATCGTATCCACTTGAGAAATTGATATTCCAACCGTCGCTTAACCTTATATTTCCACTAATATTGAGGTTCTGTGTGAATTTATAAGGATAGCGCATGCGTTTTTCATTAAATTTTCCAGCAGTATTTTCGCGCATGGAGATTCCGTACCCAAATGTTATCGACCATGGCATAGAAAATTTCATATATCCATCGGCATCTGTCTCGGCCTTACCAGCATTTTCCTTCCTTGCGCCATACTTTCCACGCTCCATGTCATCATCGATATTGGGTTCCATATCCAACTCATCATCTTCATCGTCACGTGTTTTGCTCTTGTCTTTTTTCTTGTCTTCATCGTCACCTCCTCCAAACAATTTCTTCAATTTCTCGGGAGTCAGAGTGAAAGAGAAGTTCTGCGACATTCCTTGGAATCGGCCAAAGCGCCCATAACTATACTCGGTGCGATTACCAACATAGGGCTTGCCGTTCTCATCGAGTTCATATGCATAAGTAGAAAATTGCGCATTCATGTTGAACGTATAATTCTTCCACCACTTCAGTCGCAAACGCACACTAAGGTCACTCAGAGGCCTCTCCTTAGCCGCCATATTATACGACATTGCCGCTCCAAGTTCGTCAATAATACTGATTTTCTTATACCCAGTACTGTCGTCATCCGACTTTATCTTCATCTCGATATTGTTTCCCACGTCAAACGAAATACTTCCTGTTTTACCAGATTGTGGCGAACCGAAAATACCGTTCTCATATGCATTATACTGCACCAACGAAACATTTCCGTCAGCATCTGTACGCTGGTAGGTGTTGAAATACCCGTAACGCGAACTTCCGAAATCCGGAGCATAGCTGAAACTAACCTGCGGGGTTAGGACATGGCGTATTACCTGTACCTTATCACCAAAAAGTTTACGCAGCGGCGTCCAGAATCCGTATAGTTTTGTACTGAGCATCATGTTCATGTTCCAATTGTACACATTGTTGAAACCATAAATAGTATCGGTCACTTCACTTTGGGCTACATCGTCCCATGATTTCCTCAACTTGCTGCTATACATCCTGTCTGTGAAGTTGAACGAGGGAGTGACAGAAAGAAAATTAAACAATGTGAAACTACTGCTGATAGGAATTTGGTGCTGCATCCCGTTTCTCCAGTCTTTAACCAAATTAGAGTGCAACACTTTGCTTTCCTTTGCATTAATACTATTAGTAAACTGGCCCGTATATCTTACGGAGATTTTCTCATACCAACGTTCGCTACCAACCATGTGCTTCCGTCTGAAAGGATAGAAAGGCGCTACCGTTATATTCAAATCAGGAAGTTTGAGATTAAGCATGGAATCACGCATATTTTGGTCCACGTTTGCTGTTCCGCTCAACGTCATGCCAAGACTTGAGAAAGTTGTGCTCCAGCTGACCGACGATGTTCGCGTGCTTTGAGCCATTAGCTGCGGATTGTAAAGACTTGTCAGGTTATTGCGTTCAAAACTGGTGGTGGCAAAGTTGACGCTTGCACTAAATGTGTTGTATGGATTTGCCTTCGCATCCTGTCTATGGTTCCACAAAATTTTAAAACTCTCCGTCTCCACGAAATCGGGCATACCTTTGTCGCCTCTTTTTGTGTTTTGATAGTTCACATAGAAACTACCGGAGTACTTGTATCGCTTATGATAGTTGGAAGCAGCACTCAAGCCCCAAGAGCCTTTGGTGAATATCTCGCCCAACAATTTCAAGTCCCACTTATCGTTCATGGCGAAATAATAGCCGCCATCACGGAGATAGAATCCGCGGGTACTCTCGTCGCCATAGGTTGGCATGATGAAACCACTCGAATAGCTCTTAGTAAATGGGAAAAAACCATAGGGTATGGCCAGTGGCAGTGGAACGTCGCACACCACTAGGTATGCAGGACCGAAAACCACGTCCTTGCCAGGCCGCACCTTGGCACGTGATAGCGATATATAGAAATCAGGGTGCTCTGCATCGCACGTAGTATAGGTTCCTTTTGCCAAATACATGGCACCAGTACTGTCGCGCTTTGAAATCTTGCTGAACAGATAGCCGTCTTCTTGCTCGGTATAGACGTTTCTGATGAGTCCTTTCTTCGACTTAAAATTGAATGAGATTGTGTCGTTCTCATACTTGTCCTGGCCCATGGTAAACACAGGCTTGCCTTTCAGCACAGTATTTGTCGAGTCGGCGTAAGACGGTACAGCATGCACCACATTACTGTCCAAGTTCATTCTAATCTTGTCGCTCTGTAGCTGCATAATCTGATAGTCAACCTTGCTGCTGCCATAGAGATACACGGTTTTGTTAGTGGCGTCATATACCAGAGAATCTTCAGCCGAGTATTTGACAGGGGAATCAATGCCATTCTTTTTCTTCTTGTTGATACTATCCAGACGTATGGAGTCATCTATGGCCTTGTTGTGCCGATAGATGGCAAGCTCTAGCGAGTCCATTTGGGTAGTGTCGGGCTCGGCGTTGGCAAGGCTATCACTGTTCTCTGTCAAGCCTTTAGCTAACATCTTGGCATCGTCTTTGTCGCGCGACTTTTTCTTTCTGTTTTTTTCCTTGCCGCGCAAATCGCTGCTATCCTGCACGCTGTCACTTTGGCTCACGCCATTACCACTCTCCCGCCCTGAAAAAAGAGCAAGAGGAGCGTCTGCCATCATGAAAACGAAGGCAAATAACAACAGGAATATCAACGAGTGTTTTCTCATTCTTTTTATATTCAAAGTGCAAAATTACGAAAAAGAAGCGAGAAACCATATCAGTTAACCTATAATTAACTTATTTAACTGATAATTATCAATCATTTCGGGGGTGAGAAATTATTTCAAGCGCAATAAACGACAATATTAGACCTGTTTCTACGCCAAGTTTCCGCACATCATAGTTGCCCCTTCTGTCTCAACATTGCAGAGAAACAAAGAAAAAACGACATCATTAAACTCTTGTTTCAAATGTTCCACGTCGTGCAGGCGAAATCTACACAACGTAGAGCAAATTGTAGCATCCTCAGAACAACAAAAGCCGGTATCAAAAGATACCGTCAACATTGGTAAAAGTGGAAGTGGAGGGAGTCGAACCCTCGTCCGAACAAGGAAACCATGCGCTTTCTACATGCTTATTCCAGACTTTATTTTCGTGATGCAGCAAGACCTGGACCACCAACTACATCCTTATCCTCAAAATTTCATCCTGCCACCGAGGCCTAGCAAGACTATTTCCGATTTTACTGCACCGCTTGATCCTCAGATTCGGAACCACACCCTCGGAGCGATGTCTCGTTCTCCTACCTAGTAAGAGAATTAAGCCGTTAATCTACTATACTTCGATTAGGCAGCGAGAGCATACTCATTGTTGCCAATTAATTTTTTGACCGACTTGATTAAAGAGAACACAGTCTTCACTCCACATGCTTACGCACCATCTCAGCTTGCCGTCAAATCCGGTCACCCCCGAGCATCATGCCTTTTTCAGCTGCAAAGATACGAATTTTCCAACAAAACTACATGTTTTTTGAAAAAAAAATACTTATCTTTGCAACAAATTCACGAAAAACGTGTTTATACATATATATAATAAATTATTTCGACTTCCCTGTTTTCATGAACTAGGGGTGGTTTGTCATGAATTCACAACTATGAATATGAAAAAAGCATTTGTACTTTCGCTGGCCTTGATGATAGGATGTCTCACGGGATTTGCACAGTCGTCAATGACCGATGAGCAAGTCATGCAGTTCGTTTTGAAAGAAAAAGAAAAAGGTACTTCAAACGAACAGATTGTCATCAAACTGACACAGAACAATGTTGACATACAACAAATCAGGAGAGTGAAGCAAAAGGCAGAACGCCTACAGAAAGAGCAGGGACTCGGAACCATATCGTCAGTAAAAAATGCGAACGACCGCACACGCAAGAATAATGCGAAGGACGTAAACGACGCCGAAACATCCACGAAGAAATTAGCTGATACCGATTTCATCCAAGGAGCTGCCACAGATAAAGAGTCCATTGAAAAATCGAGACTCATACAAAGAGAAATAGACGATATTATCCCGGATTCCACGACTTTGCTCAAACAACTTTTGGCAGAGAAGAGGCAATCCAAGCGAAAAGTATTCGGCCGCGACATTTTCAACAACAAAGATCTCACATTCGAACCTCCGATGAACATCGCTACTCCCAAGAACTACAGGCTGGGACCAGGCGATGCAGTATTCATAGAAATCTACGGGGCATCACAAAAAACCATTGAGGGAACCATTTCGCCAGACGGTACTGTAACTGTCGAAGACTATGGTCCTGTGCAATTGGCAGGAATGACCGTCGCCCAAGCAAATTCTCATCTGCGCTCTACGCTCGGCACAAGATACAGCAGTAGCAAGATTACGCTTACAGTGGGACAAACACGCACAATCATGGTTAACGTCATGGGCGAGGTGAAAACTCCTGGAACCTACACGCTCTCTGCCTTCTCCACAGTCTTCAATGCACTCTATATGGCAGGCGGTATCAGCGACATAGGAACCTTGCGAAACATTAAAGTATATCGAAACAACAAATTGATATCTACCGTTGATGTCTATGACTACATCCTTAACGGTGTGCAGACAGGAAACGTCCGGCTGGCAGATAACGATATGATTGTCGTAGGGGCCTACGACTGTCTGGTAAATATTTCGGGTAAGATAAAGCGCCCCATGTTCTATGAAATGAAGAAAAACGAGAGCATTGGCACTTTGCTTAAATACGCAGGTGGTTTCACTGGCGACGCTTACACAAAATCGGTTCGCGTGGTAAGAAAAACAGGACGAGAGTATTCTGTGTTCAATGTAGAGGAATTCGACATGGCATCGTTCCATGTGTATGATGAAGACTCCGTAAGCGTTGATTCTGTCATACCCCGCTTCTCCAACATGGCAAAAATCAAAGGCGCCGTGTTCCGTCCTGGCATGTATCAGGTAGGAGGAGACATCAACAGCGTGAGAACATTGATCGAACATGCAGAGGGATTGCGCGAAGAGGCTTTCACTGCACATGCCGTGATGCACCGCATGAAACCCGACCGCACTCTGGAAGTGGTTCCTGTCGATGTGGAAGGAATCCTCAACGGCTCGGTGGCAGATATCCCACTGAAACCCAACGATGAACTCTTTATTCCCACTAAGCAGGAAATGATGCAAGAGCGGACAATCACCATTCATGGTGAAGTGAACTATCCAGGCATTTACAAATACGCTGACAACGAAACGCTTGAGGACTTTGTGCTTCAAGCTGGCGGACTGAAAGAAACAGCATCGACAGTAAAGGTGGACGTCGCTCGCAGAATGAAGGATGCCAAAGCACTTACAACCGACACCATCATTGCCCAAACATTCTCCTTTGCTTTGAAAGACGGATTCGTCATTGATGGAGAACAAGGTTTCAAACTGATGCCATTCGATGAAGTTTATGTGCGCAAAAGCCCTGGATATTATAAGCAGCAGAATGTAAACGTACAAGGTGAAGTGATGTTTGCCGGAACTTATACGCTGTCCAAGAAAAACCAGCGACTGAGCGATATCATCAGGGCGGCAGGCGGAGTGAACGATCGTGCCTATGTAAAAGGAGCCCGACTGGAACGTCTACGCACAAACGAAGAACGCATGAGGGCAGAATCGCTTCTTAAACTTCTCAACAGCCAGAGCGGCGGAAAGGACACCCTAGACTTGAAGAAACTCGACATCGGCGACACCTATAGTGTCGGCATAGAACTTGACAAGGCATTGGCTCACCCTGGAAGCGATGAGGATGTTGTGCTCCGTGAAGGCGACCGAATCATTGTTCCCCAGTTCACAAACACAGTGAAGATTTCTGGCGACGTGATGTATCCCAACACCGTAGGATTTGAAAACGGAAAGAGCGTCAAGTACTATATCAACCAAGCTGGAGGATTCGGCAATCGCGCCAAGAAATCACACACCATCATTATCTATATGAATGGAAAGGTGGCAAAGGTAGGAAACGGAGTGAAGCCTCAACCAGGATGCGAAATAGTTGTACCAAGCAAGCCTATACGAGATGGAAAGACACTTGCAGAGATTTTAACCATCGGTACGAGCATCGCCAGCATTGCTGCCATGATTGCCACCATTGCCAACGTGCTTAAATAATCAAGACAACCATTAATCGGCTTAACCACCATAGTATAAAGAACGGAAATATGGATATGACCGAGAACAAAGATATAGAAGTTATCGACCTCCGTATTATATTTAAACGGTTGTGGGATAAAAGGAAACTTTTCTATATTGTATTGCCTACAGTGTTCATATTGTCGTGTTTGTATATTATCTGCATACCACGTTCGTATACCACTACCACCAAGATGGCACCAGAAGTGGAGAATGTACTTGGAAATGGTACCTTGGGGGATATCGCATCCACATTCGGGCTGAACCTCAACGACATGCAGACATCCGATGCCATTACGCCCCTACTCTATCCCGATTTGATGGAAGACAACGGATTTGTGGCAGAATTGTTCAATATCCCCGTGAAAAGCATTGATGGCGATATTGACACCACCTACTACCAATATCTGAAGAAACACCAGAAACATGCTTGGTGGAAATATCCAATAGCAGCTATCAAAAATCTTTTCAAGAAAGAAGATAAAGGCCATAGCTTACAATTCAATCCTTACAATCTATCTAAGGAGCAGGACAAACTGGCCAACCTTATACGCTCAAAAATAACACTAAGCGTAGACAAAAAAGACGGAGTTATCACCATTGCCACAGAGGCACAGGACCCTTTCATTTGTAAAACGCTGGCTGACTCAGTGAGGCAGAAACTACAACAATTCATTACATCCTACCGCACCAACAAGGCACGCACAGACCTAGAATACTATAAGAAACTGACTGCAGAGGCCAAGCACATTTATGAACGAGCACGTCAAGTCTATGGTTCCTATTCTGATGCCAATGCTGGAGTGATATTGGAAAGTTACCGCGCGAAGCGGAATGACTTAGAAAACGACATGCAGCTAAAATACAATACTTACACCGCACTAAACAACCAACTGCAAGCAGCCAAAGCAAAAGTCCAAGAACGTACGCCCGCTTTCACAGTTATCAAAGGAGCCGATGTTCCCGTCAAGCCATCAAAGCCCAAACGAGTAATTTTTGTTCTTGCAATGACGTTCCTTGCATTCATCGGAACAGGGTTATACATCTATTTCCTCCATGAAAAATAAGGCATGCTCATCCTTCTGCTGCTCATCATATTCGCTGTTCTGTTTCTAGTATTCGTTGAAGAATATCTCGGAAAATACAAGTGGTTCGCATACATTCTTATTGGAATTTTTCTGATTTTGTATGCGGGATTACGTCCTGTGGGATTCGACCGCGACTCAGAGAATTATGAAAATTATTTCATGCACCCTGATTCAAGAATTAACGAAATTTCTGTTGAACCTTCGTTTCTGATACTGAGCCGATTATTATATCCCTTTTTCCCCGATGTACACATACTATTCTTCCTTTATGCCCTTTTAGGAGTTGGTCTGAAATTCTTCGCCATCAAACGAATAACAAATCTGCTCTTTTTGCCAATACTCATTTACGTTTGCAATTTCTTCCTTCTCCATGATGTTACCCAAATCAGGGCTGGTGTCATCTCTGGATTATTTCTCCTCTCCATAAAACCACTTTCTGAAGGCAAAAGGCTTCATGCCCTCTGCTATATTATGATAGGAGCTATCTTCCATTTTTCCGCCCTTGCCTTGCTGCCCTTGCTGTTTCTCAGCAATACCCCTATAAGCAGAAAATGGAAAATTGCGTGGGCAATGGTGGTTCCTGTGTGTTTTTTGCTTTATTTTTCAGGATTTGATTTGCTAACAACCTTTCATATTCCATATATATCAGACAAGATAGATATTTATCAACGACTGAGCGAGACTAAGCTTGAAAAGGAATCTATTCTGAATCCTTTCCCACTCATCAAAATGGCCGTGTTCCTCTATCTTCTCTATTTTTCTGAAACCATCAAGCCTTATGTGCCCTCCATTTATCTTCTCATCAAAATACTGGCATGCTCCGTTCTATTCTATTTCGCATTCACTTCAATCAAGATTGTGAGCATGCGCATATCCGAACTATATGGCATCATTGAGATTGTGCTCTATCCATGTATCATATATACCATCCGGCCCATTAACTTTGGAAAACTAGCAGTGTGCATCATCGCATTCATTGAGATCTATTTCCAGTTGATACAATGGGAAATATTGAATTTCAGCATATGAATATACTCCAAAGCATAAAATCAATCATAACAAAAGGCAACGGGAGAACTGCGCTTATCAAGAAAAACATTCTTGCATCGTTCTTCATCAAAGGTATATCGGCTTTGGTGCAGTTCTTGCTTGTCCCCCTCACGCTAAGTTGCCTGGGCGTTTATGAAAATGGAGTTTGGCTCACTATCAGTTCCGTACTGCTTTGGATAGACAATCTTGACATCGGGTTGGGCAACGGAC
>CACZPU010000137.1 GCA_902783165.1 uncultured Prevotellaceae bacterium
AGTTAAGAAAAGTGACGTCTGGATTGACATGACACCTATGTCCGACGTGATGGTGCTTTTGCTGACCTTCTTCATGATGACATCTACTTTCGTCAAGAATGAGGCAGTAAAGGTGGTCACCCCAGGATCTGTGTCAGAAATCAAGGTTCCAGAGAACAACGTGCTGTCACTCCTTGTCGACAAGGATGGAAAGATCTTTGCAGGCATGGACACACCAGCAAAGCAGGAGGCTCTGTTGCTCGATATGGCAAGCAAGTATGGCCTCAGCCTCACTCAGGAACAGCTTGAGAACGGACGTGGTTCCGCCAACATTGGTGTGGCGATGAAAGATATGAGTGAGTTTCTCAGTCAGCCCAATGAAAAGCTCAACGAATACCAGCAGACACGTGGTATCCCCACAGACAGTGTTAATGGTGGAATGAGCGAATTCCAAGATTGGGTAACTGCAGCTTACGATGCGAACGGTGAGGACATGAAACTGGCTATCAAGGCCGACCAGGCAACTCCCTACAAGGTTATCAAGAAGATGATGTCAGAGTTGCAGGATATGAACCGGAACCGTTATTTCTTGATTACTTCATACAAAACAAATTCGGAGGACTAATATATGGCTAAGAAAAAAGAAAGTAAGCAAAAAAAGATGAATGTCCGCGTCGACTTCACGCCGATGGTGGATATGATGATGCTTCTTATTACGTTCTTCATGCTGTGTACCTCCTTGGCCAAGCCACAGACTATGAACTTGACTATGCCTAGCAACGACAAAAACTTGCAGGACAATCAGAAGAACGAGTCAAAGGCTTCTCAGACCATTACAATTTATGTATGCGGTAATGATAAGATTTACCATATTGACGGTATCCCCAACTACGATGACCCAACCTGTCTGAAAGAAACCACTTGGGGCAAGGACGGTATTCGCAAAGTGCTCATCGAGCACGTTACTGAAGACGGTTCTACTCCTGTGAAAGAAGTAATGGCAGCCAAGGCAAAACTTGATGCCAAGAAACTGGAGAACCCATCTCAGTGGCCAGACAGCATCTATGACAAGGAGTTGAGCAAGATTAAGAAGGGTGACATCGACGGACAGAAAGTTCCGACTTTGACCATCGTAATCAAGTGCACAGACGAATCATCGTATAAGAATATGGTTGATGCTTTGGATGAGATGCAGATTTGCAGCATTGGTACCTACGTTATTGACAAGATCAATGAGGATGACCTCAAACTTCTTGAAAAGCGCGGTATCAAGTAATCACTAATCATTAAAGAAAGGAATTACAATGTCAAAAATTGATTTGGTATCCCATGACTGGGCGGATCTAGTTTTCGAAGGAAGGAACAAAGAATATGGAGCATACGTGCTTCGTAAAAACACTTCCAAGCGAAATGTTATGTCGCTCTTGATAGTGGTTGCTGCAGGCGTACTCTTGTATCTTGGCTTGAACATCGTTAAGAAAATTCAGGAAAGCCGCGCTGTTGCCAACACACAGGCCATCGAGCTTTCTGCTATTAACGAGAAGAAGAAGGAAGCCAAGAAACTGGAAAAGGAAGTTGTGAAGGTTGAGCCTGAAAAGGTGATAGAGAAAGTAAAAAGCTCTGTAAAATTCACACCACCAGTTATCAAGAAAGACGAAGAAGTGAAAGAAGACAACCAGCTCGACCTTGAAAAAGTTGAGAAGACCAATATCACCATTGGTGCTTTCGATGTTCAAGGTAACGATGAAGTTGGCGGTGAAGTGCTCAAGGCAAAGGAAGAGATTGCTCAGCCAGAGCCTCCAAAGCACGAAGAGGAGAACAAGGTGTTCGATGTTGTAGAGCAGATGCCTTCATTCCCTGGCGGTATGCCAGCCTTGATGAAGTGGCTCAGCGACAACATGAAGTATCCCCCAATCGCAGCCGAGAATGGTGTCCAAGGACGCGTCATCGTTCAGTTCGTGGTTGAAAAAGACGGTTCAGTTACCGATGTACACGTAGCTAGATCTGTAGACCCGTCGCTTGACAAGGAAGCCGTACGCGTGGTGAAAGTCATGCCAAAGTGGATTCCTGGTAAGCAGAATGGTTCTGCCGTACGTGTGAAGTATACTGTTCCTGTATTATTCAAACTTCAGTAATCATTCAAGAATGTATAAGAACTTATTCTACAGTATAGTAGGATTAACTATTGTTTTCGGTTTGTTCTCCTCTTGTGAGAACAAACCGAAAAACGGTAGAACAGACACTTTCTCTACAGGCGAAATCAGTTTCGCCGCAGACGAAAGTTTTAGTCCCATCATCGAAGAGGAAATACAGGTTTTCGAAGCTTCTCATCCGAAAGCCAAGGTAACTCCCATCTTCACAAACGAGATAGATGCTGTCAACCTGTTGCTAAGCGACAGTCTGTATCTAGCCATCACCTCTCGCGATTTCAAAAAAGAAGAATTAGACAACTTGAAGAGTAGAGGATTTCAACCCAGGTCATTAGCCCTCGCATACGACGGATTAGCACTGATATGCAACAACCAGAACACAGACTCGTGCATCTCCGTGAAGAATGTACAGCGTGTGCTCAGCGGCGAAGCAACTAATTGGAGCGATATCGTCCCTGGTTCAAAGAGAGGAGAGATATGGGTGTGCTTCGACAACAAGCAGTCGAGCACCGTGCACTATTGCGTAGACTCTATTCTCGGCGGCAAGCCCATCAACAGTCCAAACATCTTTGCAGCAAAAACAAGCAAGGAAGTTATTGAATATGTTGAGAAAACACCCAACGCCATCGGCATCATTGGTAGCAACTGGCTGAACGATAAGCGAGACACCACCAATGTCACATTCAAGAAGAACATAACAGTCATGTCAGTAAGCAAGCTCGACAATGCAACAGAAATGAATAGCTGGAAACCTTACCAGGCATGGTTACTAAACGGACGTTACCCGTTTGTAAGAACAATATATGCACTCGTGAACGATCCCCGCAACGGACTACCTTGGGGATTTGCCAATTTCATCACACAACCCAAAGGACAGATGGTTGTATTTAAGACTGGTCTGCTACCCGTTAGAGGTGACATCAGTATAAGAGATGTGAATGTTCACGACTACGGCTTTTAAGATATTTTAAACGTCTATTATTAAACGATTAATACACCATACACATCAAAAGGGTGAGATAACTGAAGTATAACTATTAAAAACAAGGAATTATGAAAGCAATCAAATATTTCTTCGCTGGTGCTTTGATGCTAAGCGTCTCAGCCCACACCATGGCACAAGATGTTAAATCACAAATTGATGCCATCACAAAGGTTATCGTAGACAACAAAGGTAATGCCGCAGCTGTGAAAGATGCAGTCAAGGATTACCTTAAAGTAAACAAGAAAAATGCAGAGGCACTCGCTGGTCTCGGACGTGCATACCTCGACATCAACGACCAGGCAAATGCTCTGAAGTATGCCGACATGGCTATCAAGGCCAACAAGAACAGTGCCGTTGGCTATCTACTCAAAGGTGACATGGCCGTACGTAACGACGATGGTGGTGAGGCAGCCATGTGGTATCAAACTGCAACACAGTTCGATCCCAAGAACCCACAGGGATACATTAAGTATGCACGCATCTATCAGAAGGTAGACGCTGCCGGTGCTGAGGAAATGCTCCGCAAACTTACTTCCATCGACCCTTCCTATCCAGTAGATGCAGAAATCGCTCACATGTATTATTCCAACAACAAGTTTGCTAAAGCTTTAGAAAACTATCAGAAAGTGGACAAGGCCAAACTGGAAGACGACAAGTTGACCGAGTATGCACTTGCAGCCTACTTCCTTGGCAAATCTCAGGAAAGTCTTGAAGCCTCTGAATATGGTGCAGCCAAATACCCACGCAGTGCCGGTTTGAACCGCCTGTCGTTCTACAACTACACCGACTTGAAGAATTACGACAAAGCTCTGCAGTTTGCCGACGCTCTCTTCAACAGAAGCGACAGTGCCAAATTTGTTGGCCGCGACTATCTCTACTATGGTCACGCACTGAAGGGTGGTGGCAAGTATGCAGAAGCCATCGAATACTTCAAGAAGACCTACGATCTCG
>CACZPU010000138.1 GCA_902783165.1 uncultured Prevotellaceae bacterium
AATCTGACATGGCAAAATCCTGAGCAACTTTTTGTTGCTCAGGTACTTATAAAGAAAGTTAAACTAAAGTGCTTCGGAATTTAGGTTAAATAAATTGTCGAAACACCTGACTAAAATGCTTTTTATGTTGGTTATCAAATAAACGTGGTATTTATTGTGATTGCCAATTTTTTGGGGGATAACAAAGTAAGGCCGGATTACAATTGAGTCAAAAGCCAGCTGATGACCAATTGCATCAGGCCGTTATCTTTGAATTGCTTTCGCAAGACTTCAATCAAACGACTTTTCTGGCGTGCAACTGTAGAGGTTGACAAGTTTAGCTCTTGGGCAATTTCAGCACCTTTTTTATGCTGTTCGAATGCCAATTCATAAATTTTTTTCAAATCATCAGGCAATTTGTTAATTGCATGATAAAGTAAGTCTAGTGTCTCCTGTAACAAAAATGAATCTACAGGACTGTTCTCTACCCATTCTATACTTTTGGCATAATTAACTTGGAGATGATGCTTCCTGCAGATATCGACCATCTGATTATGTACTGCAGTATAGAGAAATGCTTTCAATTCAAACGGATGGTTAAAACGCTTGCGTTTCAGATACACTTTATAGACAGCATCCTGAATGCAATCCTCTGCCAACTGTGCATGATTGTCACCCAGAACACGGGTGGCGTAACGCAAGAGCGAAGGATATATTTCCAGAAAGAGCGGCTCTAAATCACCTTTCCGGAAATTTTCCAAAGTCTGGCTGTCTATTTTCATTTTCTATTTTTTTGCAAATTTACTATTATTACTTTACATTTCAAAATATAATCTAACATTTTGTAGTTTTTTTGATATAAAAACGAAGTGAATTCGTGATATAATTATAAAATGAATAAATATGATTAATAATAATGACATCTTAAGAGTTGAGGAGAAAGCAACGCTATTGGCCAAATACAAATGCGAAGCTCTGTCTGAGATGGAGGAGGCTAGATTAAGGCAGCTCGCCGACAAGAACAGCCGTTGCCAAGATATAATTAATATGCTTAGCAATGATGAATTCATCACAAATGAAATTACCGCCATACGAGAAATCGACACTCGCAAAGCACTTGCTGCAGTGCAGAAACGCATTGATGCAAGTCATGCAGCATCTCAGACGTTTATTTCATTTCGAATGTATCGGATTGCTTCCATTATCTTGCTCCTCATTGCTTTGGGCACTTTCGTTTTCTATAAAGAATACACTCGTGTCACTCCGCCTGATGTGCCTGAGGCTGTCCAATTGGCAATGCAAAAATGTATGATGACAGGTAAGCATGATGCAAATGAAATTGCTTTAACCTTGTCTGACTACAAAAACAGTATCATCGACAAGCAAAACAAAACGCAAGACGAGAGCGAACCAGCTGTTGAGCTAGACAAAAAGGGAGATTTAACAATGCAACTTGTCCAAGAGTCGCTTACAAAAAAACAGTTGTTAGAAGCACGGAAAATCACAACCAATCACGATAAAGAGTTTTGGTTGACGTTAGAAGATGGTTCGCTTGTTCATCTCAATTACAATTCAAGGCTCATTTACCCAGAGAAATTTGGGCGTGGTGATCGCAATGTAGTACTTGACGGTGAAGCCTATTTTATGGTGGCTAAAGACAGGAGCCGACCTTTTGTTGTACATCTTCCCGATGGCGAAGTGAAAGTGTTTGGCACCGAATTCAATGTGAACACCAACAACATTGAAGCAGGAACAAACGGTTCTGTAATTGTTCTTGTAAAAGGTTCAGTTTCTGTATCTCCAACCAACGGAACTGAACACATTATAAAACCTGGAGAAAAGTGTTTGATTTCCCACCAATCATGTCAAATTGGTAATGTGGACATAGAACCTTATGTGGCATGGAATCAGGGATTCTTCTGTTTTGACAACTACACTCTTGAGCATTTAATGACGATTCTCTCGCATTGGTATAGTTTGAATGTCGTGTTCGTGACAGACGAAATGCGATTTGTCAAGTTCACTGGCTATGTGAATAGATACGAATCTATTGAACCAGCCATACGGGTAATACGTCAAGTCACTGGACTCAAAATAGAAATAAAAAATAAGACCATCTACATCGGAGGAAATACAGATAACTAATTATATATAGACAAAATGATGAATGTTTACCGAACAATAAAGACGTGGCCAAGAAAAGCTGCCATTCTAGCATTCTTGTTATCAATGGTCATAATGCCATCTCTGTCCGCCTATGGACAAAATCCAGCAGACAAGAAGATTACACTTAACCTTAAGTCGGCAAACGTGAAAGATTTTTTCAACGAAGTGAGCAAACAATCCGGATTAAGTTTTTTTTGCAAGTCTGAATTGACCAATCGTTTTCCAAAAATCACAGTAGTTGAGAAAGACAGGCCTGTGAAAGATGTTTTGGACAAAGTGTTCAATACATTGAATTGTAACTACCAGATTGACGGATATTTTGTAACCGTCACTGAAAAAAGCCAAACACATCCAAAGAATGTAAGTGGATATGTCAGAGACAGCAACGGTGAACCGCTTATAGGTGTCACCGTAAAAGATGAAGAGACTGGCGCCATTACAATCACCGACGAAAACGGTTTCTACTCAATGAATGTATCCACTCATTCCAATCGTTTACGATATAGTTATATAGGAATGTTTGATGCCGTTTACAGCATTGGAAAAAACAACAAGGACGTCACTCACAATGTGACGATGGATTCTGACAATCGGTTGGAAGAAGTTGTTGTCACAGGATATCAACAGCTTGACCGCCGAAACCTCACTGCCTCGGTTGTTTCAAAAGATATGTCTGAAATCGACATTGCCGGTTTGAGTGATTTATCGAAAATGTTGGAAGGAAAGATTCCCGATCTTGTATCTGTTACTGGAAGCGGTGAGGTAAATGCAACATCAAAAATACGTATTAGAGGAACAAGTACTTTGATTGGCAATCGTGAACCGTTGTGGGTGTTAGACGGAATTATTCTTTCCGACCCTGTCAATTTGTCGCCTGATGTACTTAACGACCCCGACTACGTGAACCGTATAGGTAATGCCATTGCTGGAATCAATCCACAAGATATTCAGCGCATTGATGTCTTGAAAGATGCCGCTGCCACAGCTCTCTATGGTACTCGTGCTGCCAATGGAGTGATAGTGATTACAACCAAGAACGGACACGAAGGAAAACCAATTGTGGAATATTCCGTTAAGGTGACTGCAAGAAAACGTCCCTACTATTCTGACAACAAAATCAATCTTATGAGTTCGGCCGAGAGAGTGGAATTATCACAGTATCTTGCAGAAGCTCATTATGCATACCCAAACACCATGTCGAGGGTTGGATACGAAGAGGCTTTGCGACAATTGTATGCTAGAGAAATCGACCGCACCGAGTTTAACCGGCAAGTTTCCCAAATGGCCGCGCAGAACACCGACTGGTTTAAGCTACTCTGTCAGAACTCCTGGTCGCATGACCACTCGGCAAGCATATCCGGTGGTGCCGACAAGGTGAGATACTACACATCGTTGGGATATACTGACACGCAAGATGTAATCAAGGACAACCTGAACCGTCGTTACACAGCCATGGTCAAAGTGAACTATAACATAACCAGCAAGCTGAAAGCGGAAATCAACGTCAGCGGAAACATGAGTAGAAGAAACTACAAGTCTGTGAACGCCATCGACTATGCATACAACACCAACCGTGTTATTCCTGCTTTCAACGAAGATGGAACCTACTACAAATATCCACGCTACAACACAAGCAACTCCCTCTACGGTTACTACGGATACAATATTCTTAATGAGAATGAAAACAATAACATCAACCAGCATAGCAAATCAATTATCGCCACAGCCAGCGTACGCTTTCAGGCCAACGACAACCTGTTCTTCAACGGTGTGTTCTCAGCCAATGCTTCCGATGCAAACATCGAAACATGGTGGGGTGAGAAATCATTTTATATAGCATGTCTCAGAGGAGCCGAAGCTAACCAGACACCTAAATCCACAGCTTACTTGCCCTATGGTGGCGAGTTGACCCGCAAAGCCAACCAGACGGAGGGATGGACAGCCCGACTACAGGCCAACTACAATAAATACCTCGACCATGCCAAGCACCACAACATAAACGTCGCCGTGGGACTGGAGGCAAGTTCAAGCCATTACACTGGCGATGAATTCACACAAAGGGGTTATTACGAAGACCGTGGTAAAACATTTGCCACACAAATTCCTACAAGTTATGAGAACTACTATTCTTGGCTCAGTAGTCATGTGCCAACCATCACCGACACAAAAAACAATCTTGTTTCCGCCTACGCAACACTCTCGTATAGCTACGAAAACCTTTTCACACTCAATATCAACGGCCGATACGACGGGTCCAACAAGTTTGGTAGCAGAAGCAACGAGAAAATTCTGCCAATTTGGTCGCTCTCAGCCAATGCCAACCTGCTAAACATCTTTCATATCGACACTCCCAACATAAACGTTCTTACCTTGAAGAGTTCCTACGGTGAACAGGGAAACATGCTCGACAACCAAACTCCCAACCTGATTATCCGCAAGGGAGGAATGAATGCATTCTACAACGAATTCACTTCCACAACTGCATACTATGCAAACCCAGGACTGAAATGGGAAAAAACCCACTCGTTTAACATTGGTCTAGAAACATCACTTTTCAAGAACAGAGTACAGATAGAAACAGAGTACTACCACAAACGCACCACCGATGCCTTTATGGATAAACGAATTGCCGATATAAATGGTTTCGAGAGTTATGTGGTTAACTCTGGAGTTATCACCAACCAAGGATTTAATGTCACCGTCACAGGAATACCAGTCAGACTGAAAGACTTCTATTGGATTCTCTCTGGCAATGTGTCGAAAGTATACAACAAGATCAAAACACTTCCAGGTGTCGACAGTTACACCCTTAGCGACTTCATCAATGGTTCTGCTGTGGTGAAAGACCAAGCGGTGGGCACCTTCTATTCATACAGGTTTGCAGGATTGAATCCTGTAGACGGCGGACCGCTCTTCGAAGACTGGGAAGAAAGACAACAAGAGATAGGCATTGCCGACCAATACACTTTCTACACATCCATTCTCGAGGCGTCGGGCAAACGCGAACCGGATGTCACGGGCAGCATCAACAACACCTTCACCTATCGCCAATGGAGGTTGGGGTGCACCTTCCTTTTCAATTTCGGTGCCAAGACCCGCTTGTTCCGCTTATTCGACGGAGTGTCTGGAGCAAGGCAGTTCTCTTCCGAAACCAATGCCAACAGAGATTTGCGCCAACGATGGATGAAACCCGGTGATGAGTTCGTCACCAACATCCCAGCCATCCTATGTGGTGGAGACCCTGCATGGGAACGCTACAGCAACAATTGGACTACCTTCACAGGGTATACTGGACCGCAGTTGCATTCCAACGCTTACACCATGTATGATTATAGCAATGCTCGTGTGGTGGATGCTGGATATGTGAAACTCTCCACACTCACACTCACATATGAGTTCAATAAGAGGCAATTAGATAAACTCGGTCTGGGCAGACTTGCACTTACTGCTAGTTGTTACAACCTTCACACTTGGTGTAACAAAGCTCTTAGAGGACAGACCCCCATTCAGGGAGGTTTCACAGAGATACAACTGTCTGACACTCCGAGTTTTACATTAGGTTTAAATATCAATTTCTAATCATAACACACTTCTATAGTTATGCACAAGACATATCTTTTAAAGGCCACAATATTACCGTTGGTCATTTTGTCCCTCGCATTGACTGCATGTGGTCATTTTCTAGAAGAATCGTCACAAGACAAGGACTACATACGCTCATGGACAGATCTCAACGAATTACTTCTCGGCGACTGCTATCTTCCTGTGAACAACACGGGACCTTTCACATCCTACAACAATCTGGGCATGTTCATCCATTTGTTGGCTGACGAGATGGAAGAGCAAAACCGTGGCAATGGCATCAACGACGCTATCAACAACGTACACAACTATATGTTTGGATTTGTCACTTGGCAACCCCGAACTGGCTCGTCGGAGAACAACACCGAATGGTATACCGAAAACCGAGAGTGGAAAGCTTTCTACAAAAGCATCAATGTTGCCAACAACGTGATAGAAGAAGCTAAGAATGTGCCACAAAACAACAAGATGGAGCAGGAGGGTGTTCACAAGGTGCTGGGAGAAGCCCTTTTCCTCCGAGCATTCTACTACTTCTGGCTCACCAACATGTATGGTCAGCCATACAGCACCACCACCGCCTCTACCGATCTTGGTGTGCCCATCAAGACAACCCCCGAAATACAGGACATATTTTTCTCACGAAACACCGTTGAGGAATGCTACAATCAGATAGAGTCCGACCTGCTCCAAGCCGAGCAACATCTTTCTCTCGTTAGCCAGCCATCCACCATCTATCGAGCTGATGTCAACGCCGTGCGACTGCTCCTTTCACGCGTTTACCTCTTCATGAACCACTGGCAGCAATGTGCGGCCTATGCCAGAAAAGTCATTGAGGGCCATCCTGCATTGGAGGATTTGCGTACATCCGGCAACAAATTCATGGTACTAAGCAATCCCGAAAACATTTTCAGCATGGGCGGCGACGACTTGATGCGTACCATGTCATCCATGTACCAAAGCACACGCGTAAGCCTCGACCTATACAATGCTTATAGTTTCAACGACATCCGCAAGACCTCGTGGTTCTGGAATTTTGGAACATTCACCGGACTAATACGTCGTGAACCCGGCACACCTACCACCGAAGTGACACAAGACGAACACAGTTGGTACAACACCTTTTATTATTACCCCTGCACAGGCCTTAAGTCACCTGTGTCCACCGTTTTCTGGTTACGTTCCGCCGAAGCCTATCTTAATCTGGCGGAAGCCAGCGCATACATGGGCGATGAGAGCCAAGCCCGTGAAGCATTGCGCCACCTGCTTAACAACCGCTATGTGGAAGGATGCCGAGAGTTGCAGCTTGACGAGCAGGGCGACCAACTCATCGCCCGTATCCGCAACGAGCGTCGGCTGGAAATGCCACTCGAGGGCCACCGATGGTTTGACCTCCGCCGATACCGCACATGCACAGTCTGCCCCGAGAAACGCTCCCTCAAACACACCTATACCGTCTATCGCGATGGTTCCACTGGAAACATCATCGAAACGCGCCTATACACCCTTCCCGAAGATGACCAGGCATGGACTGTCAACATACCACATGAGGTGCTACAATTCAATGTCAATATGCCGGGCAACAACACCAATCTGTCGCGCCCCTACACCATAGTTGCTACACCCGAATAGTCACACCTACATACCTTTCCTGTGCACCAAGAAAACAAAAAACTATCATATTACAAACAATATATATATGAAAATAAAATTCCTACCCTTAGCCATCGCCGCAATTGCCTTCATCTGCTTGTCATGCAGTGGCGAAGACAATTTGGATGTTGAAATACACGACCCCAACGAATTCTTCGAAGCCGACCCTAACGCAAACGATGAGGAGACCCAGTTAAGAAAAGCGTTCGAAAACAAATACGGCGCCTATCTGCTATTCAACGATACCATACAGAAACAATTCCAAGCTCTCGACATCAACGGCGACAGCGTTTTCCGCGTAGAGCTCCTCAGCATCGACTATTCTATCGGGCAAGTGGCCTACGCCAACAATGCTTATACATATAATTATTTGTCCACCATTGACGAAAAGCGCGCATCTGTAGAATTTCTCGAGCAAAACATCTTGAATCATATCACAAACCGCCTCATGCCCTACTCATGGATGCTCTGTAGTCAAATCAACTACGACGATGGTAAACAACATCCCTATGCAGCAGCAGGGCAGAGATGCATTGTGGTAGCAACAGGTATATTATCCCGCCTCCGCACAGAAGCACAGCGTACCCAGTACGTCAGCCGTGTAATAAGCGCCATCCTTGGCACACTGGTGCGCAACAACAGTGGCGAGTTCGGCGAGTTCCATGCGGTAAGCAAAGGCTATTATGGTCTTGCAATCTCAGCATCATCCGAAGAAGTGCTACGCAATTATGCCCGTCAGCACGGATTTTTCGATAAGATAAACGGCTTATTCAACACTACCACACCTACCGAAGAAGAAGATTTGAACATGTATTGCACTTATATGCTCTCTTACAGTGACGAATATATCGCAACCACCTATGCCAACTATCCCTTGGTTTTAAAAAAATGGAATATATTCAAAAATATTGTCTATAATTTGGGGTTCAGGTTTTAACTTAACAATATAATATGATGATCCGATTATTCAAACATATTTCACTTTTCGTGATACTATTGGCGTTCATGGTATCGGCAATTTCGTGCAAAGATGAAAACGATGTCCCAACAGTCGTACAGCCTTCCAATACAGGTGTGTTTACAGACCCACGAGACGGAGAGCAATATCCCTGGGTGGAATACAACGGAACCCAATGGATGACCGAAAACTACAGATATGAAATCAATTCTTATGCCGACTGTCGCAATTATATTGAGGATCGCGATTGGGTGGATTACGCTGCTGAGCAACATGCCACACGCAACCGTGCAAAATACGGCATGTACTACACCCTCGAGGGGGCACTAAGAGCATGTCCCGAAGGGTGGCGTCTGCCTACAGACGAAGACTGGCAGAAATTGGAGATGGCAATGGGCATGTCTTCTGCAGACGTCTCACGTTTCGAATGGCGAGGCAACATTGCTCAAACCATGGTGTCCACCAAGGACCAAACAACTTACACAAACTTCCTTCTGGGCGGTATTGTCACATATCATGTTTATACCAACCTGCGCAACGGCAGTCTTTACAAAGGGGCATGGGGGTACTATTGGACAAATTCCACAGACAAGAATAAAAATGGCACATTCTATATTTACCGCAAATTTGCATACAACAGAAAAGAGATCTTCCGTCAAAGCATGGAACCTCAAAACCAGCTTCTTTCTGTTAGGTATTGTCGCGACACCCCCCGCTGAAAAAAAACTCTGTGGAGACTCTTTATATCAACGAATCAATATCATTCTTTTAACAATAATAACATTTAATCATTATGGAAAAATTTTACAAAAACAAAATGTTCAACAAAAGCCGCATTGCATTGCTTGTAGGTTTCATGCTCATGTCACTCTCTGTACATGCTGGCAACAATGAGTATTACTATCTCTTCACAGAATTTCATCCTTATCCAACAGGAGCTGGGAAAATCTATGTGTCCAAGACAAAAGAGGTTGATGCTGACACCATCTCTACTTGGAACGACAGTTTCGTCATTGAAGAATGTAAATACTGCATGGGCGGTGCAGACTATTATCTATTTGGAAAACCTGAAGGTGACTATGTCATAGCAGGAGTCTCAACTGGCAAAAGGGCTGATGAATTGTCCGATTGGGGACCCACCGTCAATGATAATGGCGATGTGGTTATCTCCAACCAAGAAAATCCCTTTAGATATACTCCAACCTCGTCCATTCACGACAAAGACTCCATGACATGCGTTTCAATGGCTCCCATGTTCCCAACTCACTGTGCTTATCTGGTATTCACTAAAGTCGCAGCTAAGGTGGCTGAGGGGTATAAGAATTTCGGTAGTGTCACGTGCAGCAAGGTTGCCAACGAAACAGGCGACAAAATAAGCATTGAGGCCAAACCTGCCGACGAGCGCTGCCATTTCACTCACTGGGTGAAAAAAAGTAATGGCGAGAAGTTGGAATCCAACCCTCTCGACATTGAGGTTGGTGGCTCAGAAGAATACTATGCTTACTTTAGCTGCGACTCCGCCACCGTCATCAACGAACCAGATGGTAAATACATGCTGTGGTACAGCAACAACTCCAGCACCATCACAGGCCCAGGTAGTGCCGAAAGCTACTCATTTGCACAAGACAGTCTAGGTCACACAGAAAATGGTGGATGGTTTGTGGAGAAGAAAGTCAACACCAACGACAATCTTTACACTTCATGTCCCCTAATTCTCTATGTGAAGGGCGAAGTGTTCGTTTGCAGCACACCGCAATATAATAGCATCTACAACTTGGCAAAACCATTGGCGCAATGGAGTGGGGACAACGGAGTTTCTGCTCAGGATATCAGCAACGATATGCTCTACTATGTGGTCGATATCGAAGGACGTTGCTTTAATCAACTGACCGACCTAACAGGCGGCATAGCAGCAAAGACGATGTATCTCGCCCTGTCCAAATCCACCTTCGACACAGAAGTTCCTGCAAAAATCTATTGGAGTCGCGAAGATGCATCGACTGCCTCCGGCATCACTTCTACAGAAATGGACAAGGCAATGAAGAATGGAAAAATTTACAACATCAATGGTATGGAAGTGAAATCTGTTGGTCGCAACGGTATCTATATAATCGACGGAAAGAAAGTAATTCAGCGAAACAATTAACCGACACAATATTTTTCCCCTGGCAGTGATTTCTGCCAGGGGTTTAAAAACCATTTTTCCAATGAAAAAGATATCATTATTCATCATTCTGGTTTTTATACCAGTCTTGGTTTTTGCACAACAAAACCACTATACTATAAAAGGCACAGGCGAAAGCCTCCTAGATGGCGATACTATTTATCTGTGTCAAATACGTGGACTCTTCTCCATACAGCGAATCGATTCTACCATTGTAAAAAATGGCCAATACACGTTTACGGGTTCACATCCAGGATGTGATGTGCGCTATATCCTTACACAGCGAAATGGTAAATATTCTAACATCATTTCTTTGATGCTTGAGAATGCCGACATCACTGTGAGGTCATTCGACCCTAAGACAAAGAAAGAGCCCGAAGTGACTGGTGGCGATAACTTCAAATTGTGGAAGCGACACAAGGAAATAGACAACAAATGGAAAGAACAGCGAACTCCATACGCCAAGATCATGATAGACTCTGTCTCAACTTTACAAGCCAAGCAGAAAGCACAACGTGCCATTGATTCGCTTGACCATCTGCAAATGGCAGAAGAGATGCAGTTTGTAGTGGCAAATATGCCTGCACCCTATTGCGACCTTGTGCTTGCATCCAACTTCAAGAAATATTCCACAGAACAGCAAAACTTCATACTCGCCGCATTCAAGGAAAAAATGCCTGAAGCTACCAACTACAAACGAATACTTGCTGAAACGAAAGCCAACGAAGCAACAGCCGTAGGCAAACGCTTCACCGATTTTAGTATGCAGACTCCCAATGGTGGATTAATCAGTGTGGGAGCGGTGATAAGGAAAAACCGCTATACGTTGGTTGATTTCTGGGCATCGTGGTGCGGCCCTTGCAGAGCAGAAATGCCTCATGTGGTGGAAACCTATAATCGTTTCCACGAAAAGGGATTCGAAGTTATTGGTGTGTCGTTGGACAACAATCACGACGCATGGGTGAAAGCCATTGAGAATTTGAAGATGCCGTGGCCACACATAAGCGACCTAAAGGGGTGGCAGTCTGAAGGCGCAGCCATCTACAACGTGAAGGCAATTCCTGCCAATGTGTTAGTCGATGGGAATGGTACAATTGTTGCGCGTGATCTCAGGGGCATCAAGCTGATAAACAAAATGGAAGAACTTTTGAAATGACTGTAGAAAACATAATCGATGATGCCGAATGATGCGTTGTAGCCAATGGAAGAACTTTTGAAATGACTGTAGAAAACATGGCGAGTCAGTGAGACCACCGCTTCGACAAATTTACACAACATGAAGTGCACGCCAACAGACGTCATAAGGTGGTGATACTATAATTTTTTATACTTTGAATATAGGTTCTATTATCCTTATAAACAACAAATCATTTATAATGAGAAAGCATAGACAGATCATATTATTATTTATGGCCAGTTGTGCTACCATTGTATCGGCACAACTTACACAGTATGTCAACCCATTTGTTGGTACCGAAGGTTATGGCAATGTATACCCTGGTGCGCAGGTTCCTTTTGGTGGCATTCAAATCAGCCCCGATACGGACGAGCATTTCTATGACTGTGCTTCAGGGTATAAATGGAACCGAAACAGTATACAGGGTTTCTCACTGACACACCTTAGCGGAACTGGAATCCCAGACATGGGCGATTTTTTGTTTATGCCCATAATGGGAAAGGTGAAGTTGGCACCAGGTACTGACGACAATCCGGACGAAGGATATCGCTCAAGATTCACTCACAGTGACGAAGAGGCTCATCCCGGCTATTACCGTGTTGGACTGCACGACTATGGCCTGCAGGCAGAAATGACAGCAGGCGTACGTAGCGGCATGTTAAGATTTACAAAAGAGAAAAATTCTACTCACGCAAACAACAAAGAAGATATGAGCGTGCTACTCGACCTGAACCACACCCTGTGGTGGAAGTGTATATGGTCGAATATCAGGGTGGAAAACGACTCTACAATTACCGCATACAAATTAGTGAAGGGGTGGGGACCAGAACGTCATATATACCTTCGTGCTGTATTCCGACAGCCATTCAAAAAATTCATAATCTACCAAGGAGGAAAACCAGTTATATATAACACATCGCGATTTCGTAGCAACCGTGAGGCGTGGGGAGAGAACTTGCAGTTTGTAGCAACGTTTGCACCAGACACAAGGATGGTGGATGTACGTGTATCCATATCGGCAACTTCCACTAAAGGAGCGCTTATAAACATGCAAGAAATCGAAGGGAAAAGTTTTGAGCAGATACGTAAGGAGGCAAACAATCTATGGGAGATCGAACTGGACAGATACCAAGTGGTAGGCACACAACAACAGAAAGAGACTTTCTATACTTCTGCCTATCATGCGTCGCTATGCCCATTTGTCTACAACGATGCCGATGGCAACTATCGCACACTCGACAAGAACATAGAACAAGCAGATGGATGGACGCCGATGACGGTTTTCTCGCTTTGGGATACTTATCGTGCCTTCCATCCACTGATGAACCTCGTTCATCAAGATTTACAGGCTAATGTTGCCAACTCTTTGCTGTCTCACTACGATCACAGTGTGGAACACATGCTACCTTATTGGGCATTTGGTTCAAACGAGACATGGTGCATGATAGGATACCATGCTGCAGCCGTATTGGCTGACATGATTGTGAAAGACGTGAAAGGATTTGATCACCAACGCGCCTTCGAGGCAATGAGGAAGACGGCGATGAACGAGCATTACGACTGTCTGCCCGAATATCGACAATTAGGATACGTACCATTTGATAAAGAAGCCGAGTCGGTATCAAAGACATTGGAATATGCCTACGATGACTATGCTATTGCACAGGCTGCAAAAAAACTAGGGCTAAAGGATGACTATGATTATTTCATCAAACGCTCACAAAACTATCGCAATATCTTCGACTCAAAGACAAAGTATATGCGTGGAAAGGACTCCAAGGGACAGTGGCGTACACCTTTCTCACCCTTGGCATACGAAGGGCCTGGTTCGGTAAACGGATGGGGAGACATTACCGAAGGATTCACTGTACAGTACCATTGGACGGTGCCACACGATGTTTATGGACTAATTGAACTGATGAGTAGGAAGACATTTAAACAACGTTTGGATTCACTCTTCCAATATGAACTGCCCGACGATATTCCTGGAGCACACGACATACAGGGACGTATCGGCGCCTACTGGCATGGCAACGAACCATGTCACCATGTGGCCTACCTTTATAATTACATAGGAGAGGGATGGAAATGCCAAAAATGCGTTCGTACCATTGTTTCTCGTTTTTATGGCAACTCTCCCAGTTCTTTATGTGGTAACGACGACTGTGGACAAATGTCGGCTTGGTATATATTTAATTGCATGGGACTTTATCCCGTTTGCCCTTCGTCGAACATTTACAACATAGGTTCTCCGGCATTGCCCGCTGTGAGCGTAAAGTTGTGGAATGGTAAATGGCTAAGGGTTTCAACTAGCCATTGGTCGGAAAGTGCGCTATATGTAGACAGAGTTTTCGTGAATGGACGGCTATACACCAAGGGGTTCCTTACGTGGGACGATGTGAAGAACGGTGCTGACATCCACTTCGTGATGTCTGAGACACCCAACAAACGCCGTGCTACAAGGTGACTGGACATGGCACCGTGATCACACAAGGCATGGTGTGACAGATTGGGTTGCCACAATTGACGAACAACTTGGAATGCATAAAAGTTGTGTTTTTTTTGAATATCTTTTGTGGAGATACAATCTTTTTTGTATTTTTGCACCGTTATTCAAACAATCATAACGGATTATGCGGCATGATATAAGATTTTTTATCGTCGGTTTGCTCTTCACACTGGCCATAGACGGCAGCGCCCAAAACAAGACATGGAGGGAAATGCACAAAGTAAAGAGGAAGGAAACCGTATATGGCATCGCGCGTCAATACGGTGTCACTGAAGAACAGCTGCGAAAGGCCAACCCTGAAATGCAACTGCCAGACTACAAACTGAAGAAGGGTGACTATATATTCATTCCATTCCCAGAGGTGAAGAAAGTGGAAGAAAAGCCTAAGCCGCAACCTACACCAGTCACGACAGATGTCCGCACACGCGCCATCAGAGTGGGTGTCATGCTGCCGCTGCACGACGTTGACGGCGACGGACGCCGTATGGTGGAATACTACCGAGGCATATTGATGGCGTGTGAAGAACTGAAAAGGGAGGGCATCTCCACCGACATTCGTGCATGGAACGTGAACATCGACGCTGACATCAGCAAGACATTGGCGGAGAAGAACGCCGACAACTTAGACATTGTGTTCGGGCCACTCTACACACGACAGATGGATGCTGTGGCACAATTCCTGAACACGCACGACACAAAACTGGTGATTCCCTTTTCTATCACAGGCAACCATGTGCTAAAGAACAAAAACATCTTCCAGGTGTACCAAACGCCCGAGCGACTAAACGAGGCAGCCATTGAAGCGTTTCTAGGAAGATTCCTCAACCACCACATTGTTTTCATCGATTGCAACGACCGAACGAGCGGCAAGGGTATTTTCACATTTGGACTGAGAAAGCATCTCGACGCAAAATCGGTTGCTTACAGCATTACCAACCTAAACAGTAGCCCAGAGGCGTTTGCAAAGGCGTTTGTCACAGACAAGCCAAACGTAGTGATATTGAATACCGGACGTTCTCCTGAACTTACTGCCGCCTTCCAGAAACTTGATGTACTGACGGCAGCAAACAGTGGAGTGAGGGTGTCGCTCTTTGGTTACAACGAATGGCTTATGTACGAGTATGCCCACGTGCAAAAGTTCCATAAGTATGACACGTATGTGCCGACCTATTATTATTATAACACATTATCGGGCAAAACTCAGGAGTTTGAAACGAAATACCGCCAGAATTTCGGAACAAGCATGATGAATGCCCTGCCTCGATTTGGCATAACTGGCCACGATCATGCACTGTTCTTCCTTAGAGGCTTGCACAAGCAGGGTACTGCCTTCACAGGCGAAACACCCGACAAGAACTCGTTGCAAACCCAACTGAAATTCGTAAGAACAGGCAAAGACGGAGGTATGCAGAACCAACAGTTCATGCTGGTACACTATAACACCAACAAGTCGATTTCCACCATAATATATTAACGAAGAAGCTATGTACAGATTGTTGCTGATAATAAGTGGGATGTGGATGTTGACGTCGACTATGCATGCACAAGTGGGCGAACATCGTAACGACTTGAGCATAGGCTTCAATGGTGGATACGTGCTGAGCAACATGGGTTTCGTGCCAAAAGTGAATCAATCGCTGCACGGCGGTCTTACCGGCGGGTTTACCATCAGATATGTCTGTGAAAAATACTTCAACACCATCTGCTCGGTATATGCCGAGGTGAACTATGCAAAAACGGGTTGGAAAGAGAGTATTCTCGACAAAAACGAGAAACCTGTGGTGAATGAGGAAACGCAACTGCCCGAGAAATATCAGCGTGATATGAACTACATACAAGTGCCGGTTATGGCTCACCTGGCATGGGGAAGAGAACAACATGGCGCAAACTTCTTTGTGCAAGCCGGACCGCAGTTAGGATGGTATCTCTCCGACAAGGCCGACTATAATTTCGACTTGAACAATGCAAACCATCACGACCGTGTGAACCACACCATGTTCCAGGACACGATGGCAGTGCACAATAAGTTCGACTACGGTATTTCTGCTGGAGTGGGTATGGAATATTCGCACCGCCGGCTTGGGCATTTCCTCATAGAAGCCCGCTATTACCTCGGTCTTGGCAATATCTACAAAGACTCTAAACGCGACTTGTTCAGCAAGTCGAACTTCAACAATATCGTGGTGAAGCTCACCTATCTATTCGACTTGGTGCGCACACGCAAGGAATGAATGTTTATTATTAACTTAAATAATTATTATCATGTTTGAAGGACAACCAAAAGGTCTTTATGCATTGGCTTTGGCCAACACAGGAGAGCGATTCGGCTATTACACCATGATTGCTGTGTTCGCTCTGTTCTTGAGAGCCAACTTCGGTCTGACACCGGGTACGGCTGGTATCATCTACAGCTCTTTCTTGGGCTTGGTTTATTTCATGCCCTTATTTGGAGGCATTCTCGCCGACAAGTTTGGTTTCGGGCGTATGGTAACGCTCGGTATCATCATCATGTTTGCCGGCTATCTGCTTCTGTCGGTTCCGCTTGGCGGTGCCACCTTCGCCCTAATCGTCATGCTCGCCGCATTGGTGTTCATCAGCTTCGGCACAGGCTTGTTCAAAGGCAACCTGCAGGTAATGGTGGGTAACCTCTATGACGATGCCAAATATGCCGACAAGCGCGACTCTGGTTTTTCTATTTTCTACATGGCCATCAACATCGGCGCACTCTTTGCTCCGACAGCAGCCGTGAAAATCAAGGAGTGGGCAGAAAACAGCCTCGGATTCAGTGGCAATGATGCCTACCACTTCTCTTTCGCCGTAGCGTGCCTCTCTTTGGTGCTGTCTATTGCCATCTACTATGCATTCCGTAGCACATTCCGTCATGTGGAGGGAGGAGAACGCAAAAAGGATGCTGCCTTACAAGCAGAGGAGGAACTGTCACCAGCCGATACTAAAGCTCGTATCGTGGCACTTTGCTTGGTGTTCGCAGTGGTTATCTTCTTCTGGATGGCCTTCCACCAGAATGGTTTGTCGCTGACATACTTCGCTAACGAGTTCACACAGAAGAGCAGCGAAGGTGTGCAGAGTATGGCATTCGATGTAATCAACCTGCTTATGATTATCATCATTGTCTATGCAGGATTCTCTCTCTTCCAGAGCAAGACTTCCAAAGCCAAAGGCATTTCGGGTGTTGTTATCCTCTTCGCCCTGCTCGTGCTTTATTGGAAATACACACGTGTGAATGGTAGCATCGACCTCAGCGCTCCTATCTTCCAGCAGTTCAACCCGTTCTATGTGGTGGCACTCACTCCAGTCAGCATGGCTATTTTCGGCAGCCTTGCAGCCAAGGGAAAAGAGCCATCTGCACCACGCAAGATTGCCTATGGTATGTTGGTGGCTGCTGTTGCCTTCTTCGTGATGATAATCGCTTCACAAGGACTGCTCACTCCAAACGAGCAGAAGGCCCTTGCCGACAACGGGCAACTGGGACCTGTGGCATCAGCCAACTGGCTTATTGGCACATACCTTATCTTGACATTTGCTGAGCTTCTGCTCTCACCAATGGGTATCTCGTTCGTTTCAAAAGTGGCTCCTCCAAAATACAAGGGTATGATGATGGGTGGCTGGTTTGTTGCCACTGCCATCGGCAACTTCCTTGTAGCCATTGGCGGTATCCTTTGGGGCGACTTGCCTCTGTGGGTTGTATGGGCAGTGTTCCTCGTACTCTGCATCCTTTCTGCAGCCTTCATGTTCATCATGATGAAGCGATTGGAGAAAGTTGCGTAGGAAATGTAAACACATCTAAGGCGATAGCCTTGAATCAAAAAAAACGAAGTTTCCTCAATCGGGAAACTTCGTTTCGCGTTTATATAAAAAGTGTGGAGACCAACCATCTTCTGAGGAGATGAAAGAAATTACTCTCAGTATGACAATGCCTGATGATTCAGTCCGTCTTCGGCAATTATGATTATCAAATCAGGTATTGTTGTTGAGGTTAATAAAGCAGTGACGTTATTCATTTTTTACTATAATCGTCACATTCTTCTTGCTGATATTCTTACAGTTAAAGAAGTCGGCATCCTGCTTTGCCGTAATCATGATATTCTTCAAGTCAATATTTTCAATTGGCATCTCAGGCAGTCCGTTGAAGAACATGGCTCGTCCGGCATTCTGACACGTCACATTCTCAATATGAATATTGCGGAATTGGGGAGTGGTTTCGTCAACAGGCATTGGTTTTACATTATTCACCTTTTTCCCACTATCCAACATCTCAATAACCGATTGGCCGCCATAGTATAAATTGAAAATAATAGCATCGGCTTGGATATCAGTCATACTTATGTCCTTGATGAAAATATTCTCAACAACTCCGCCACGGCCTCGACGGCTCTTGAAGCGAAGTCCCACATCGGTGCCAAGGAATTGGCAATTCTTCACCATGATGTTTTTCACGCCACCGCTCATTTCACTTCCAACAACGAAGCCCCCGTGTCCGGAGAATACCGTACAACCATCAACAATGACATTCTCGCATGGTTTGCCTCGTTTGCGCCCATCTGCGTCTTTACCACTCTTGATGCAAATGCCATCGTCGCCAGCATCAAACACCGAACGTACAATCAAGGCATTTTTGCACGATTCCAAATCGAGGGCATCACCATTCTGGGCATAACTGGGATTGCGTGCCAACACACGGTCGATAATGATATTCTCGCACATCAGCGGATGGATGTTCCAAGCTGGAGAGTTTTGGAATATCACACCTTGTAGCAAAACATTTTTGCAACCCACCAGACTGACCATAACGGGACGCAGGAATCGCTTGATAGACAACATGTCTTTTTCTGTCCTCATGTCTGCTGACATTTTACTACTAAACAGCGAATCAGCCTTCAAGTAACCTTTTGAGGGATACCACAAGTTATCGCGCTTAAACACGCCATCTGGATTGCTCGTGAATTCCTTCCACTGACGATCGGTTACCTTCTCGCGTTTCAGCGGTCGCCAAGCCTGTCCGCTACCATCTATTACACCCTCGCCAGTTATAGATACATTGGTTAGGTTAAGGCCATAGATAGGGGAGTGGCAGCGCCGTGATTCCAGCCCTTCGTAATAAGTGTTGATGAGAGGGTACAAATTCTCGTCTGGTGAAAACAAGACAATGGCGCCTTTTTCCAGATGAAGGTCGGTGTTGCTCTTCAAATCGATAGGACCGGTGAGCCACACTCCAGCTGGTACAACCAAATGACCTCCGCCTTTCGCTTCGAGATACTCAAAGGCTTTGCGAAAAGCATCAGAACAGAGTGTTTGTCCGTTGCCCACTGCTCCAAACTGTGGAAGGTTAACCACAAGGTCAGGAATTGTAGGCGTTTGGAATTCGTCCATCTTGAAAGGAAGATTTTCAAAACTGTTTTTATAATCTCCCACTTGTGCACAAACGCTGACAGTTGTTGTCATAAGCAGTGTGCACACCAATTGCATTATTCTATTCATAAGTTTGATTTGTTTTAGAAATTCTGCCGTCAAAGATAATAAAAACAATTTACATACGAAAGTTTATTTGCAACAATCGTTCATTTCAACAAATATATAATGACATTTCTATCTCATTCAAGTTTATTTAACGAGTTAAAGTAGATTAATGCAAATCCATCTTACTAATTGTTTTTCCTGAACGCCGAACCAACCAAGTCACGGGTTCATCGCCGTACCACATCAACCTAGTGTCCTTTTATACTTTAGTTTAATATCAATGTGTCAAAGACATAAAGAATTTATACATGGTTCGCTTTAAGACAAATTTTGTGCGGTTTCGGATTTGTTTTCTTGGCAAAAAAGATGTAACTTTGTAACCGATAAATAGAAACTAATGATATAAAACTTAAAACAAAAATAAAAAGGATGAACAAAAATCAATCCATGCCCTTCTGTTCTTCGCTACAAGACTAACCGAGTGCACTGTCACACAAAGTTCAAGTACAGATGTTCTACGCTTAGGGCTTCACGAAATTTGAATATAGAGATAGTGAATGCATATTAGCTTTTCCAGCAAGTGAAGGGGAATGTGGTTTCGAAATATGTCAATAGACGTTTATTATTAAAATAATATACAATTATAATTTTACACATTATGAAAGAAAAGGTATTACAAGCAATGCGTGAATTCGGAGCACCCGTGAACGCAGGCAAGATTGCAGAGATTACAGGTATTGAACGCAAAGATGTGGACAAAGCTTTCGCAGAACTGAAAAAGGAGGGTGCTATCGTGTCGCCCGTACGCTGCAAGTGGGAACCAAAAGAGAAGTAATGTCAGAGCTATGCTTGATTGTGCTCTACCGAGTCTCTGATGAAATTGAAAGTATTTCAACCAAGTAATTGACAATTGCTTATGGAAATTAAAGCTGTAAAATTCAGACGTGATGGATTCTATACTCAGCCTTTCGTTATGGGAGGTGAAGAGGGAATGGAGAAATATGACAAGAACGTCCGCTATCGTGGCAGTTTGCAAAACTACTTGATTGACACGGGTAGCGAAGTGATTCTTATAGACACTGGTCTTCCTGCAGGGACGCCTGAGGAAGCACCCGATGAGAACTCGATAGCCTATACTGGTAAGGATATCTGTACCTATATGGAGGCTTTCACCTCACTTGGCTACAAGCCCGAACAGGTGACCAAGATTCTTCTGACTCACCGCCATGCCGACCACTCTGGTGAACTCAAAAGCTTCCCCAATGCGAAAGTATACGTAAACCAAGACGAGATGGATGCAGCAGAATTGCAGGGACAAACCAATCTCGTGCCTGTCAGCTTTACCGATGGCGCGTACTACAACTTCCCTGAGAGTCAGAAGATTTCCGACGGCATTTACATCATCAAGGCAAAGGGCCACACCAAGGGCAACAGCATCATCATTGTAGAGAAAGACGGTCTGTTCTATATGATTCATGGTGATATTACCTACGTGGACGAAGCGCTTTACAAGGACAAACTGTCTGTCGTGTTCGACGACCTGCCAGCCGCCCGTGAGACACAGAACCGCATCCGTGAGTTCATCCGCAAGCACCCAACTGTCTATTGTGGCACACATACCCCACAGGGCTATGAAAACCTGGAGGCAAAGCGCGTGATGGATCTTGACAATCCTGTTCCAACGGTCTTGGCCGAGGTGGATTTCTCCGAACAGAAAGCTTCCGGAAAGTATGTTTGTTCCGTTTGCGGCTATGTCTATGATCCTGCTGAGCACGATGGCGTTGTATTTGACGATTTGCCTGAAGATTGGAAATGTCCTCGATGTAAGCAACCTAAGTCGAAATTTAATAAGGCTTAATTAATGACCACGCTCATCATGGGGCTACTCATTCCCCTTTTAGGAACTACGCTCGGGGCGGCATTCGTTTTTTTCATGAAAGACGACATGCCACCTCGTGTTCAAAAAACACTGTTGGGCTTTGCATCTGGCGTGATGGTGGCCGCATCCGTGTGGTCGCTCCTTATCCCAGCTATGGAGATGGAAGAATATAGTGGTAAGTGGAGCGTTTTCCCTGCTGCTGTTGGGTTCTTGTTAGGTATCTTTTTCCTATTGGCTCTTGACGAACTCACCCCACACCTGCATGTCGGGGCAGAAACGCCAGAGGGACCTCGCTCCAAGTTGTCACGAACGGCGATGCTGGCTTTGGCTGTTGCCATCCACAACCTGCCAGAAGGAATGGCTGTAGGTGTTGTCTTTGCCGGAGCAGAGCAAGGTGCTGCAAGCATGTCTATAGCATCGGCTTTAGCTATTTCATTAGGAATTGCTGTTCAGAACGTCCCGGAGGGGGCTATCATCTCAATGCCCATGCGTGCCGAAGGAAACTCCAAATGGCGTTCTTTCTTTATTGGCTCATTGAGTGGAGCTGTAGAACCTATTGGTGCTGTAGCCGTATTGCTTTTGGCATCGATACTCATGCCTATCATGCCATATATGCTCGCCTTTGCTGCAGGTGCCATGTTTTACGTTGTTGTGGAAGAACTTATCCCAGAAGCTTCAAACGGCCAGCATACCAATCTCAGCACTATCGGCTTTGCTATTGGGTTTGTGCTTATGATGGTGCTTGACGTCGTGATGGGATAAACAAAACAACAGAGTATTGTGAAGCAAAAAAGAAACATTTTACTTTAGCATTTAAAGATATGAAAATATATAGCATGCAAAATGACAACAATCAATTGGAATAACAAATAAAATGCTATGGAAAAGAAGCGTTCAACACCAGAATATATTACAGAACTACAACCAAACGAAATCTTTGTTTTTGGAAGTAATTTGAAAGGTATGCATGCTGGTGGAGCAGCATATGTTGCTTATCACAAGTTTGGAGCAATCATGGGGCAGGGCATAGGACTCCAAGGGAAAAGCTATGCCATCCCAACAATGCAAGGTGGTGTGGAGACTATCCGTCCGTATGTTGACGAGTTTATCACATTTGCAAAAGAACACCCAGAACTGACATTTCTCGTAACACGTATCGGTTGTGGGATAGCTGGATTCACAGACGAAGAAATTTCTCCGCTATTTGAGAAAGCTCACGATGTAGTGAATATCGTGCTGCCCGAAAGGTGGTAACCTGCGACCAAGACGAATCTACCTATATAGATATGACTGTTAAGGAATGCCGATATTATAAGAGGTTGGAAAGTGGGGGAGTGGAATGCCTTCTTTGTCCCCATCACTGCCGAATAGCAAACGGGAAAACAGGCGTTTGCCTCAGTAGAAGGAATCAGAATGGTGTATTGGTGAGCGAAGTCTATGGCAAGCCCTGCGCACTAGCCATAGATCCGATAGAAAAGAAACCGCTCTATCATTTTCATCCTGGCACCGAATGCCTCTCCATCGCCTGCACAGGATGCAACTTTCGTTGTCTGAATTGTCAAAATCACGACATCTCGCAGGCGTCTCTCAATGAAGTGAACCACTACGAACTATCACCAGAAGAGATGGTGGACCTATGCAAGAAACACCATTGCCCTGGCATTGCCTATACCTATACAGAGCCGCTTACCTATATAGAATATATTACCGACATGGCACGACTGGCTCACGAAGCGGGTATTTGGAATATTCTCGTCACCGCGGGCTATGTCTGCAAGGAGCCACTGAACGACCTGCTGCCATATCTCGATGCCGCCAATGTCGACCTGAAGTCTTTTAACGACAATATCTATCAACACATCAGTGGGGGACATCTCCAACCGGTTCTCGACACCATTCTCGCCATGCGCGATGCGGCTGTATGGCTGGAAATCACCAATCTGGTTATCCCTGGTGTCAACGATGATATGCAGATGATTCGACAGATGTGCAGATGGCTGGTGGAAAACAATCTCTCCGATGCACCATTGCATTTCAGTCGTTTCTTCCCTCGCTACAAAATGCAGGATGTTCAGCCTACACCCATCCAAACACTAAAGGCGGCAAAAATCATCGCAGAGGAAGAAGGCATCAAAAATGTGTATTTAGGAAATATATATTAAAAAACCAATAAATGTATAGTTTAAAATACAAAGTAACGACAAGCACATGCGATAGTGAAGGAAAGCTGAAACTCTATTCCGCACTTCAGATGATGCAAGATTGCTCCGAAATGTGGATAGAAAGCGAGCCTGGCGTAAAGTCTTATTTTTCAGAGCAAAACATGGCTCAGCTTTTAGCTTCACGTCAAGTGGAAATCATCCGAGTTCCATCTTTCAAAGAGGAACTCACTGTAACAACGTCTGTGTATGGAATGAAACCAATGTTCGGATTCCGCAACACGTACATCTACGACGCCGATGGCAAATCTTGTTATAAGACATGGAGTATGGGAGCTTTTGTAGATAAAGCAACCGGCAAATTGAAACGTGTTGACAATGCAACCATATCGTCCATGTACATTGAACCGAAACTTGAGATGGACTATAGAGACCGCCGTATTATTCTTCCTAAAGAAGGTGGCCAGCCATATGAATCCATCCCCGTCTTGAAATCAGATATAGACTATAACCGTCATATGAACAACGCAAACTACATTCGTATGGCAATGGAATTATTGCCCGACGGTTATGAGATAGGCGGACTGAGGGTGGAATATCGAGTAGCAGCTAAAAGAGGTGACATGTTAATCCCCACTATGTATCATGCAGGAAATACTGTTATTGTATCGCTTTCGGTTGCCAACGAAGTAAGTGCCATAATTGAGTTTTGCAAAAAGAGTTAATCAGACGAGTGGCGAATTGAGCGAATGAACGTTGAAGAGTTGAGGAATTATTGTTTGTCACTGGGTGACGATGTAGAGGAGCGAATGCCTTTTGGCGCATTTAAAGCGGCACAAGGCGTTTTGGTATTTTACGTTTGCAACCACATGTTCTGTTATTTCGACATTGACCATTTCGAGGTTGTAACAGTTAAATGCCAACCCGAGCGCATTGGCGAGTTGATGGAACAATACGACTGCATTACAAAACCACACAACATGAATCCGAAGTACTGGATTGGAATCCTGCCAGAGATGGCTGACAATACTTTGTTGGAGGTTTTAATCAGCAATTCTTATCAATTGATAAAACACAAATATCGTCGCCATTCTTGAACAATTCTCTTGTTCACTATTTTCCAAGGAACTCCTTGGGTGACATGCCGACAATCTTCTTGAAAAGTCGGGAAAAATGGTGTGGATAATCAAATCCGAGCAGACGAGATGTTTCACTGATGTTATGGCCATGCATCAGCAAGCTCTTTCCTTGGTTGATGACATAGGTGTGGATATAACTGATAGCCGTTATGCCCATATGATATCTGATAAGGTCGCCAAAATAATGTGGTGAGTAGGCCATCTCTGACGCACAATATGAAACGGTAGGAAGTCCCAAACGGTATTGGCGGCCTTCAAGATAATATGTTTCAAGCAACGCATGGAAACGTTTCAGAATATCTGTCGTTTCTTTGCTGTCCTCAGACAACTGTCGCATGCATATACGGTTGCAGTATTCCAAAATCAGGCGCAAATAACCCAATATCACATTGCGGAGTGCAGGCGTGTCATCGCACTCTTGCAGTTCGCAACGCATTTGCTCAACCAGTTGTGTTATACGAAGCCATTCCAATGGTTCCATGAGCAATGAATCCGTATAGAAATAAGAGAAAAACTTATACTCATGAATTCTCTTCTCCAAGTCGGTGTTGTGCACCAGTTCGGGTGACCACAACACTGCCCAACCACTCAAAGACAGCAATTCCCCATTATCCTCCGCACCACCTAGTTGACCGGGAGCAACAGCAATGATAGAGGCATCGCACGCCTGTATGGCGCGGGTGCCGTAACTAAGGTTCTTTGGAAACTCACGCTGAATGAACAAGCCATATACACCGTAATTATTCAAGCTGTTTCGTAAAGGAGACACCTCATCGTAGCTGATGATACTCAACAGCGGATGCAATTCTGGGGCACCTACATGACGGGCGTAAACATTGGGGTTGTCTACCTTAAGAATCTTTTTCATATCTTTCTGCAAAGATATAAATAAAACTATAGATTTTCAAATTATTTTTGCATTATTTCATTTATCCATTATTAAATAATCAGTAAAATTGGTATATATTTAGCCATTATGGGTAACACATTTCTGAAATTTATGTCGTATCTTTGCAATCGAAAACTAAAACTCATGTCAATGAAAGGATTACGAAAAATTGCAACTGCCGTGATGATGGTTGCCACTTTGTTCACCAACGCCCAATGCGAAAAGACTCACTCCTTTGAAGAGGAGAATGAGCCAACACAGATGGGTAAGACTCTCGTGGCATACTACAGCTACACCGGCGACTGTCGTACGATTGTCAACACCCTGAAAAAACAGATTTCTGCCGACGTGATTGAGATACAGCCTTCAGAGAAGGGACTGAAATACGAAGCCAACAACTATGCCATCGGCACACGGTTGTTAAACTCAATCAAAGCCAACCCCGACAATGCGAGCAGTTACCCAGGAATCGACCCAGTGGATGTCAGTCTTGACAAATACGACGACATCATCATTGTCACTCCTTTGTGGTGGAGTCAAATGTCGGCCATCATGCAGACTTTTCTCTTCAATTACGGTAAACAGATGTCTGGCAAACGTGTACGGCTGATTGTGTCAAGTCATTCAAGCTCTATCAATGGTGTGGTAAGCGATGCAAAGCGTCTTATACCAGATGCTGTATGGAATGGCGATGCACTATGGATAAACAACAGCAACCGCAGCCAAACATCAGCACTGCTGGAGAAATGGCTGGGAACACAAAACTCACAATCAACTTCTCAAAACATGAAAATGTACATCTCTATCGGTGGCACCACACATGGTGTGTCTCTTGTTGACAACAAAGCCACCCAAGAACTGTTAAAGAAACTCCAAAATGGACCCATTACGGTGACGCTCGATTCAAGCGGTGGATTTGAAATTTGGGGTTCGCTCGGATTCTCTCTCCCTACCAGCAACGAACAAATTGAGGCAAAACCCGGTGACGTCATACTTTATAATGGAAGCAATATATGCATCTTCTATGGTTCCAACTCGTGGAGCTACACTCGCTTAGGGCATATTGATGACCTTTCAGAGAGCGAGCTGAAGTCGTTTCTAAAAGCTGGCGAGAGCAATATCTCTGTTACATTGTCACTCAATGAGACTGCTGGCATCAGTATGGTACGCCAAGACGACGAAAATGGCGTATATTATTCTATAAATGGGCAGCGAGTGAACAATCCGTCACGTGGAGTATTTATCAAAAACGGAAAAAAGATTATACATGTTTAAAAAATTCACCTTTGTCTTTTTTGCCTTATTGGTGGAAATGGGACTATTAGCACAGAAGAAAATGGAACTTACCAACAAACAAAAAGCACTTGTCGTGATAGCTGCGAACGAGGCTAAGGGAGACATCAATAAACTGAAAAAAGCTTTATTCGATGGTTTTGAAACAGGTTTAACTATCAGCGAAGCCAAGGAAGCACTTTCACAACTTTATGCTTACACTGGTTTCCCCAGAAGTTTAAATGCACTCGGAGCGCTTCAGCAGGTTATCAAAGAACGTACAGAAGCTGGTCTGACTACTGAAGAAGGACGCGAGGCCGACCCGCTGCCAGCCAATTACGATGCGCTGAAACGTGGTACCGAAGTACAGACACAACTCGTCGGTGGAAATACTTTCACTTACGAATTTGCGCCCCAAACAGATTACTATTTGAAAGCCCATCTTTTTGGTGATATCTTCGCACGCAACAATTTGTCGTTTGCCGAACGCGAGATTGTGACTGTCTCGGCTATAGCAGCATTGTCTGGATGCGAGCCCCAGTTAAAGGCACATGTCAGCGGAGCAAGAAATATGGGTGTCAGCGACGAACAACTGCGTTCTATACCCGAAGTACTGCGCTCTAATGTCGGCGAAACAGAAGCTGTACGTTGCGAACAGGCCCTGGCAAGTGTATTTGGATACGCGTGTCAAGCAGTGTTAACGGTAGATTTCAGTATATGGCCGAAAGGGGAGCCGAATCCATATAGTCAGTATTTCTCTGGAAAAAGCTATCTTGCTGCTATGGGTGGCGACAAAGCAGGACTCTTCAACGTCACTTTTGAACCTGGTTGCCGTAACAACTGGCACACCCATCATGGTCAAGTGCAGGTGTTGATTTGCGTGGCCGGTCGAGGTTGGTATCAGGAGTGGGGGAAAGAAGCTATTGAAATGACGCCCGGCACGGTCATTGCTGTTCCCGCAGAGGTGAAGCATTGGCATGGAGCAGCACGCAACTCATGGTTCCAACACCTTACTTACCACACCCAAGTGAAAGAAGGTGCAAGCAACGAATGGTTGGAACCAGTAACTGATGATATGTACAACAAACTCAAATAAATATGAAAAAAGTAGCAATGATAATTGCAGCGCTGCTTACAATCAGTCTCAGCGCTTGCTCACAAAAGAAAGCAGAAACCAACAAGAGTATGGAACCAAAAGTTTTAATTGCCTATTTTTCCGCCTCGGGCGTGACAAAAGGCGTAGCACAACAATTAGCCGATGCAGCCGGAGCTGACTTGTATGAAATAAAACCAGAGCAGCCATATACCGATGCTGATCTCGACTGGCGCAACCAGCAAAGCAGAAGCAGCGTGGAGATGAAAGACAAGTCATCTCGGCCGGCCATTTCAGGCAAGCTCGCCAACATGAACGATTATGGTATCATATATGTTGGTTTCCCCATCTGGTGGTACACATGTCCTACCATTATCAACACATTCATGGAGGCATACGATTTCGAAGGCAAGACAGTCATACCGTTTGCCACCTCTGGAGGCAGCAGCATACAAAAAGCTTGTGAAGATTTGAAGGCAACATACCCCAAAGTCAATTGGAAAGAGGGCAAGTTGCTCAACGGCACTTCCATGAAGGAATTGAAAGAATGGGTAGGCAAACTATAACTTTATCGTCTGTCATCCTATGAAGAAAACGATTTTGGCTGTTGCTTTGCTTGGCATAACATTTGCTGCATGCACCAATAACAAAACAAATAATCATCAAAACGACAAAGAAATGAACACTACACTGAATCTTACTCAAGACTGGGACAAAACTTTCCCGCTGAGTAACAAGGTAGACCACAAGAAAGTGACGTTCAGAAACCGTTATGGTATAGAACTCGCTGCCGATATGTACACGCCAAAAGATATGGAAGGAAAACTCTCAGCCATCGCCGTCACTGGACCTTTCGGAGCCGTAAAGGAACAGTCGAGCGGTCTCTACGCACAACACATGGCAGAACGTGGATTCCTGACCATCGCCTTCGACCCCTCATTCACAGGAGAGAGTGGGGGAGAACCACGCCGTATGGCTTCACCCGATATTAACACAGAGGACTTCCTTGCTGCTGTTGACTTCTTGTCCGTACAAGACAATGTCGACCCTGAACGCATCGGCATTATCGGCATCTGCGGCTTCGGTGGCATGGCTGTGAATGCTGCAGCCCTCGACCCTCGCATCAAAGCTACTGTAGCCTCCACCATGTACGACATGACGAAGGTAAACCGGGAGGGCTATTTCATGAGCCAAGACTCCAAACAACAGCGTATGGAAATACGTAAGGCAATGGCAGCTCAGCGCACAGAAGACTTCCGCAACGGCACAAACAAACGTGCCGGCGGTGTTATCGACCCGCTGCCAGAGGATGCTCCATGGTTCGTTAAGGACTACCATGCCTATTACAAAACCAAGCGTGGCTACCATCAGCGTAGTGGAAACTCCAACGACGGATGGAATGTCATTGGATGCCAGTCGTTCCTCAACCAGCCCATTCTCGATTACGCAAACGAAATAGAAAACCCAGTGCTGCTCATCCACGGAGAGAAAGCCCACTCACGCTACTTTTCTGAGTATGCTTTCGAGAAGATGACTGGAAAAAAGGCCTTCATTTCATCAGTTGCCCAATGTGCCACAGCCAACGAGATTCCTACTGGAAGCGTGGCTGGAACCTATAAAGAAGGCAACAAAGAACTGCTGATTATTCCAGGTGCGTCCCACGTTGACCTCTACGACGATGCTGCTGGAGTCATCCCATACGACAAGATGGAAACATTCTTCCGTGAGAATTTGAAATAACGAATTACATACAAGTGGGTGCCGATAGTCAATATCACTATCGGCACCCACTTGTATTAATATACCATATCTGCAAACTATTGAAAAGGAAATCAACATTATTCAAAGTATTACCGCATACTTGATTATGTCTGACACGCTATATGGTTGGAAAAATCAAGTCAAGAAAAAACCCTGTCGTAACTAAAAAGCTACGTACAGGGTCCAATGAAAGGAGGAGTGGTACCACCAGGAATCGAACCGGGGACACACGGATTTTCAGTCCGTTGCTCTACCAACTGAGC
>CACZPU010000139.1 GCA_902783165.1 uncultured Prevotellaceae bacterium
ACAGAGGATGTGGCAAAGGGCAAGCGACTGCTGGAGCGTTACACCCTGCTGCGCTACGACAATCCCAAGCAGTATCGGGCGTGGTATCTCAAATACAAGGATAAGTTGTTCTTCACGGAGAGTGGTGGCTGGAAATGGCTGGTAAACAGTCAGGACAAGAACGTGCCGGGTAACGACTACAGCGTATTGAAATACAACGAGGTACCGGGGCAGAAGACACCTGAGATCAGTGGTGAAACCAACCGTGACAACCCTGTGCTTATCTCTGGTGTGGTGAATGATCTGCCAAACGGTGACAAGGAATTAGTGATTCGTGTGAAGATGCACAACGGTTTCCATATCTATGGTTTCGTGTCAGACCAGGATCCGTATATCGCCACCACCTTCGATATACAGACTGAAGGCGATTGGAAGAAGGTGGGCGAGTTGCAGATTCCTTCTTTCAAGAATCTCGGCTCAACAGGCACCACTATCTATGAAGGTGATGTGATGTTCCGCCAGCACCTGAAGGGCAGCGGCAAGGGCAAGGTGATCTGCACGGTGAACTATCAGACGTGTGATGAGCATGCCTGTCTGCCGCCGCGCGACGTGGAACTGTGTTTCGACCTGAAATAAACGAGTCAGTGCCACATTTTTGTAGGTTGTTTGTGGTTGGTGAGAACGCCAAATTCCATCAGTATCTTGACCAGTTGTTCAAGTAAACGACATCATGCCACCTGTTGGTGAAAGCAAGGAGTCAGAGCCGCAGCGTTTGTCTGCGCCCTGACTCCTTGCTTGTTTTTCCATATGCCAAGCAACCGTAGTGGGCACCGTGGAGCAGTATCGGTCCAAATAATTATGAAAACCCTTTGTATGTTCGAACAAAATATGTATCTTTGTGGCATAAGACAAGTCATTCCATTCATCATCTGATATCAGTATGCCAAAATCGATTATCCTTTCACTCTTGGCCCTCATCGTACCAGCAGCAACATGGGGTCAGACATCGTGCGTAGACTATGTAAACCCTATGATAGGCACTGAGGGAATGGACCACACCTTCCCCGGGGCTTGCGCTCCGTTTGGCATCGTACAGTTGTCTCCTGAGACCGACACCATACCCCACAATGTAGACGGCAAGTATCAGAGCAGGGTGTACGAATACTGTGCCGGATACCAGTATTCCGACAATACCATCGTCGGCTTTTCGCATACCCATCTCAGCGGAACGGGGCATTCCGATTTGGGAGACATCCTGATAATGCCCCAAACGGGAGCGCTGAAACTCAATCCCGGAACGAAAGAGAATCCTGACGGAGGGTATCGGCAACGATTCTCTCACACCACCGAGCATGCCAAGGCCGGTTATTATGAGGTGACATTGGAGGACAGCAGGGTGAGATGCCAGCTGACAGCAACCCAGCGGGTGGGCGTCCATCGGTATACATTCCCAGAAGATGCCCGTGAGCAACGTATCGTCGTCGATTTGCTCCATGGAATCTACAACTATGACGGGAAAGTGCTTTGGTCCACACTTCGTGTGGAGAACGACACACTGATGACCGGTTATCGGATTACCAATGGATGGGCACGCAGCAACTACACCTACTTTGCCATCTCGTTCAACAAGCCCATCCGTAATTATGGCTATCGAGACATGAAGAGCGAGAAGTATAATGGCTTTTGGAGAAAATTTGACAGATATCACAATTTCCCCGAAATAGCAGGACGGTCGGTGGTGGCATATTTCGAGTTCACAGATACTAAACAAGATTATGGCGGCGGTCAGTACGGAGAGTCCGACAATCAGCCATTGGTCATCAAAGTGGCCCTGTCAGCGGTGTCCACAGAAGGAGCTGTCAAGAATCTGAAAACGGAGGCTGAAGGAAAAACCTTCGAGCAGATTGCTGAACAAACCCGGAAGACATGGGAGCGCGAACTGTCCTGTATCCACTGCGAAGGCACACCCGACCAGAAGGCAATGCTCTACACATCGTTGTATCATACGATGATCAATCCGTCCATCTATATGGATGTTGACAGGAGATACAGGGGTGTGGACGGCAATATTCATACGGCAGCTGATTTCGACAACTACACCATTTTCTCTATCTGGGACACCTATCGTGCAGAACATCCATTGTTAGGACTGCTGAAGCCTTCGCGCAACACCCACATGGTGCGTTCGATGATTCGTCATCAACAGCAGAACATCATCGGTATGCTGCCAGTGTGGAGTCTGATGGGCAACGAAGGATGGTGCATGACAGGCTATCATGCTGTCTCCGTGGTTGCCGATGCCATTGTAAAAGGTGCAGAAATTCCTTACGAGGAGGCTCTGGATGCCATGGTGCAGACAGCTGACAACCGTTATTTCCCTAGTGTGCAGGATTACATCCGTCTTGGTTTTGCGCCATTCGACCATGATGCCACGTCAGCCTCCAATACACTTGAGTATTCTTTCGACGACTGGACCATCTACAATGCGGCGCAGAAGATGAGCAATCGAGAGGTGGCAGAAAGGTTTCGCCATCGTGCCTTTAACTACCGAAACACCTACGATGCAGCGCTCGGCTTCGCCTCCCCTCGCTATAGCGACGGACGGTTCAAGGCCGACCTTGACCCCTATCAGACTTCAGGAGAAGGTTTCATTGAGGGAAATTCGTGGAACTTCTCGTTCCATGTACCCCACGATGTGGCGGGACTTGTTGAGTGTATGGGTGGCGAGCGCTCCTTCTTGGAGAAACTCGACCAGCTGTTCGCTATGCACTTGCCAGAAAAAAACTTTGAGGACAATGAGGACATCACCCCCGAATGCCTGATAGGCGGATATGTGCATGGCAATGAGCCCAGTCATCATGTGCCATATCTCTATGCTTGGACTTCCACGCCATGGAAAACCCAGCAATGGTTGCGCACAATCATGAACCAGATGTATCGAAACAAAATCAGGGGACTGGGTGGTAACGACGACTGTGGTCAGATGTCGGCATGGTATATCTTTACAGCCATGGGGTTCTATCCCGTCTGTCCGGGAAGCGACCAATATGTGATTGGCGCCCCTTATCTGCCCTATATGAAGGTGACGCTCGAAAATGGCAGCACCATAGAGGTGAAAGCGCCCAACGTCAGCGACAGAAATCGCTATGTAGAAAAAGTGCTTGTCAACGGGAAACCATACACCAAACTCTATCTCACCCACGACCTATTGACAAAGGGTTGCACACTCGAATTCAGGATGGAATCGAAGCCAAACAAGAAGCGCGGACGCTCCAAAGCTGACAAGCCCTATTCGCTGAGCACCGAACAACTTTTTTAATCATTTCGTGGGAAATGTCGACATGAATGCGCTGCGCCCACTGCTGGAGAAATACATTGCCTCACTGCCTGCCACTCGCAAAGAGGTAAAACTGATACCGAAGACGGAAGTGCTGCCTGGTACACGCACCTGTATGTTTGAGAAGGAACAACAAACACCTACTTGCAGCATTAATATTCAGTATTTTGCTCCAGGAGAGTTCTCCTTCCGCAACCAACAGATTGCCTCGTTGCTCGGACAGGTGCCCATCATCTATACCAAAACCATCCGTGAGGAGGCTGGTGCAGCCTACTCGGTAGGTGCTGGCTGTTCTGTGAGCTACTATCCTCAGGGGAAGTTTCGTCTGGGCGTGCGTTTCCCGACCAGTCCTGAACGTCGCGACCTTGCCATTCGACTGGTTGATGAGGGCATTGATGAACTGATTAAGAATGGACCGAATGTGGAGGACATTAACAAGGCAAAGGAATATCTGCTGAAGGTTGATCAGAGTAACCGCACCGTCAATGAGTACTGGCTTGACATACTTGGCTACCGCTGGAACCATGGCTATGACAAATCGAAAGGCTTCGAGGAGATGATTAACGGTATCACTCCGAAGGATATCCAAGAGATGGCCAAGAAAATAAAGGCCGGCGACCGCATTGCTGTGGTGATGTCGACTCCAAAGTGAAAAACGGACAGTTTTTTTGTAATATTTTGAACGATGGTGGGTATGTGGAATACCCATGAATAAGGTGGGGAACCTGTCAGGGCGGTTTTCACAAAAGGGTGAGACGGCTTGGCTGGTTCTTCATCGTTTGGCATCTTGAAAGAGATGGGGCTTCTCACCGCGACGAATAATCATACGGTTCAGGCAGAGGTGAAAAGCGATATAAAGAACGATGTCTGTAAGGACTATGACGGTGATTCCTGTCAGCTGTGACAGAAGGTAGTTGACGAGGCAGAGGAATGCTTGCAGGCTTAAAACAACGACAAGTACTTGGCTCTGATTGGCTCCCGTGCGAAGCAGTTTGTGGTGGATGTGGTTTTTGTCTGGCGTCATAGGAGAACGATGGTGGGTAATCCGGAGCAGGGCCACCCTGAACACGTCGAATACAGGGACGATGATAACGGTGAAAGACAAGAGCAGGCCGTTGCCATTGTAGGGACGCAAACCAGTGTCGGACATGGACAGCTTGATGCAGAGAAAGGCGAGAAGAAATCCTATGGAAAGGGAGCCGGTGTCGCCCATGAATATTTTTCGATTCTTGGTGGCATCTCCCCAGATGTTGTAGTACAGATAGGCTGCAATGACGCCCATCAGCGCTGCGATAATCACCACGTAGGTCCACAGGTGCCATTTACAGAAAGCAACGATAAACCCCGAAAGTGCAATGAGTGTAAGGCCTCCGGAAAGTCCGTCGATGCCATCAATCAAGTTGATGGCGTTCGAAATGAATGTGATGGCGACAATGGTGAGCGGCACTCCAACCCAATAAGGTATTTCATAGATGCCAAAGAGGCCATACAAATTGTTCAGCCAGAGTCCTGACAAGGGGAGCATGGTGGCGGCAATGAGTTGGACGATGAGTTTCGTGATGGCACTCAGTCCTACGATGTCGTCTACCAGCCCGGTGATGTAGATGGCGGTAATGCTCACGATGAAATAGACGGTCCACAAACTCAAGGTGATGGTCTGTATGCCGTTGACGTAGGCGATGGTGAAAGCCGCCAGACTGCCGAAGAAGACACAAGGCATGAAGACCACTCCACCCAGGCGTGGCACTGCATTCTTGTGGACTTTGCGCTGATTGGGAATGTCGTAAAGTCCTTTGCGCTTGCAGAAGTCGAGCACCACGGGTATGGTGAACCATCCACAAATGCAGCTTGCGATGAACGATATGATGGTATAGATTAGTGCTGTATACATATGATAGCTTGTTTATACGGTAGTCAACCGCTTGTAGATTGCAAGGTGCTTGTCGACAACATCTTGGATAGAAAATTCTTGCTCTGCCTTGGCTCGACCTTTCTTTCCCATGCGGATGCGCAGCTGTCGGTCATTAATCAGGATGCGTAGTTTGTCTGCCAGTGCCTGGCTGTCTTTGACGGGGACAATGAACCCGTTTTCTCCATCGTCCACCGCATCTTTGCATCCGTAGGAATGGGTGGTCACAATGGGCAGTCCCACGGCATTGGCTTCGATGAGTGACAGAGGCACCCCCTCGCGGTAGTAGCTTGGAAATGCCATGATGTGTGACTGCATGAGCAACTCTCTCGTATTCTCACAATGGCCGAGCCACTGCAGATAGCGACCATCGCACTTACTTTCGAGCTCTTTTCGGCTGATTCCTTTCGGGTTGTTTGTCAGTCCGCCGCAAAGCAGAAATACAACCTTGTCTTGCATTTCGTTTCTCAACAGTTCAGCCGCTTCAATCAGCACGAGGACACCTTTCTCTTTGACCATTCTTCCTGTGAAAATGATTTTGATGGGCATCTCCTTAGGTTCAGGTGTATATTGGAAAACATCCAGGTTGACACCAGAGCCTTTGATGAAATCGCACGATGACGCGGCTACTATTTTGCTGTCGACAAACAGTTGCATGTCCTCGTGGTTCTGGAATATGACGGAGATGTTTTTTCGGTGGTTGGAAAACCTCATTACACGCAATACCATTTTGGCCATCAGCCCGAAATCATCATCGGAGAACAGCACACCAAGACCACTCACGGCATTCACCACGCCATGAATCTTTGTCAGTCGTGCTGCCAATCCACCCCACAAAATGTCTTTGATGCCTACATGATGGACGATGTCGGGCCTGTCATTCTTGTAAAGGCGATAGAGAAAGAAGAAGGTGCGCAACTCTTCGAACATGTTGTTTCCCGTGGGATTGATGGGCATGTCGATCATGGTGAGCCCGAGAGACTCTATTTCCTTACGTCTGCCAGTATCCTTACAGACGATATGCACATCGTATCCTTGCTGACTTGCTCTGATGGCAATGTCTTTACGATGTGACAAGAAAAAGCGGTCTTCATTGACCACCATGTAGAGTTTTTTCTTCATTCCTTAAGATAACGCATTTTTTTGCGTTTAATTGTCCGGACAATAAAGAATCTTATACCATTTTTGAAAAACGAAAAAGTTCCAAAGCATCACCTTGTGGTTCTCTTTCCCTGTAAGGTGCTCATGGATAATGGTTTGCAGAAAATCGTAGTCGAATAACCCTTGCTGTTCTATAAAATCGGGTTGTGAATAATCTTCGAGTTGTTTTCTTAGTTCGTTTCTCAACCAATAGTCTACAGGCATGTTGAATCCTTTTTTGGAGTAGCGGAGAGTCTCTGCAGGGAGCACGTCTTTGAAGGCTTTTTTCAGAATGTATTTTTTTTCTTTTCCATTCAGTTTCAGACTGTCGTTAAGATTGATGGCCATTTCGGCTATTCTCCTGTCAATGAAAGGTGTGTGGTTTACGATGCCGTTATGTTGGCATGCAAGGCCCATTTTGGGGAACATGCATCCTTCGAGCACGCTCTGTATGTCGAGAATCTGCTGTTTCTGCAAATAGGTGGCTTTTGGGTTGAGTTTATCGAAGCGTTGTTGATAAAGTGGTTTAATGTCTTTGTAGTAATTGTCTTTCAGCACCCATTGGCGTTGTTGGTCATTGAATCCCAAACAGAGCATATCATAATAGAGGTCGAACCCGCTGTGTTTGGAAGCATTGATAACCTTCTTCACCTTTCTCAGCATATTATTGGTGTAGGCATTGATAGGACAAATCTTTACCAATTGTTCGAATATCGTGCGCAGCAAACAGGGAATCTTTTTGTATTTGCTTGCGTAATAGTCGGCAAGGTATTTTTCGTAGCCAGCAAACAGTTCGTCGGCACAATCGCCGGTGAGCACCACTTTGACATCTTTGCTCGCCAGTCGGGCGGCATAATAGGAAGCTATGGACGAAGAGTCGCCGAAGGGTTCGTCGTAATAGCAGATGATGTCGTCGAGTTTTTCAAGTGCGTCGTTGTATTGTAAGATATGCTTGGTATGATTGGATTCAATGTGGCGCACTATCAGTTCTGCTCGGTCACTCTCATCGTAGTCGTGTTCGTTGAAACCAATAGAGAAAGTCTTGATGGGTTCAGCAGATTGCTTGTTCATCAATGCGCAGACAATACTCGAGTCGATGCCACCGCTCAGCAAGGCTCCAATGGGTTTAGTAGTATTCATTTGCTGCTTTATGGCATCTTCCATTAGCGAGTGCAACTGTTGTATTGCTTCGTCTTCGTTGATGGCAGTGTCATGCAGTTGAGTTTCGATGTTGTAGTAGACATGTGTTTCGGATGGGCCTTCGGGACATATCACCATGTATGTTCCAGGCATCATCTTCTTGACTCCTTCATAAATGGAGTACGGGGAAGGGATGTAGTCGAGTGTGAGGAAGAGGTTGAGCGCTGTTTTGTCGATGTCGAAGTGTTTCTTGCCAGATGGCAGTGCCTTTAGTCTGGATGCAAAGCGGAAGCAGGTTTCGTCTTCAGAATAATATATTGGCACTTGTCCGAAACGGTCGCGTGCCAAAATCACCTTGTGCAGCTGTCTGTCATGAATGGCAAAGGCAAACGCCCCCTCCATGATATCCAAACATTTCTCAATGCCGCAGACTCGATACAAATTGGCTACCAACTGAGCGTGGTTTGTTGGGTTGCATGAAACACCTTCTTGCTGGAGCAACTTCACTATTTGGTTGCCATTGTCTATCTCTCCGCAAAAGGCAATGGCGATGTTGTCTTGGTTAATCTCCTCGGGCAAATGAATTGTTTCCTGATAGACAACCGACAACTGTACTTCGTCTGAACTATTGTTTTTTCCAACGATTCCTGCTATTGTGTACATGTTCAGTTCTTTAATAGATTTGATAATTGTCATCCTATCATATAACGGAAAAACATCCATTTTATTTGAAGAAAAGGATTGAAAGATATTATTATTACAAGTTTTATTGAATAATAATAAACAAAAATGGAAATCTGTTGTTCACAGCAATTATGTATATTTGCAAGAATCTAAGATACGACAAGCTGTGGCCCAAACAAGTTGTTTTGAAAACTGTTCAGCATTGCAAGAAATCCACTTGACGGACAATATGAATACAATGAGTAGTTTTAGAATTCAAGGTATTCTTTGGCAAGTACGAAGCCAGAATGCCTTGTTTTCTTGATAGGAGAATTGTGCGTCGTATCTCTGCCTTGCAGCAATTGACATGGCTTTGTATCTTTCCCAATTGGCTGCAAGCGAGAGGATAGCAATCTCCCAAGCCCCAGGTGTGTGCTTGTCGTCGGAAAGGAATCCGCACTGTGATGTCACAATCTCTTTGTTGAATCCGACGTTGGAAGCTATCACAGGTAGATAGGCCGAGAGATATTGTACAAGTTTGAAACCTCCCTTCCCTCTGGTAAAACTGTTGTCGGCAAGGGGCATGATGCCGATATGAGCTCCGATGATTTCGCTGATGGCTCGCTCACGTGTCCATGGAATGTTAAGCACCTGAAGATAGGTAGAGGCTATATTGGTGGGTTTGTTGCAGACCACATGCAGGCAGAGTTGCTTGTTGTGCTTTTCCAATAGTTCTTTTGCAGCATGGTCAAGGTCGTTGGTTATCAATTGAAGATGTTCAAGGCTTGATGCAGTGCCAACCCATATCAGGTTGATGGTGTTCTCATAGGCATTTTTTCTGTCTTCGCAAATACTTTTGAAGTCGACAGCAGCCATATCGCCATCGGTAGTGCAGAGCAGTTTGGTCTTTTGTCTGTATTGTGGTTTGATGAGTTTTTGGAGGAATTCGCTTGTCACAACGATGATATCGCTGTATCGGCTGAGGAAGTCGAAGTCAGCACGACACGTTGTTCCACTCTCTATAATATTGTCGTCAAAGTCCCAGATGATGGTATTCTTGGCTGAGAGCAGCCGTATGAGCAATCTGTGCAACAATAACAATCTGTGTGGGGTTACGACACGAGAGATGATGATTGTGTCACCTTGGAGAAACAGCCAATCGCCCAGCAGGTTGAAGAGTGTAGTGAAATAATAGATGAGATACAAGGGGATGGCAAAGAGCGCCCTTCCTATACGTGCCTGTCGATGCCAAAAGCGGTAGATAGGAGTATTCAGCGCCGAGTGTATGTTTACCTCTGGCATGTCTCTGAAGTATTGCGTCAGCCGGTAGTAGCTAGCGGGGCTCAACTCCTTGTTCTCAAGATAGATGGATATTTTTGACATAGTAGGATGGTTGCTTTTGAATATTGTTCTATCATGCTTGTTGTCTGTTGGCTGAATGTTTGGCTGAGAAAGCTGCACAAATGCCCTTTACAGAATAGGCAATGCATCTAAAACCTTGTGGAAAAAAGAAGGGGAGATAAGCAAAACGTAGCATGTACTTGACCCCTGTCAGCATTTTCCATTTGGTTGGTATATAGTTCCTTCGTGCAAGCCATATATAATTGCGGTATTGGTAAAAATAGCGCTGTGGCGCTGATATGATGTCACGAAAAGGACCCAATGCCAGATATTTTCTTCCCACAAAGTGATCCATCTCCATGCTGTCAGTGATGCCGCATGTATAGCCTTTGCTATGAGCGCGTAGGCACCACTCAAAATCAACGAAGTCGATGAAGAGTGTGTCGTCGTTCATGCCAACTTCCACAAAGGTTTGCTTGTGTATGCAACATCCCGATGATATGATGAACTGTTTTTCCACAAAACCAAAATCCTCTCTCTTCTCATGATGGACGCCAGGGGTGTATTCCTCCTGTGTTTGCTTGTTCCTTATTCTAGGTCCAAGTGCTGAGAGACGTGGTATGTGTTTGGAAATGCGCATGTACTCTTCGACAATGCCCTGCGGGTAATCCATGGCGGGGCGACTGTCCTGGTCGAAAAATACAAGATAATTTAACTGGTGGAGGTGTTCAATAATATAGCTTATACCGATGTTTTGAGCTGTGGCAATTCCCATGTTCTCACCTCGGTGGATGTAAACGATGTTGTTCAGAGCAGCCATGTCGGCAACAGCATGTGGAGAATTGTCTACAATCACCACTTGATAGTAGCTGGCCATCAACTCGGCATGGTGTATGTCTTCGTTGTTGGGTTGGTAAAACACGATGACTATGCCCGTTTCTTGTGCTAATTGACTATTCATGTTGTCTTTTCAATGGTAAATGGAACCTTATGCCAACTGCTTGTTGCAGACAAAGTCCCATGATGATGATGTATTGTATGAGAAGCGACAAGCTGATGAGCAGGTTCTCTTGGAAGAATTGAAGCAGTAGGCATAGTACCATGTACGCATAGATGCACATACACAGGGCATTGCGGTTTTTCATCTGCCGGTAGAGCCATCCAGAAATGGTACCATAGAGCGTGGCAAAGAAAGCGATGCCCTTGTATCCGAAATCCTCATAGAATGGTTGGAAAACGGTATATACATTGGTGGGGAGAGGCACCCACACAAACTCTTGGAGTTTTGTTTCCACCTCGTACGAACCTAGGCCGGTCTTGGTAAGGAAGGCGTAGAAGAAAGCAAAAGTATGATTGCCAAACTGGTCGTTCAGATTCTCTTGCACTCTTTCGTACGCCACGGATGGTGACAGAATGTAAATGTTGAAGAAGTCAACAAATGACATCTCTGTTGTGTCTGCCACTGATTTCCGAACAAAGTTGAATCCGTAGGATGCTAGGATGATAATGGCCCCCCACAGGGCAATAGTCCTTATTTTGATGCGTTTCTTTTCATAAAAGACAAAAAGGGTGACCAACAGAAGGAAGAACATGGACGTCTTTTCCATGATTGCAATGCTGCAAAGGATATTGGCTGCTATAACAGAATATAAGATAAATCTCTTAGTTTGCTCTGCACGCCACATTACAATGATAAACAATGACTGGTTGATGCCGTTGACATATTTCAGCAGCGATACAGTGGCGTCGCCTTCACCCGACACTGCCAATATGCGTAGGTTATATAGAAAATCCTCTGTTCCAAATGTCATTGCCACTTTAAAGATTTGGTAGACATACAAAGGAGTTGACATCATGGAAATGATATAGAGAATCATGAAAATAGTTTCGTTGATTTCTATTTTATTTGCCGATGCCGTTTGCGCGTTAGATGGTAGGGCATAGTAGGTTATGATAGAAGACGCCAAGAATACAGGTACCCAAATAGCGATGCTGATGTACAGTCGGCCTTGCAGGGGATAGAGCATGTCGCCATAAAGTTGAAGCAGCATGAGAATGGCGAACCACACACCACTGGTGATAAGCCACGGAGAGAATAAATCGCCGATTCGGAAAAACAAGAAGGCTGCTATGAACAACGCCAATATGATGATAAAGCCCCACGCCATGTCAATCGGTTTTGTGAATGAATTTATTACGTAGAAGTACCCACCACGTGGTAAACAAAAGAGAATAGAATAGCCATACCACCATAATGACAGGAAGGTTTGGTGCGGAGGGAGAAGTGGAGCGCCCATTTCTGGCAATACAGACAAATGAGGGCTTTGACTGCTGCTCTTTGATTTGTGCCAACTTATAGTTGATGGCAGCCATGGAGTATGTGTTGAGTGTGCGATTGGCCTCTTTGTCGAGATGTGTACTCCATATTCGTTCAGTAGGAGTGCTTAAGTCGAAATTCGTATCTTCGAAATCGATTTTCTCTTTCATGGCTTGGTGGTAAGTCTTGCCAACATCGGCTCGGATATTCTTCAGATGTTGGGCATGTATACCAGACTTTTTCGATTTGTATTCTATAAGATATGCCTCAAAAACTTTTACCACCGAGTCGACTAATATTTCTGCAATGGAGGGTGATTGGGCAGTCGCTTGCAGTGTAAGGATGGCTGTGTGCAAATCAACCTCGTGCTTGATGTTCTCTCTTCCCATGTCGACGGTAGTTTTCTTTCTTTCCAGAAACGCCCACCATGGATGCTTACAGTGCTTCTCTAAATAGTCCCTATAGTTGATGGTACCTTCTCCGTTTGGCGAGGGAAGTTTGATGGCCAGTGCCTGATTGATGAATTGGTCTGACGAGAGTATTTTCTGGTAGATAAAAGGGTCATGAGTGATGCTGCTTATCGGCTCTTCTGGATACCCGAGATTGAGCAAATGGCTTGCTATTAAGAAATTGTCTGTAATGTCTTCATCGGACGTCTCTATGGCAATTTTTACAGAAGAATGGTAGGTCTTGGGAATGGAGAAATATTGCACAAGCGAAACAACGATAGCAAAAACAATGGCGCAGAGGAGGAGCGTCCGCTCTTTTTTGCATACCAACCAGATGTTTGTTTTGCTATCTTGTGACATGATGACTACTATTTAGAACAGACAAGCAGATAGGGGTTCTTGTATAAGAGTATGCATATTCTTATGACAAAACCAAGAATCACAAAAAACGCAAGAATGAAAATCTTGGGAACATTGCTGTGCTTGACGGGAACAGTGGCAGACTGAACCACAGTGAACGCCGGTGTGCGCTCTTGCACTTTTGCCTTGGCCATCTGAAGTTGCTGTGCCACTTGAGAGTAGATGTTGTATTGCAGTTGCATCTCGTTCTCAAGCTCTTCTTGTCTTGACTTTACCGATTGGAGGATTACTCCAGCGTTGGCATCGCAGAACGAAGCATATTGTTGGCGGGCCTTGTTGTATTGTTCTTTCGACTCTTTAAACAATTTCTCTATGAAAGCTAAGTCGTTCTTGGCCTTTTGTGTGCGGTATTTTGTGATAAAAGACTGTAGGTTTTCTTTCACAGAGTCTGCCATTGTAGCTGAAACAAGAGGATCTTGGGATTTGATGGTTATGGAAATGACATCAGTCTTTTTGTCTACGTTACATTCTATGTTGTTTTCTATCTTCTTTAATATTCCAAATTCGGTTTTTGACAACAGATATGGCTTTTCATCGTCTGTTTGTGTCTTTCTTTTCTTTTGCTCCTCTTTTTTGAAAAGTTTGGCCAATGCTCTTAACGGATAAGACCACCAAGTGTGTTTTTGGTGCTTCAGCAGATAATCGTAGTAGCTTGTTTTTGTTTTTCCATCTAATGTTGCCACTTGTATGTCGAAAAGGCGAATGAGGAAGTCGGTAGACTTGATTAAGTCAGGATAGATTTCGGGATAAATGGCATCGGTGGTCAGTTTGGCATTCGCATCCAATCCCACCATTGAAGCTAAAGACGAGACACTGGAGAGTATTCCGCTTGTTGATGATGTTTCTGGTGCAAGGAGCACATTGGATTTGTAAATGCGGGGAATGCTGAACGCCACGATTACTCCAAAAACTCCAAATGTGATACACCAAAGCGATGTCTTTTTCCAATCTTTCCATATGGTGGTTGCAAGCTGGAAGATGTCTATATTTATTTTTCTTGTAGTTTTGCTGTTCATCTTTGTAGTTTCACTTTTCTATGTATGTAAATGGTTTTATTGTCACTTATAATATCGGTTTCCCGTAATGAAAGGCTTCCATTTTTCGTTTAATATTTGTCGGCCGGTTATTTTATCCATATCCCAGATGCTTTACCGCTTAATAACTTGTTGTACTGTATGGCGTTGATGATGAGTCCCGGCGTGTTGACAGCACACATCACTAGCAGCAAATGGTTGATGTTTTTTGTTGTTTTGCCCACAATGATAGCGAGCGGCACGAAGCTGATTGCGGCGCAGATGGTGCAGATGGTCTGCAGTCTAAGTGCACCAATGCCGTTGAGAATGATGGAATATCTGGTGCTCCAAATCAGAATGAATTGGTAAAGTCCACCCAGTACGGTGATGGCGAACGGCACATGAGCCTTGTCTTGAATCCATATGCTATAGATGAAATCAGAGAGCAATATCATGGAGACGATGATGAGAAATACGATGGCAATGATGATGTTGAGCACACGGTTGGATTGTTCCATCCATGCAAAGTCTTTACGCACGTATGCATCGGTCGTAGCAGTCCAGTAGGGCACACAGAAAACGGTAAACAATAGCAAAGCTATCATAAAGTATCTATATACAATCTGATAGGGGGTGACCATACTCGGGGAGAATAGGTGCGAAATGATGATGTTTGTGGAGTAGAACAATAGAACTGCGGAAATCTGTAACACAAAAAAATTGATGCCAATGACAAATAGTTCTTTGAATGCAGAGGCTTTCACATATTGCCACGAGGGCCGTAGCAGGTGGTATTTTCTGGAGAAAGTGATGGGATAGGCAATCAAATAGACCATGAGCGGCGACATGGTGTTAATCAAAGCAATGACCAGCAGCGAATGGCATCCACAGAGGTGGGCGCAGAGTGTTCCCAGAAGAACGGTAGTGTTGCCACAAGCAACTAATAGATTGTTGATGGCAGGCAACTGCAGCCCCATGTAGAAGTTGCCGATGAATTTGAAAATGAACGTGGCGCACACC